>NZ_DASQMZ010000097.1:0-5479 GCF_035645235.1 Paenibacillus sp.
TCGCATCCCAAGCCGCTTTCTGCGCCATGGCCAGTCCGCTGATCTTGCCGCGCGCGTCGACCGAATACATCCAGCTGTTCAAACCGTTGATCAAACCGTCCGCCTCGGCGCGCCGTTCCAGCCAGCCCATCACCCCTGTGAGCCGCTGTCGGTTCGCCTCGACGTACGCAAGATCCCCCGTGATCCACGCATATTCCCACAAATTTACGATCGTCCACATCGTCCACTCGTAAAACAGTTGCCCGTAAGCGCCGCTGCCCGGAATGATTCCTTCCTCGTCTCCGGCGGCATGCTGCTGCGACAGCAGCACCTCCAGCGTATTTTTTACGATCTCCGGCCGATCGAACGCATACAACCAAACCAACGACGCCGGTCGCAGGTCGCCGCCCCACACATCCTTGTCCCGGCGCACGCCGTCCCAAATCACATGGTCCGAGAACGGTCCGGCGAGCGGGCGCTGCGTAAATCGCGAAGGCTGCGTGCACATTTCTACCGTATAGACCCCCATGGCCCACGCCTCGTTCACCGCGCGGTCGTCGCATTCGAAGCCGCCGGCGCCCGCATACGGGATCGCCGTGTACTCCAACCAGCACTCGGCGATCCGCACCGATTCATCCGACCGATTGTCGATCTCCAGCCAGCGAAGCGCGCTCAACGTATTTTCCAACCGATACACATCGGCGGAACCGTACGCGCGCTCCCACTGCGCCAGCACGCCGGCCGGCGTCCCGCGCACCACCGTCGGGAACCGGTCGGTGACGAACGCCTCGCTCCCTCTCGCCCGATCGAGCGCCGCAAAGATGCGTTCATCCGCTGCATATGCGTAACGTATGTCGGACCACGCCTCCGCCCGCCCTCCGGAAATCCGCATATACACGATCCCCGCACGCTTAACGCCGAAGTCGAACCGCACTCGCTCCCCCGGCTCCACCGTCGTCTCCCGCCACCCCTGCGGCACCAATCTTGTGTCTTTCGGGGAAAATGATGCAAACCCCACACCCAACACCCCATCCATATCTGTTTCCTACAATCGTAACGCCTGCCTGCGCCCCGCCGACACAAGACGATCTTGTGGAACGGGTAGTTTTTTGCCTGGTTCAATGCAAACTTTGGAAACGTTACGCACCTCAAAAGGACAAGAAAGCGACCGAAGGTAAACATCTTACCCTATCTGCTGCCGTCGCCCGCTCTCTATAATAGAGCCATCAAGGAGGTGATAGCGCTTACACATTTCCCGCAACAGCTTGGTTTTCCGCAAGACTCGCCACACCACCCCCAAGGGAAAGGAACGTGAATGATGCGCACGAAACAAACGATCGCCGGGCTCCTCAGTCTCATGCTCTCCTCATCCGTCGGACTCGCTTCCGCGTCAGCGGCCACGTACGACGAGACCTTCTACATCCTGTTTAATTCATGGCCGGCCCCCCCGCAAGACCGCGTGAACGCCGAATACGACGCCATCGTCGACTCCTTCAACCAGACCGACTACGTCAAGACCGGACTCAGCATCCAAACCTCCTTCCTGAGTTTAGACACCTACGCGCACCACCAAAATTACAATTGGGACTCCCGCACGCTCGACCAACAATTGCAATACGCCGAAGATTACGGCGCTCCGGTACTGATCCAGATGAACGCCGGCGGCTGGGCGGGCGACGTCGGACTGATGCATGCGCTCGGGAACGACACCCGCATCACGATGTGGGACACGAACAATTGGGACATGTTCCGCAGCGTCGACCAACATAATTACATGACCTATTCCAGGAAAAATGCGAAGCATTATGCGTTCAAGAAGCGCAATGTGCAGCAAGCGGTAGCTCGGATCGTCGAGTGGCGCAACGCGAACCCCGACCTGTTCGTGGGCGTCAGCCTCGATTCGGAGGATTGGCAATACGTATGGGACGGGACGCGGTATTCCGATTACAACCCGCTGTCGATCGCCGAGTGGAAGGAATGGCTGCAAGGAACCGGCATCTACGATCCGGTAAGCGGCGAGTACGCCGGACAAGCCCGCGACCCGGTATTTTCCTCGATCGGCCAATTCAATAGCGCGATGGGCACCAGCTTCGCGTCATGGAACGACGTCGATCCGCCGCGCGTGCGCGACGACGGGGATCCGTTCTGGGAGGAGTGGGCGCGCTGGCGGGTCATGCTGCTGAAGCATCACCTGCAGGACCTTGCGAACTGGATCATCGAAGCCGGGCTGCCGGCCAACCGCGTTTTCGCCCATCAAGCGCATAACGCGTCGGGCTCGGACGGGTACTACTTGACGGGCTCGATGTTGACGACGGCCGCCCTGTCGCCCGGCTCCCTCGGCGTAACGTTGTATGGGGACGCGACGAGGGACGCCGATTACTTCAAGCAGGTGCTCGGGTACGACAACAATTGGGGCGCGCCGGAATATAATCCGCTCAACAAGTCCGATTACACGTCCAATTTCGACGGCTTGGTGAAAACGTACGAGGGCGGGGCCCATTATATTTCGCCGCTGAGTTGGAACGATCCGGCCGCATCGATCTACGAAATTAAGGGAACGCAATTCGAAGCGGCGATCGCCGGATTCGTCGACAGCTTCGGCAACGTGCGGCGTCCGGCGCGATTCGACATCGACGCTCCCGGCGCGCTCGTGTACGACTTCATCTCCAACTTCGGCTCGGCGACGGTCAGCAATACGGCATCCGGAAGCGCCGGGACGTATATCGTCGGCGGCATCGGCAAGAGCGGCATCTTCCTGCATGCGCCGAGCAGCGGCGACGCCACAGCCGTGTACCACAATATTTCGCTGCCGACGGTCGGCAACGGGGAGCGGCTGAATCTGGCGCTGCATTCGGGATTGGCCGACGGCGCGGACGGCTCCGACGGCTATGTCGTCCGGGTCAAGGTGAACGGCGCGACCGAGTTTACGGGCGACTACTCGCAGCCGCACTACAGCCGTTGGCACCGCTGGGAGCCGGCCATGATCGACTTGACCGCCTATGCCGGACAGACGGTCGACATTACGCTCGCGACCAACAAGGGCGTTTCCGGCGCCGCGAACGATGCGTACGATTGGGTCGTGTTCGGTACGCCGGCGATTTACAAGGGAACGCCGGATACGACCGCTCCGTCCCAGGTGACCGGCGTCGCCGCAACGACGGTCGGCAGCAAGCGCATCGGCCTGGACTGGTCGACGATCACGGGCCAAGGCGTAGCGGAATACAAGGTGTACCGCAGCGCGACATCCGGCTTCACGCCGTCGGCGGCCAACTTTATTGGCTTCTCGAATGAAAGCGAGTTCCAGGATTCCGGCTTGGCGTCGTCCACAACCTATTATTATAAGGTTACCGCGGTGGACGAGGCGGGCAACGAGGGGAGCGCTTCGTCGCAGGTCAGCGCGGCTACCGCTGCCGCCAGCTCTACGGCGCCGGCCCAAGTGACCGGCGTCACGGCGACGCTAAGCGGCGACAAAGACAGCGTAGCATTGAGCTGGGGCGCATCGTCCGCGGGCAATCTGCTGGAGTATCGCATTTATCGCAGCACGAAGTCGTCGTTCGCGCCCGACGATACGTATTTGATCGCAACGACAGACCGCTGGACGACCTCGTTCACGGACGCTGCGCTGTTCGACGGCAAATCGTACTATTACAAGGTTGCGGCCTGCAATGCGAACGATGTGTGCGGCGGGGCTTCCTCGAACGCTTCCGTCACGATCGCCGCCAACGACAAGACGTGGGGCTTTAACGCGAACGGCAATTTCGAGGGCTGGAATATGGCGAACCATGTAACGAACGCGTCAGTGAACGGGCAGCTCAACTTCGCGATCAACGGCAACGACCCGTACATTACGTACACCGCCGACTTAGACTTGCGGGGCAAGCGCAGCCATTACGTCCGGGTCGTCATGAAGAACGGTTCGCCGGCGACGTCCGCTCAGCTGTTCTGGACGACCGACCAGAATTCGGCATTCAGCGGCTCGCAGTCGTTAACTACGAATCTGGTTGCGAACGATACGTTGTATCGAACCTATCTGTTCGACATCGGTAACCACTATCAATTCGCAGGCGTACTGCAGAACCTGCGCCTCGATATTAACGCCGGCTCGGGCTCGATCAGCATCGATTCGATCGACGTCGTCGAGGGACCGGATTTGGTCGCATGGGAATTCAACGCCGCGAGCAACGCCGAGGGCTGGACGGCGATCCAGCAGATCGACGCGGCCTCCGCGTCGGGCGGCAAGTTCGATCTAACCTTCGCAGGCCGAACGGACCCGTACATGAATTCGCTGGATCAGTTGAAGATTCCGGCCAAAGCAAACCAGTCGATCCGCATGAATGCGAAGAACGACACGGGGGCGATTCAAGCGAAGGTGCAGTGGATTACCGACACGGACACGACCTGGAACGATGCGAAGAGCATGACGATCGCGCTGAACCCGAACGATCCGAGCTATGCGGATTATATCTTCCCGGTCGGCGCAAACTCGAACTGGACCGGTACGATCCGCCAGCTGCGGGTTCATCCGATCGAGACGGACGGCTCGACGACCGCGACCGGTACGATCCGCATCGACCGCATCGCGATCAGCACCCATCTGCCGGTAAGCGACGCCGTTCCCTTCGCCCTTCCCGGCGACAACGAGGTATATGTGTATTGGGCGCAGAACCGGAAAGACACCGGCGCCTTCGTCTACCGCAGCACGAGCCTGAACGGCGTGTACACGCGGCTCAACGATACGCCGAGCAGCATGCACTACACCGATACGACAGCCGTGAACGGACAGACGTATTACTACAAGCTGCAATACGTCAATTGGCTCGGTTCCGGCATCGTCACCCGTCCGACGGGCGCGATCGTGCCGTCGTCGGGCGCCGTCTCGCAGCGGGAGAGCAACTTCGTGCAGTACCGGGACGGTGCAGGGGGATGGTATTACGAGTACTTTAACGGCAGCTCCTATATACCGATGGCGTTCGTGCACGACCAAACGTTCAACGACTATTGGGGCGGCGGCGGCGCGAAGATTTCCCGCGTGGCGCAGAACCCGGCCGTCGGCAACGACGCCGTGCTGAAGTGGGTCGCTCCGGTCGCCGGCACGATCGACATTACCGGCAGCGCGCACTATATCGTCGCCGACCGGACGATCGGCGACGGCGCCGACATTAAAATCATGAAGAACGGCACGCAGCTCTGGTCCGACTCGCTCTCGCCCGCCACGTACGCCGACGAGTCCGCTGTACACAGTCTGACTGTCTCCGTCTCCGCCGGCGACGTCATTTACTTCCACGTCAACGCGAAAGCGAACACGACCGGCGGCGAGTCGGTGTGGTGGAACCCGACCATCGCGTATTAACCGCATGGCCCGCGCATCGGTGCGCGGGCCTGTTTAGCAATATTGTGCAGGAAGGTAAAAATACTACTCTACGTAACGGTCGCGGCCCCCCGTACACTATTCTTGTAACCGTTTGCAAAATACATATCATGAGGAGTGTGGTGTTCATTC
>NZ_DASQMZ010000098.1:0-31449 GCF_035645235.1 Paenibacillus sp.
ATGGCTTGCTTCTTCAACTCAAAGCTATACGATTCAAACTTCTGTCCCTTTTTTGCCATAACGAGAAGCACCCCCTATAGTATTCATCGGTTTTAAACACAGGGTGTTTATCCAATGTCCACTATAAGGGGTGCACTTCACGCGGAGGGAGGTTTTTTATACGTCGGCCGCCCCGTTTTCTACCGATGTGCTTCTTCCTCTTCGCCGGGGACGAACGCGTCGACCGCCTCCGACAGCGCCGGGTCGACGATATCGATATCAAGGTCCCGGAACGGGAACGGCTCTTCCGCATGCCGCTCCAGCCCCGCCAGATGCGACTTGGCGTCCGCTAGCAGCTTGTCGAGCCGAATGCCCAACGTGACGGGCGGATGCCCCTCCAGCTTGCGTACCGCCGCCGCCAGCAGCTTCACGCCGCCGTCGATATTGCCGTTCCGATGGTGGTACAAGCCGACCGCTACCTGCAAAAGCCCTTGATACAGCGGGTCCCGCGCTTCCTCGAGCCACAGCTGCTCCATGACCTCGTGGCATTCGAAGTAGTCCCTCTCCCGGTTAAAATACGCGACGAACGCGACGTACAGCGGGTCGTAGCGAGATGCCGGCACGCCCGGCGCGGACGAGTCCGAAGGTCGGGGATGTTCTGTCACGATCGATTCTCCTTCTTCGCCAAGACGAGCGCGGCGCCGATTTGCTCCGAAAGCTCCCGCAGGCGCCAAGGGTCGTCCTCCGAGCCCCATAACTCGCTAAAACGGTTTTGAAATTGCTGCGCTTCCTTCGCCCGATTGTAGAAGTACAATTGCTGGATGTCGTTGAGCACTTGGCTGACGAGCGAAGATTGATCCTCGAACAGCTTTTGCGCTTCTACGATTTCCTCGCGGATTTGGGACATCTCCTCGTCCAGCTTGAAGGACGCTTCCGCGGCGCTCTGCAGCCGCTCTCGGATATGCTCCGGCAGATTGCCCCGGAACTTGTAGCTGAGGGAATGCTCGATCGTCGCCCAAAAATTCATTGAAAGCGTGCGGAGCTGAATTTCGGCTAAAATCTTTTTCATGCCGAGCGCCGTCTGTACCATGTACTCCACGATCATATGATAGCTGCGATATCCGCTTGGCTTATAATTTTTAATATAATCCTTCTCGTAGAGCACCTTCATATCCTTGCGCGCTCGGATCAAATCGGCCATCTGCTCGATATCCGCCACGAACTGGCACATGATGCGGATCCCTGCGATATCCTCGATGCCTTCTTCCAGCTTTTCCATCGGAACGCTTAACCGTTTCGCCTTTTCCAATATGCTGGATACGCGCTTGACCCGCCCCGTCACGAATTCGATCGGCGAATATTCTTCCCTCTTTTTCATCTCTACGCGCATCGACTTGAACTTCACTTTCAACTCTTCGACCGCTTGCTCATAGGGAATGAGGAATTTCCCCCAGTCTCTACCGTCCATTCGAGTCACCTCCTGTCGCCATGGACGCTTCAGGCTCACCCTCGGCCGACCGCCTCGGACACGTTGTTGAAGCCGTCCGCTCGGACGCGCTCCCGAATGCCCTCCGCCAATCGCCGAACGAGGCCGGGGCCTTCGTAAATCAGCGCCGTGTACACCTGTACGAGGGAGGCGCCGGCCCGTATCTTTTCATATGCGTCGTCGGCGGTAAAGATGCCGCCCGAGCCGATGATCGGCAGCGTCCCGCCCGTGTGCCGATACACGTCGCGAATGACCTCCGTCGATCGGATGCGAAGCGGCTTGCCGCTTAAGCCCCCGGCTTCGTTCGCATGACGATGGGCGAGCCCCTCCCGCGACAGCGTCGTATTCGTCGCCACTAAGCCGTCGATGCCGGAAGCGACCACTGCGGCCACCGTATCGGCCAGTTGCTCGTCGGTCAAGTCCGGGGCGATCTTGACGAGGATCGGCTTCTTCCCGCCGTCCGCCGACGCCGCTAAGACGTCTCTCGCGGAGGCGACCGATTGCAGCAGCTGCCGCATGTCGTCGCCCTGCTGCAGGCTGCGCAGTCCCGGCGTGTTCGGCGAGCTGACGTTCACGACGAACGCTTGCCCGTGTCCGTACAAGGTTCGCAGGTTGCTCACGTAGTCCTCGAATGCGGTTTCGTTCGGGGTCGATTTGTTTTTCCCGATGTTGACGAAGAGCGGGACCGGCAGGCGGCAACCCGCCAAGCTTCGCGCCATCGCCTCCGCGCCGACGTTGTTGAAGCCCATGCGGTTGATTAAGGCCTCATGCTCCTTCAGCCGGAACAGTCTCGGCTTTTCGTTGCCGGGCTGGCCCTTCGGCGTAACGGTGCCCACTTCGACGAAGCCGAAGCCCATGGCGGCGAACGCTTCCGCCGCCGTTCCGTTCTTGTCCAGACCGGCCGATAAGCCGACCGGATGCGGGAAGGACAGTCCGAACGCGGTCGTCGCCAATTCCGCCGTCTGCGGTACGCCGTACAAGCCTCGTAAAGCCGTCAACGCGCCGGGAATGCGCGGCGCGGCGGACAAAGCGTCTATCGTCCAATGATGCGCCCGCTCGGGGTCGAGCCGGAACAACACCGATTTCGCCAATGTATATAACATATAATCCCCTGCCCGTTCCTTCTTGGTCTATCTCCATAGTGTAAAAGTTTTCCCATGAAAAAGAAAGCATCGCGCCCGGATCCGTTGAAATGGGCACAGAAACCGTTTACAATAAAGATGCGTATCTTTTACCTGACGTCACCGAAGGAGAGAATAGTCATGGCCAAGCGAAAGACGCTGCCGCCGCTGCGGAAGCCGAAGCGAGACGAAGGCAACCCGAAGGCGCTCCAAATTACCGGCGTCGCGGTCGGCGTTGTCGTCCTCTTATTAGTCGCCTTAATCGTGTTCGTCAATAATTAAGAAACTTCCCATTATGCGGGGCTGTCTCCTTCGACGGAGGCGGCCCTGTTTTCGTAGAACGCAAAAGAGCGGCCCCCCCGTCGGGAACCGCTCCACTTGCTTCGAGTCGATTAGTCTCGCAACAGCACCGTCGTCGTCTCGGCGTGCCAGTCGACGGCGACGCCGATCTGCTCCGCGAAGAAGCGCACCGGGACGTACGTCCGGCTTCCTTCCACGTACGGCGCCGCGTCGATCGCCACGGTCTTCGTCGTCTTGCCGACCGTCTGCGTCACTTCCAGCTTGCCGACCGTCAGCTTGATCGTTCCGCTCGCGCCGGTCAAGACGATATCGTTGCCTTCGAAAGCGACGTCATAGCCCATCGCTTCCGCGATCGCCCGCACCGGCACCATCGTCCGGCTCGAACGAATTTCCGGCTGCGCGTCGAACGTGACGGCCTTGTTGTTATACAGGACGCGAATGCTGCCGTTCGCGGTCCAGCCGTTCGGCAAGGCGTAAAACTCGACCTTGCGGATCTTGTTATTATACATATCCGCGATGTACAGGTTCCCGCTCGCGTCGATCGCGACGTCCGACGGATAGTCGACTTGCGCCTTCTCGTCGACGCCGTTGACTACGCCGTATTCGCCGTTCGCGTTGCCGACGACCGTAACGACTTTCCCGTCCTTCAAGTACCGGATGCTGTGATTCAGGCTGTCGGCAATATACAAGCCGCCGTCCTTATCGAGCGCCAGCCCTTTCGGGCTGTAGAACCGTGCGTCAGCCGCCGCGCCGTCGACGTAGAAGCCCTCGACATACAGCGCCTCGTCCGCGTACGTCCCGCCGCCGGCGACCGTCGTTACCGTGCCTGCCGCGAAATCGATATAGCGGATGCGCTGGTTGCCGGTATCGCTGACGTATAGATTGCCTTTGGGGTCGATCGCCAGACCCGCCGGCTCGTTGAAGAGCGCCTGCGCAAGCGGCCCGTCTTTGAAGTCGCCCGCTTCGTCGATGACGCCCTCGAACACTTCGACGGTCCGTTCGGAGAGCGCGTTAAGCGTCGTGACGCTTCCGCTCGGGTCGATCTTTCGAATCGCGTGATTCAGCGTGTCCGCGACGTAGACGTTACCGGCCGCATCCACCGCGACGTCGGACGGCGCGTAGAATGCCGCCGCTTCGCCTTTGCCGTCCTCAAGTCCGAGGACGCCGTTGCCCGCCAGCGTCGTAACGTTGCCGGCCGCATCGATTTTTCGAATCGCATGGTTGTCTTTGTCGGCGACGTATACGTTGCCCTTCGCGTCGGCCGCGAGCCCGACCGGGCTCCAGAAGAAGCTCAAGTCGCTGGTGCCGTCCCCGAGCGCGCCGACCGGCAGACCGGCGTCGTCGAACAACACCGATACCTCCGTACCCGCGAAGTGGGACACTTGGCCGTCCTTGACGATGCGAATGCGGTGGTTGCCCGTGTCCGCGACGAGCACGGAGCCGTCCTTCAACACCAGCACGCCGCCCGGATGCCGGAACGACGCTTCCGCCGCGGCTCCGTTCAACTCGTCGTATTGCCCGCTCCCCGCGGCGTCGAATGTCTCGATCAACGGACGGCCTTCCGGAGAATACAATGCCGCGCCGGCGACGGCCGCCCCTCCGAAGAGGAGCGTTGCCGCCAAACCGCCAATCCCTAAAGTTCGAATAATTTTCATATGATCTCCTTATAAGTTCCCAGAGGCTGTGGTAACCAAAGTCCCGTTTACATAAACCTTAACGTCTATTGCCTCACCGGATGCATTCACGAACTGCCAGTATACGAGTTGCATCGCGGTATCCGAACCGGTTACCTTGAACGGAATTGTCGCTGCCGTCTCGCCCGTCGCCGAGAATGCGACGCCCTCAGTTGTATTGAACAAAGTGAACGCGTAGATACTCTCCACCATTGACACTCCGTTGATTGTTCCGTGGTGTGGCGTCAACGCATCCACCGCTATCGAACTATTAGTAAACTTAGTCGTATTGTAATAAGACGATTGCGAATTCCCTGCGATATCCGGCTTATGCAAGAAGTTGAGCTGCAGGCCGTAAATCTTGTTGGCATCTGTAAAGTTCTTCAGTTGAACTAGCACGTCGAACGTATCGCCCGTTGTGGCGCCCCTCGTGATATAAACCTCAGGAATAACCGTTGGTGCCGGGCTAACATTGAGCGTCGTGGGAGGACTACTCTCGCTTGCGGCGAAGCTCGTCGACGACGGCGTAAATTTCGCCGTAAAGTTACGCGTTCCTGTCTCCCCCGAAACCGTCCATGGGATATTCGCGACGCCGTTCATTAGCTCGACAGGGTTCGAAACCGCCGTAGCTCCCTCGTAAAGCGTAACCGTTCCGACCGGCGTCCCCGCACCGCTCGCATCCGGCGTCACCGTCGCCGTGAACGTGACGGTCGAGCCAAGCGCCGGCGCCCCGTTGGATACGGTCAATGCCGTCGTTGTCGCCGTCGTTGCCGTAATCGACTTCGTGCCTTCGCTCGACGAGAACTTCGTCGAGTCCGGGGTATAGACCGCCCGGTACGACTTACTGCCCGCCGCCCCGGAAACCGAAACGTTGCTGAAGGTCGCGACGCCGTTGGCGTTCACCGTAACGTCCCCGGACATCTGCGTGGTGCCCTGATACAGCTTAACCGTTCCGGTCGGAACGACCTGACTCGGCGATTTAGCAGATACGGTCGCCGTGAACGTCACCGAGGTGTTGAGCGCCGGCGACTCGTTGCTGACGCCAAGCGCCACTTCCGTAGTCGCCGCCGAGACGGTCAACGTCTTCGGCATGGACGTATTCGACTGCGTCGTCGACGTCGAGGACGTAAACACCTCAAGCTGGTTTGCCCCGACCGCGAGCTTCGCGAGGCTGTCTGCGGCGGATACGTTCAGCGTCGCCACGCCGTTCTGTGTCTGCACCGTGCCGAACGTCACCGTCGAACCGCGAAGCTTGAACGTCACGTTCGTGCCGTTCGGCACCGGGGTCCCGGAAGCGGTCCGCGTTGCCGTCGCGCTCAGGGTGAACGGCTCGCCCGCGACGATCGACGACTTCCCGAGCGTCAGCGTCGTTGTCGTCCCGACCGTCGTCGGCGTCTCGTTGCCGCCGTTATTGTTGTTATTGTTGTTATTATTGTTATTGTTAGAGTTCTGTTGCTGTTGTTGCTGCTGCTGCTGTTTCTGCTCTTTCTTCTGCTCGACGCGCTGCTGAAGCGCTTGACGCTCCGCTTCGGTCAGCGTCTCCAGCTTCTTCTCGACCGCTTGTTGCTGCTTTTCTTCTTGCTTCTGCTGGTTTTGCTGTTGCTGCTCTTGCTTCTTCGTCTCGATTTGCTCGAGAACTTGTTGGTTGTTCGTGATGACTTCCTGCTTCTTCTCTTCCTTCTGCTGCACATTCTGGTTCGTCTTCTGCTCCGCCTGCTGACGCCGTTGCTGGCGCTGTTGCTCCGCTTGCGGATCTACGCCGGCCGTCCGATCGATCGGCTTCACTTCCCGCGTCAAGTCGAACTGACGATCTTGGCTTTCAATCCCTTGGTTGGCCGTTTCGATGATTTCCCCGGCTTCTTCCTCGTCGATCGTCCCGGTGTCCACCGCGGTCTTAAGAATGTTGAACAACGCATTCTCGACGTTCGCTTTATACCGATCCAGGGCTTCCTGCTCTTCCAGACTCAACGTACTCTCTTCTTCTGCGTCATCGCCCTCGGAGAGTTCGTTAATGATCTCTTCGTTTTCTTCGTCGATCTCCGTCTTATTCTTCAGCATCGCCGCGATGACGCTTTTGTCGGCCTTATTGACGATTTGGTTCGGATCGACGTATT
The DNA here is from genome assembly GCF_035645235.1 of Paenibacillus sp. GTDB lineage: Bacteria > Bacillota > Bacilli > Paenibacillales > YIM-B00363 > Paenibacillus_AE. Next base: position 6,674 of record NZ_DASQMZ010000098.1, read on the forward strand.
CGACGCCGGCATCCGGCGGCGCATCCGGGTATACTGTAACTTGCTGCGAAGGCAGCACTACGGTGGAATCGTCTTGCTCCGGATCGCTCGTCGACACCTTGCCCGCGCTGACGAACATCGTCGGCAAGCCGGTAATCGGATCGATCGACACCGTAAAGTGCGTTCCCCGCACGCCCATGACCGCGGTCGGCGTGTCTACCTTATATGTATTGCTGGTACCCGTCATCTTCTGCACGTTGTTATACATCGAGCCGGCCCATGTTTTCACGGCCGTGTCCGTGCCGCCGCTTGCGTTCGCCTTCAGCTTCGACAACGTGCCGCTCCAGTTTTCGCCGAGCACGACCTCGTCGTCCCGATCGGCCACCTTGAGCGTCAAACTGCTGCCCTTCTCGACTTTGATCTTGTCGCCTTCGTTGAGGCCCATGCCGTTAAATACACGAATTTCCTTCGAACCGCCAGCCTTCGTCACCTTCACGGTGCCGGTCACGTCCGTCACCAGCGCGTACCGGGTCGACGCGCCGAAGGCCGTACCGCCGAACATGCTGAAAACAACGGTGAAAACCAACATCGCGATCGCCCATCGTTTCGCTCTTCTCACTATCTCGTCCTCCTACCTATCGGCGTTGAATAAGGGAACGCCCACCCCCATTTTACGGCGTTAAGGACGACCACGCAATGAAAATATTACGAAATGGGAGAAACGCAAAAAACCTTCCTTCGCCTGTTAGGCTCTGGAAGGCTTGTCGTTCGATTTCCTGCTCTTAGTTGTCGAACGGCGAATCTTGAATTTTGATCGAATCCGTCGGGCAGCCGTCGGACGCATCTTGAAGATCGTCGTACAAATCTTCCGGAATTTCCGTCACGCCGCGGTTGTTATCGCCGTCATAGATGACCTCGGCAAGGCCTTCGTCGTCGTAATCGTAAATGTCTGGGGCAGTCGCGCCGCATGCGCCGCATGCGATGCAGGTCTCTTTATCTACCCACGTATACTTTGCCATGAATAATTCCTCCCTATTCTCGTCCCTTGATGTTGCAAGCCTCACTAGTCATCATAATACAACCTTGTTCAAAATTCAAACGATATCGGACGGCGAATTTCCCGTCAGCAATCGCCTCGAAAGCTCGTCCACGAGCTCGTCCAATTCGTGGAAATAATAAACCGAAATCCCCGCTTCGTTTTCCTTGGAGAAGATTCCCTTCGTCACGGCCGCGACGACCGGCGGTACCGCGCGCTCAAGCTCCGCGGCCTGCTCCTCCGTGCGAAAGACGAATACCTTGGGCGCGTCGGAACGGGCGAAGCCGACCGCGACGACGACGTCGAACGCTCCTTCCGGATCGAAGCCGCCGGCCGGCGTCCCCGGTCCCGATGCGAAACGCACGTCGCTCGCGCCGGCGACGGCAAATTTCTCCCGCAAGTCGTCGGACGGCGACTCCGCCTCCACGACGGCCAGCACGCGCAGGCTCCGGCCATGGAAATATCGCGCCACCTGCGCCGCCAGCGTCGCCCTCCCGCTGTCTGCATGGCCGACGAAGGCGACTGCGGGCGTAAATCGCTCTGCTCTCATTGTTCCTCATTCCTCTCCAAGTGATCCATCTGCAGCGACGTGCCTCGTTCCTTCTTATTTCTTATCCGGGTCGCCGGATCGTCCCCGAGCATGCCCGCGGTCAAAATCGCGCTTTCCCCGAATTTGTCCCGGATGCGATCCATGACGTTCGTCAATTCCGCTTTCTTTGGCTGCTCGCGAAACTCGAACAGATCGAGCTGCTGCGGCACGTCTTCCTTAGGGCGCAGGTTTTGGCACGCGATGCCGAGAAGCCGGACGGGCGCTCTCGCCGGCCAATGCTTCTCGAATAACGCGCAAGCGGCCCGATGCACGGCCGCCGCCTCGTCGGTCGGGGCCGGGAGCGTCGTCGCGCGGGTGATCGTCTTCATATCCGGCCGCCGTATCGTAATTTGCACCGTCGCCGCGATCAGCCCTTTGCGCCGAAGGCGCCGCGTCACTTGATCGGCCAAGTTCAACAATACCCGTCGCGCCTCCGCGGGCTCGGTTACGTCCTCCGGCAGCGTCACCGTATGTCCCACCGATTTCGCTTGCTCCCGCCCGGCGACGACCGGCGCGTCGTCCCTCCCGTTCGCGGCGCGCTTTAACCAATGCCCGTTCGTCCCGAAATGAGAGACGAGGAACGTTTCGTCCGCGGCCGCGAGCGCGCCGAGCGTCCGAATGCCGAGCCGCTCCAGCTTCGCCGCGGTCTTGGCGCCGATGCCGTGCAGCTCGACGCAGGGACGGGGCCACAGCACGTTCGGAACGTCGCGCAGCCGCAGCACCGTAAGACCGTTCGGCTTCTTGAAATCCGACGCAATCTTCGCAAGCAGCTTATTGGGAGCGACGCCGATCGAGCAAGGAAGCCCCAATTCCTCCCGAATGCGCCGCTGAAGCTCCTCGGCAATCGCGAGGGGCGGGCCGAATTGCTTAGAGCCCGTAATATCGACGTAACATTCGTCGATCGACACAGGCTCCACGAGCGGCGACACGTCGCCGACGATACGCAGGAACGCGAGCGAATAGCTTCTATATAAATCGAAATCCGGCTTCAATAGAATTAACTGCGGGCAAAGCCGCATCGCCTCCCGCACCGTCATGCCGGTGCGCACGCCGCGGGCGCGGGCCGGGTACGAGGAGGTGACGACGATGCCCTTGCGCGCTTCGACGCTGCCGGCGACCGCCGTCGGCTTGCCGCGGTACCGTTCCGGCTCCGCCGCCTCGTGCACCGAGCAATAGAAAGCGTTCATGTCGATATGCAATATGACTCTCCCGCTGCGCGGGTACGCATCCGCGTTTTCCATCGTTCGATCCCGTCCTACCGGCTAATGCCTACAGCATACTCGCGAGGCCGCGCCCGGTCAAGCGAGCCCCCCGTAGGGAAAAGGGGTACTCCATCCCACCAAACCGTGCTATAATATTCGAAATACGCGCATTTACGGAACAAGAACGAAAGCAGGGAGGACGCCGGCATGCCGCAGCAAGTCACCATCTTCGATACTACGTTACGCGACGGAACCCAGGGCGAAGGAGTCAGCCTGACCGTCGAGGATAAATTAAAAATCGCCGCCAAGCTGGACGAATTAGGCATTCATTATATCGAGGGCGGCTGGCCCGGCAGCAACGGGAAGGACATCGAGTTTTTCAAGCGGGCGCCGTCCCTGCAGCTTAAGCACGCCAAGGTAACGGCCTTCGGGAGCACGCGCCGCAAGGGCGTAAAGCCGGAAGACGACGCCAATCTGCAAGCCATTCTCGACTCGGGCGTCCGGGTCGCGACGATCTTCGGGAAGTCTTGGGACTTCCAAGTGACGACCGCGCTGCAGACGACGCTGGAAGAGAACGAGGCCATGATCTACGATTCCGTGAAATATTTGAAGTCGCAAGGCCTCGAGGTCATCTACGACGCGGAGCATTTCTTCGACGGCTATAAGAATAATCGCGAATACGCGCTGGCGACGATATTGAAAGCCGAAGCGGCCGGGGCCGACTGGATCGTGCTGTGCGATACGAACGGCGGCTCGCTGCCCGGCGAGATCGGCGCGATCGTCGCCGACGTCGTCGCTTCCGTCAAGACGCCGGTCGGCATCCACGCGCATAACGATTGCGAGCTCGGCGTCGCCAATTCGCTCGCCGCCGTTCAAGCCGGCGCACGGCAAGTTCAGGGCACGTTCAACGGCGTCGGCGAGCGCTGCGGCAACGCGAATCTCGTCTCCGTCATCCCGAACCTGCAGCTGAAGCTCGGCTATCAATGCGTGACGGACGAGCAACTCAAGACGTTGACGAACGTCGCCCGTTACGTCAGCGAGATCGCGAACGTCAGCATGCCGGTCAATCAGCCGTACGTCGGCAGCGCGGCCTTCGCCCACAAAGGCGGAATCCACGTATCCGCGGTGCTTCGTCACTCGAAAACTTACGAGCACATCGAGCCCGAGCTTGTCGGCAACCGCCAACGCGTTCTCGTCTCGGAGCTGGCGGGCCAAAGCAATCTTGTATTTAAAGCGCAAGAACTCAATCTTGACTTCAACTTGGAAAACGAATCGACGAAGCGTCTCATCCAGACGATTAAAGATATGGAGCATCGCGGCTACCAGTTCGAAGGCGCGGACGCGTCGCTCGAGCTGCTGATTCGCAAGGCGTACGACAAGCAAGAAAACGTCTTTACGATCGAATCGTTCAAGCTGCTCGTCGAGAAGACCGGCGACAACCCGGTCGCGTCCGAAGCGATCGTGAAGGTGAAAGTGCATGGCGAGACCGTATATACGGCCGCGGAAGGCAACGGACCGGTCAACGCGCTCGACAACGCCCTGCGCAAAGCGCTGGAGACGTATTACCCGGATATCCGAGACATTCACTTAACGGACTATAAAGTGCGCGTCATTAACGATCAAGACGCGACGGCCGCCAAAGTGCGCGTGCTCATCGAGTCGTCCGACTATAACGCGACTTGGAGCACGGTCGGCGTCAGCGAGAACGTCATCGAAGCGAGCTGGGAAGCGATTCTCGACAGTATCCGGTACGCATTGATCGGGCGCACGGTCGTGCTCGACAACCGCGAAGAGCGCGTCGAACGCGTCGGCATCATTAATCACTAACGCGCTGAATCATAAGGAACGAACAAAACCTCCCGCGATTTTCGCCGGTCCCCTGCTTTTTAACGGGTATCCGCGGAATTTCGGGAGGTTTTTTTCGTAAGGCAAGGACCGGGATTTTTATCGGTCAATTAATTTCACGAGCCTGCGCTCGAATTCGGCATGCCCCGGCAAACCGACGATCATATCGCGCACGACGCCGTCCCGGTCGATAAAATACGACGTCGGATACCCCATGACCCGATACAAATCGTACACCTCGCCTTTGCGGTCCAGCAGCGTCGGAAATTTATATTCGTATAATTCTATGAACGCTCTTACGCTCGCCATGTCGTCGGTGTCGATGCCGTTGACGCCGTAAATATCCACTCGATCGCCGTACTTTTCGTACAACGCCGACAAAATCGGCGCCTCCAAGCGGCACGGATCGCACCAGGACGCCCAGAAATTCACGATTACAGGCTTCTCCCGTTCTCCTCGTTGGATGCCCAGCCTGCCGCCCTCGATCGTCTCCAGCTCGAAGGTCGGCGCAAGGTAGCCGATCTTCGGCGCGACCTCCGTCGGCGTAGCGACGGTTTGCGCTGCGGCCAGCTGCTGCACGATCGCGATCGCCGCGAGCGCGACGACGAGTCCGAGCGCCGCCCATGTTTTCCTCATGTCGATGCACGCACCTTTCCTGCCCTTTATGATACCCGTTTTCCCGTAAAAATTCCACGCCGCGGCCGCCCTGCTCGTTTCCATCCCTTCCCCCGAATGACGGTTTCCGACGTCGGGTACATTAGGTTTATTCTTCTACCGGAGGAGTCGATTCGGGTTGGAAAAGACAAAGTCGCGAAGATTGAATATTTCGTTCGAGAGCGACATGGAGGAGCACGAGCCGGAGGCTTCGGCCAAGGGAGGCGGCTCCGGCAAGGACAAGCAGCCGCAGTCGAAGGGAAAGATTTGGGAATTCATCGCGATCGCCAGCATTCCGCTAGTGCTCGTCCTCGGCAACTCGATGTTGGTTCCGATCTTGCCCGATATGCAGCGCGAGCTCCATGTCAGCGATTTCCAAAGCAGCTTGGTCATTACATTATTTTCCGTCACTGCGGGCGTATTTATTCCCGTCGTCGGCTACTTATCCGACCAATTCGGCCGGAAAGCGATCATCATCCCCTCTCTGATCGTATACGGAGCAGCGGGCGTGCTTGCGGGCTTCGGCGCGGTTTGGGGATCGTATTCCGTCGTCATTTGGGCCAGAGCCCTTCAGGGACTGGGAGCGGCCGGCACGGCGCCCATCGCCATGGCGCTGGTGGGCGACTTGTACAACGGCGCGACGGAGAGTAAGGCGCTCGGGTTAACCGAGGCGTCGAACGGCTTCGGCAAGGTCGTCAGTCCGATTCTCGGCGCGGCGCTGGCGCTCATCGTTTGGTACGCCGCATTCTTCGCCTTCCCGCTGTTTTGCGTCCTGTCCCTGCTCGCCGTTATGTTCCTGATTAAGGAGCCGCAAGAGAAATCGAGCGGGAAACAGCCGCTCGGCAAATATTTGCACACGATCGGCCAGATTTTAAAGGGGAAAGGACGCTGGCTCATTACGTCGTTCTTCGCAGGCAGCCTCGGGCTGTTTACGTTGTTCGGCATCCTGTTTTACCTGTCGGAAATTTTGGAAGAGAAGCCCTACAGCTTGGACGGCGTTATCAAGGGACTGGTGCTCGCCATCCCGCTCGCCGGCCTTGTCATTACGTCCTACACGACAGGCAGCGTGATAAAGAAGAACGGCACGCTGATGCGCTGGCTTATGAACATCGGCTTGATTTTATCGACCGCGTCGCTCGGCCTTACGCTGGTGTGGAACAAGGAGCACCTCGTCGCCTTCATGGCGCTGATCACATTAAGCAGCGTGGGAACCGGCTTGCTGCTTCCGTGCCTAAATACGATGATTACCGGCGCCGTGGACAAGAGCCAACGCGGGATGATCACGTCGATCTACAACAGCTTGCGCTTCCTCGGCGTCGCCGCCGGACCTCCGCTGATCGGCGCGCTGATGGAGAACAACGAAAACATCGTGTTCATTATGCTTTCGTCGCTTGCGTTAATCGCCCTCGCGCTCGTCTTTTTCCTCGTGCGACCGGAGCCGAATATCGCCCGCAAGCCGCAGAAGGCGTCGTAACGATATCGTGGAACGCGAACAGAACAAGGGCTGTGTCGAAGGCGGAAATCCTCCTTTCGACACAGCCCTCTTCGCTTCCTGTTCAGGTCTGGCTTAAATACGAATACAGCTCCCCAAGCGTATGGATATTGCGGTCCCGTACGACGCGGAGGAACGACACCCACAGCTGCGCGGTCATTCGCGAATCTTCGAGCGCGTGGTGACGCACGGTGATCGGGATGCCGTGTTCTTCGAGCAGAGCGTCCAGGGAATAATCCTTGCGCTTGGGCTCCAGCCACTTCGCGATCATGATCGTATCGAGCACCCGATGCGTCATGTGCACCTTAGACGTTCGCCACAAAGCGGCGTTCAAAAATTGTTTGTCATGCGCCGACGCATGGGCGACGAGCATGCGCCGATCGACGAATTCGAAAAACTGCCGCAGCCCCTCCATGACGCTCGGCGCCGACGCCGCATCCTCCCGCCGGATGCCCGTCAGCTCGACGATTTCCGCAGGAATATCCCGCTCCGGATTAACAAGCGTATAGAACGTCTCTTCCTCGACGATCCGTTCCCCTTTGACCGCGATCGCGCCGAAGGACAATATTTCGTCGCCGCCGGCGGCATGAAAGCCGGTCGTCTCCAGGTCGAAGACGACCACCTCCACCTCGGACAACGGCGTTTCCATGATGAAATCCTTCCGCTGCCGCTTCATCACTTGACGAATGAACGCCATCTGCTGCGCGTTCTGGGGGTTAAAGACCGAATGGATCGCCGGCGGGAGACCGCCCATCTTGTACAGAGACCACATCCCTCTCGGGGGTCGATTGCGTTCCTTCATAGGTGCCCCTCCGTACCGAAGGTTCGCTTTAAGAGCCGCTGCAAGCTCGCGCCGACGCGCAATGCGTCTTTCAGTTCCCGCTTTACTTCCTTCGTTAGCGTCTTGGCCGCCAGGATGCCTTTGGTCGTATAGATTCCGTTCTCGAGCCGATACGGCGTCATCGTCCTTAACTTCAGGATCGTGCGGAACGCCTCGCTCCACCGGCGCGCCGATTCGGGCGACACGCGGCCGCTCAGCTCTAAGGCGCTTATGCGTTCCAACGTCGACGTCGCTTCCGCGCCCTCGCCGAGGGACAACAATCTTATCGCGTTCACCATCGGAAGATAAGCGCCGTATTTCAAATCGATGCCGCCGGCGTCTTCGCCGTAACGCTCCGTCAGTAAATTGCCTAAGACGCCCACCAACACTTTGTACCGAAGCGTATTTTGCAGCATTCTAGGCAGCATCGTCTCCCGCTCGGCCGCGACTCGCGCGAACAGCTCGCCGCGCAGCGCTTCGGCCAGCCGGACGTCCCCATAGATCGGCCGGGCATCCGCCAAAATCAATAAATGCCGAACGGTCTCGAACGCCGGCCGCTCGAACCATTCGGACAGCGTCGCCCGCCAGCCGTCGAGCGATTTCCGCCACGCCGGGTTGGAGACGAGCACCTTGCCCTCGCACGGCGGATAACCGACCGCCTCCAAATCCGACTGAAAGGCGGCGCCCAGCTCCGCCATATAACGTTCGGCCGCTACGAGGTCGGCGCCCGGCGCGACCTCGTAGACGAGACCGTTGTCTTGATCGCTCCACAACGTCTGCTCCTTGCGCCCGCCGCTGCCGAACAACACAACGACAAACGAAGAAACGGGCGGAACGCCCGGATAGGACGTTCGGACCCGTTTTTCGGTCATGGCAAGCGTCGTTCGAATAAGCGCGTCGTGCAGTCGGTTGACAACGTCCACCGTGACGGCGCCCTCCGCGAAACGGGCTGCGTCGAAAGCTTCGTGGATGTTGTCTCGAAGCCCCCGAAGCTCGGTTACGTCCGAAGCTCGGAGCGCTTGACGTTCTATTTCGTCCCACTGCAGCATTTCGACGACAGCTCCTTTTCTAAGGTTCAAATGCTTAAGGATATTAGCCGTTAACCGAGGACTTCTTCATTTGCTCCGGATAACCGTATACGCCGTGCTCGCTCAAGTCAAGACCTACGATCTCCTGCTCTTCCGTGACGCGCAGGCCGACGATCGCTTTAATAATCAAGAGCAGGACGAAGGAGACGACGAAGGCGAACAAACCGGATACCGCCACCCCGTAGAATTGCACCCACAGCTGGCTGAAGCTGCCCGTGTAGATGAGGCCCGCTTCGCCGATGCCTACTCTCTCGACGAGCGCCGGGGAAGCGAAGATGCCGTTGGCCAACGTCCCCCAGATCCCGACCGTGCCGTGAACGGAAAGCGCGTAAATCGGATCGTCGATTTTCAGCTTCTCGAACAGCTTCATGCTGCCGTATACCAAGACGCCTGCGACCAAGCCGATGACGACCGCCGCCCAAGGGTCGACGAAAGCGCAAGAGGCAGTGATAGCGACGAGACCGGCGAGCGTACCGTTAAGCGTGGTCGTAATATCGGCTTTGCCGGAAGACAACCAAGAGATGAACATCGCCGCTACCGCGCCGGCGCCCGTCGCGATCATCGTCGTAAAGCCGACGTAACCGAGGAAACCGTCGCCTACGGACAAGGTGGAGCCTGCGTTAAAACCGAACCAGCCGACCCACAGAAGCAGTACGCCGAGCGCCGTATACACCTGGTTGTGGCCGTGAATTTCGTTCGCCGTACCGTCTTTGTTAAATTTGCCGATACGCGGCTTCAAGAGAATCGTAGCCGCAAGCGCCGCCGCGGCGCCGGTCAAGTGAACGACCGTAGAGCCGGCGAAGTCTTGCTTGTGGCCCGTCAGCCACCCGCCGCCCCAAATCCAGTGCGCGATCACCGGGTAAACGAGAGCCGTGAACAAGATCGAGAATAACACGTACACCGACAGCTTCGCGCGCTCCGCGAATCCGCCGAAAGCGACGGTGAGGGAAATCATCGCGAATGCGAGCTGGAACAAGAAATCGATGGAGGCGGGGTACCCTTCTTCGGCGCCGATCGGCGGAGCGAAGAAGAAGCTGCCCGTCGCGATGAACGGATTGGAGTTTTCGCCCCAGATAAAGCCGTAGCCGACCGCCCAGAATACCAACGTGCCGAGGCCGACCGTGAAGATCGTCTTGCCGGCGACGTGGCCTGCGTTCTTCATGCGAGTGGAGCCCGTCTCAAGCAAGATAAAGCCGCCTTGCATCAGGAGAACCAGAATGAAAGAGAGCATAAGCCAAATCGTGTTCAAGCCCATATCGAGCACCGTGCTCGACGGTCCTTCGGACGCGAAGGCTAGCGTCGGGAACAGCATGCTCATCGCGCTTCCTGCCAAAAGTACCTTTTTCAACATCTGTGACCACTCCTCGTTTGTGTTACGTTATCTAACACGTTTTGAAAACCTTAATGCCATTATAAGCATGAAGTACCACATTGACAATAGTTTTTTTAGTTTTAACAAAATTACTTAACATGAACGCTGATTCCAACTCTATATTCGGACGTAAATCATCATAAGTGTTAGTTTTATTTACACTTACAATAAATCACAAGCGCCGCGTTCACAATTTTGTCCAGACTTTCGGAAACCGTAACGTTTGACTGTATGCTTTGGGGTTCGTTATCATAGAAGTATTATTAGGAAAAAATTTATACGTAACGCGAGGTGAGGCAGGTGGGGATAGAAAGCTGTTCAAAATCGGCGAATTGGCGGCGCTGTGCGAGGTAAGCCCCCGCACGATCGACTATTACACCAAGATCGGTCTGATCGAACCGACCGAACGCTCGTCGACCAATTATCGCCTGTACGGAGACGAAACCTTGCAACAGCTGAAACGTATTGAATGGTTGAAGCAGCAAAAACTTACCTTAGAAGAAATCAAGGGGTTGCTGCTCGGCATCGGGAAGGTGACGTCCGAGGAAGCCGTGACCGATCGGTTGACGGCGCTGCGGCTGCAGATGATTCAACTCGAGCGAGAGGCGAAGGCAATCGCCCCGATCCTCGAGCAGCTCAAGCCGAAGCAAGCCCGCAGCCTGCTCAAGTCGCTGTCGCCGCAGACCGCCGCGTGCATCGAAGCGCTGCTGCTGCTGCTCGGCAAAGGTCCGCTCGTCTAAGCTTTCCAAGCGAACGTCTCTTCTTCATAGAATACATCAAGTTACGGAGGGCACATCGACATGCTACTTTTCCACCCTATGGATTTCTTGATCCTCATTGCGTTCGCCGTTTCGATTTGGGCGCAATTCCGCGTGAAAGGCACGTTCAAGAAGTGGTCGACCGTCGGCATTAGCAGCGGCCTGACCGGTTACGAAGCCGCTCGCCGCATGCTGGACAACAACGGCCTGCAAGACGTGCCGATCGAGCCGGTACGGGGCGTCTTAACGGACCATTACGATCCGATTCATCGGGTCGTTCGACTGTCCGAGCCGGTATATTACGAAAGCTCCGTCTCGGCGGTATCGGTCGCTTGCCACGAAGTCGGCCATGCGATCCAACATAAGTTTTCGTACCCGGCCCTGGTGCTGCGCCACCGGATGTTCCCGTTAGTGAATTTCACTTCGGGCGTCGCCCCGCTGCTCCTGATCGCGGGCTTCCTGCTCGGCGCGATGAACCTTGTGCTCGTCGGCATTATTTTCTTCTCGGCGGCCGTCGCGTTCCAGCTCGTGACGTTGCCTGTAGAATTCAACGCCAGCTCCCGCGCGCGCGAGCTGATGATCTCCGAAGGCTTTATCGCGAACGACGAAGAACGGGGCGTCGCCAAAGTATTGAACGCGGCCGCGCTGACGTATGTAGCCGCCGCGCTCATCTCCTTGCTGGAGCTCATCAAGTTCGTGATGATTTTCCTCGGCAGCAACAACGAAGAATAACGCGGTCCGTCCGTCCGACATACGAAAGCCGCCTCCCTCATGGGAGGCGGCTTTTGCCGTTGAAGTAGTCGACTACATAACTGCGGAACACTTCCGCGACGAGCGGCAGCTTCTCCCCGCGCCTTCGAATCAATCCGATCGTGCGCTGCACCTGCGGATCGGTGACCCGCATGCTGACAGGCATCATGGGACTTGTTTCGATCAACGCCATCTCGGGGAGCAAGCTCACGCCGAGGCCGGCGGCGACGAGGCCGCGGATCGTGTCCATCTCCTCCCCCTCGAAGCCGACGCGGGGCGAGAAGCCCGCCTTGCGGCAAGCCTCCAAAACGATCTGTCGCAAAGAATATTGCTCGCTGAACATGACGAAGGAATCCTCCTTCAACTGCTCCAGCCGAATTGTCGTATAAGACGCCAACAGATGGCTGCTCGGAAGGATCACCTTCAGCTCCTCGGTCAGCAGCAATTCCCCCTCCACATCTTCGCGATCCTCGGGGAAGGGCGAGATGAACGCCAGGTCGATCTCGCCCTCCAGCAGCTCTCGGATAAGAACGTGGTACGTTCCTTGCTTCAATACGAAGTTGACGTTCGGATGCTCGCCCCGATACTCCGCGATGACGCTCGGAAGGAGGTGGATGCCGAGGCTGTGCGGAAAGCCGATCCGAATCTCTCCCGCCTCGGGGTTCATAAACTCCTGCAGATCGAGCACGGCCCGGTCGAGGTCGGTCAGGATCGCTTCCGTCCGGCTGAGGAACAGCTTGCCTGCAGGCGTCAGCTGCAAATTCCTCCCCTTGGGCACGAACAGCGCGACCCCTAATTCCTCCTCGAGCTGGTGAATTTGCCGACTCACCGCCGATTGGGCGACCCGCAGCGTCTCGGCCGCATGGGTCACGTGCTCCAGCCGGGCCACCGTAATAAAATAATGCAATTGCCGAAGCTCCATGTCATCGCTACCTTCCTTGCAACACCCGATTGTATAATACGGTCAGCAGCAAGCCGCCGACGAAGCCGCCGAGGTGCGCGTAAAAGTTTATCCCCGGCACGACGATCGAGTAGACGACCCCGACGATGAGCAGCGTCTGCAGCTTCTTCCGGGACGCATCGTCGAAGGCGCGGCGCCGAAACATCATAAAGTACACGTACGCGCCGAAGACGCCGTACACCGCCCCGCTCGCCCCAAGGGACGATACTTCGTTATAAAAGACGTTCGTAAAAACATTCCCCATCAAGCCGGAAAATAAAAACAAGAACGCGTATCGGAACCGCCCCAACACGCGCTCGAGCGGCGGCGCGAAGACGAACACGGCGAACGCGTTGAACAATAGATGTCCGAAGTCGCCGTGCAGGAAGACGGAGGAGAGATACCGCCAATATTCCGGTTCGAAGCCGGGCCCCTTCAAAAAACCGCCGTACACTTGCTTTAGCGCATAAGCCGGCACGCCGGAAACATAACCGGCGATCGCGAAGCCGGCGTGGGCGACGACGATCGCCGCCAAGATCGCCGTATTCACCGGATAGAAGCAGACGTATTCGCGAAAGCTTTCATAGCGGAGAAACAAGCGGACCGCCTCCCTTCCCGTCGTTGGACTTTGGCTTTCCTAACATTATATAATATAAAAGGTGTTTCTAAGAAATGTCGATGAGGAGGAATTCAGGAATGGCAAACGAAAGAACCGGAGCAGCCACATTGAAGGGCAATCCGCTGACGCTGGTAGGCCCTGAGCTTAAAGTCGGGGACAAAGCTCCCGATTTCACGGTGAACAAGAACTTGCTCGAGACCGCCTCGTTGAAGGACTTCGCGGGCAAGGTGAAGCTGATCAGCGTCGTTCCTTCGATCGATACGGGCGTATGCGACGCACAGACGCGACGCTTCAACGAAGAAGCGTCGAAGCTCGGCGACAATGTCGTCATCTTGACGATTTCGACCGACCTGCCGATGGCGCAAGGCCGTTGGTGCGGCGCCGCGGGCGTCGAGAAAGTCACGATGCTCTCCGATTACAAAAACGTCTCCTTCGGCGACGCGTACGGCGTACATATTAAGGAACTGCGCCTGCTGATGCGTTCGATCTTCGTGATCGACGCGAACGACAATATCGCTTACGTCGAGTACTTGAAAGAGATGACGGAGCATCCGAATTACGAAGCCGCTCTGGAAGCCGTCCGCGCGTTGCAATAATCGATGTCGCGATAGCCAAGCCGCCCGAACGTCATGGAAATGACGGACGGGCGGCTTTCGTTTTACAAAAAAAGAGGCCCTGCGGCCCCCGTCATTCCGAAATCTTATATTCCTTCAGCTTGGCGTCGATCGACTTGAAGATGTCCAAGATCGTTCGATAGTTCGAACCGAGATCGCCCAGCGAGCCGCGCGAAGCCGAGTAAATGTCGATCGCCGACTTCAGCGGATTCAGCGAGAATACCGTGAGGGTAATGTCCTGAACCCGGCCCGTTACCGTACGCTTCTCGAGCACGATTTCCCCGACATTCTTTACTTCGTGAAGCAACTTGTACCCGGGTTTCTTCTTCAAGATGGAGATGACCTCGTCCCACAGCTTATCGCGCGACAGCTTATAATACCTGGTCTTCAGCTCCGGCCGAGTCGCCTTCTCTCCCGTCGTCTCGTGACTGCGAATCAGTCCGATGAGCGTCCTCTTCAACAATCCCCGTTCCCCCTTGATTCACCGCTTCCGGTCTGCCGACTGCTGTAATCATCTTACCACTCTTGTCAAGAGACGGCAAACCGAATTCTGGAAAACGATGGTCAACCCTCGGCAATGCGCCGCGCGGCTATCGGCAAAAAATATGTTTGCCGATTCGCTTAATTTGCGGACGGCTCCAAATCCATTTGGACGTAGCCGTCACAGGGTTGAAATAGTACATCGCTTCGCCGGTAGGATCCCACCCGTTCAGCGCGTCCCGAACCGCCTTGAACGCCGTCTCGTTCGGCTCAAGCCAGATTTGACCGTCGTCCACCGCAGTGAACGCCCCAGGCTGGAACACGACACCTGCCACCGTATTCGGGAACGCCGGGTTGGCGATCCGGTTCAAGACGACCGCCGCGACGGCCACTTGTCCTTCGTACGGCTCGCCGCGAGCTTCGCCGTGCACCGTACGCGCAAGTATCATGATATCCTCCTCGCTGTACCCCCAAGAAGCCCGCGCCGGCACCGCCGCCGTACGCGCCGGGCTTCCGCCGCGCACGTACTCCGACAAATAAGAAGAATTCCAACCCTTCGTCGCGTTCCCGAGCATAAGTTTCGTCTGCGGCCCGACGCGGCCGTCCGGGTCAAGCCCGAATTCCCGTTGGAAGCCGATCACCGCCCGGCGCGTCCCAGGCCCGAAGCTGCCATCGATCGTCCCCCCATAGAAGCCTAGGTAGCGAAGCCGAGACTGCAGCTCCGCGACGTCGTCCCCCTCCGCGCCGACCTCCATCACCCAGTACCATTCGGAAAACGATTTCGTCGTCGCGGGCGCCGCAGCCGCGGCCGCACATCCGACAGCCGCGCTCACCGCGAGCTTCAACCAAAAAAGGCGGCCTCTCGGCCGCCGCAAGCGTTCGTACATTGTCATGCTAGGTTCGCCTCCGGAGACTCGTTTTGCGCGTAATCGCTCTGCGCGGCTCGTCTCCTTAGTATGTAATCCGCCCTAGAAACGTATACATGTTTTCGGGCACAAAAAAACCCGCCTATGCCGTAGGAAACTTGTTTCGAAACCTGCCTTGGCAGGTGGGTGTCCGCAGCGCGCTTTTGACGTCCCTTCGCGAGGGCATGCCAGCCACGACGACCATGTAAGACTCCCGGGAAACAATCATTGGTTCAAAACAAATATTCCGTTACGTACATCGCAGGTTGTTTTGTTGTAGTTTTATTATATCCGGAACGAAGGGGAAAGTAAACGGAACTTCCCGGAAGCCGCGGGGAGCGTTCCCTTCGGAGACTATTTCCGGTCCGACGTCCCGGCGTCGCCTTCGTTCGCGGCCGCCTCCGCGGCGGCGGCTTCCTCGGCCCGCTTCGCCTCGAGCTCTTCCTGCTTCGTCATAATTTTGCGGAACCCGTTATGGAAATGCCAGAACGTGACCGCGGCGATCAAGCTTCCCGTGAAGAAGGGGAGCAGGAAGGTGAACTGCGTAATGCTGACGTAAAGCACGAACGCGTTGGAGACGCCGATGAGCAGCGTCCGAATCGGCTGCCCGATCGTGATCAGGAGCGCGTTCTTAAGTAATTGAAGCGTCTTCATGTGCAAATGCACGACGATGCAGAAGAAGTTGAACATCGCGAGGAAGCCCATCACCGTCAGCGCGATAAACAAATACGCGAGGAGCCCCGCATATCCGGTCTGAGCCGCGTAAAACCGGAAGTTAAAGAACAAGACCGCGAGCAGCACCATAAAGAACAGGCCGCCGAGCATGCTTTGCAAATAATTTTCCTTGTAGGATCGGAAGAACGTCTTCAATAGCGGCACGTCCCCGTCGCCGGTCACCCATTTGCGGGCGAGCGCGAACATCGCCGACGTCGATGGGAACAACGTGAAAGGGGATAAGACGGCGATCGCCAGCAAGAACGCTTGCACCTGCGCTTCGTTCTCCGCCACGAATAAATTCAAAACGAAGAAAAACACCGGAAACGCCGTTACGATCCATAGCACGTTCGTCACCGACAAGCGCATGATCCATTCCGAGATGCGATAAAATCCGCCCATCAGCCCGCGAAATTCCACTGTAGCAACCTCTCCTGCCCAAAACGTATTTCTTCTATAATACACTTCGATGGGCGCGAAGACAAAGGGGAACGCCGGAAACCGATGCCGGAATTCGCGGCCGCGCGAAAAACCGCCCCGGAAAGCCGGAGCGGTTCGTCGTATATTTGCAGGTTTACTCTTCCGAGCCGCCTTCGTCGCGGGAACGCGTGCCCGCGCCGACCGGACGCGGACGGCTGCCGTAGTTCGGGCGATCGCCGTAGCCGCCGTTGCCGCCGTTCCGGCTGCTGCCGTAGCCGCCGCGATCCCCGCCGCCGCCGTAGCCGCCGCCGGAGCGTTCCCCGCCGGACCGCTCGCCGTACCGGCGCTCGCCGCCGCCGCTGCGTCCGCCGTAGCCGCCGCTGCTGCGTCCGCCGCCGCCGTAGCCGCCGCCGCCGGTTCGCCCGCCGTAGCCGCCGCCCCCGCCGACGCGGCGTCCGGAGCCGCGGATGTCCGGCTTGCGCTTCTTCGCGCGAATCGGGTCCTCCGGCGTCAGCGCGACTTCGACGTCCTTCTTCTCGCCGCCGGTAAGCAGCTTCATCGCCGCGGCGATCAGGTGGACGCTGTCGAATTGCTCGAGCATCTGAATCGCGGTGCCCTTGAACTCGTTGAAGTCTTCGTTCTGAACGATTTCGAGAATGCGTTCCGCCACGATCTTCTGCTTGCCTTCGATCGCCTCGGCGATCGTCGGTACGTTCCGCTTCGGAATTTTGTGGCGCGTGACTTTCTCGATGAAGTGCAAGTGATCGATCTCTCGCGGCGTCACGAACGACCACGCCGTGCCTTCCTTGCCCGCGCGTCCCGTCCGGCCGATCCGGTGCACGTACGACTCTGGATCCTGCGGCAGGTCGAAGTTAATGACGTGCGTCACGCCGGAGACGTCGAGGCCGCGCGCCGCGACGTCCGTCGCCACGAGCACGTCGATGCTGCCGTCGCGGAATTTCCGCATGACCGCATCGCGCATGTTCTGCGACAGGTCGCCGTGCAGACCGTCCGCGGAATAGCCGCGCTTTTGCAGCGCTTCGGACAATTCGTCGACGCGGCGCTTCGTCCGCCCGAAGATGATGGCGAGCTCCGGCGACTCCATGTCGAGCAAGCGGCAGAGCGCGTCGAATTTGCCGCGCTCGTGCACTTCGATGTACGACTGTTCGATAAGCGGCGCGCTCACTTGCTTCGGCACGACGGAGACGTGCTCCGGGTTTTTCAGGAACTGCTGCGCGAGGCGCTGAATGTTCGGCGGCATCGTCGCCGAGAACAGCATCGTCTGGCGCTCGTCCGGGACCGAAGTCAGAATCGCTTGGATATCTTCGAGGAAGCCCATATCGAGCATCTCGTCGGCCTCGTCCAGAACGACGAAGCGAACGTCGTCGAGCTTCAGCGTCTTCCGATTAATATGATCCTGCAGACGTCCCGGCGTACCGATGACGATGTGAGGCCCCGGACGCTTCTTCAGCGCCCGAATTTGCCGGCCGATGTCTTGGCCGCCGTAGATCGGCAGCGTGTTTATGCCTTTAAAACGCGCAAGCTTGCCGATCTCGTCGGCGACTTGGATCGCGAGCTCCCGCGTCGGACACATGATGAGTGCGGCGACCTTCTCCTCGGACGGATCGATCGACTGAATGAGCGGGATGGCGAACGCCGCCGTCTTCCCCGTGCCCGTCTGCGCTTGGCCGATCAAATCCCTGCCTTCGAGGGCGATCGGGATCGCCTTCTCCTGGATCGGGGTCGATTCCTCGAATCCCATCTCCGTAATGGCTCGGAGGACCTTCGCCTCTAAACCGAACTCTGTGAATGTTTTCAAATCCGCTTCAAACTCCTTTAATAATATGGTCTTCACGCAACGATACTCTTAAGCCGCTTCAGACCAGACGCCGCAGGTTGTTCTCCCTCGAGCCGAATTACCAAAAGTCGGGCACACTACCCGAAAAAAAAGCATTTTCCCTGTGGAAAATACTAGCGCACTTAAGAATATTGCACCTATTATAGCACATGAAAACTTTTCATTTCCAGTTTGACGGAAACGCGTTCGTTTCATACTACAATCAGAGGTGACAAACAAGTGACGAAACGTATGGCAATCGCTCGGGAATGGCTGTCGACCGCGCTCGGGGCGGCGCTGATCGCGGCGGGCTTCAACGGATTTCTGATTCCCCACCAGCTGCTCAGCGGCGGCGTGTCCGGCATTTCGATGCTGGTCGGCTACTTGATGCAGTGGAATATTGGGTGGCTTTATTTTGTGTTAAACCTCCCCCTTTTTATTTGGGGTTGGTTCGGCATCGGCAAAAAATTCGTCACGTTGAGCTTTCTGTCCGTCGTCGCGACGGCGGTGGCCTTGCAGCTCATTCCCGAGGCGAGATTCAACGAGGATCCTACGGTAGCCGCCGTATTCGGCGGCGTGCTCGTCGGGCTCGGGACGGGGCTGTCGTTCCGTTCCGGAGGCTCGACGGGCGGCTTCGATATCGTCGGCTCCATCTTGTTGCGCAAACGCGACTTTCCGCTCGGGGGCTTCTTGTTCGCCCTGAACGGCGTCGTCATCATCGTCTTAGGTGTATTGGAGCGCGATTGGGATTTAGCATTATATTCGATGATCTCCATCTTTGTCACCGGCAAAGTCATCGACGTCGTCCATACCCGCCACGTCAAGATTACCGCGTTCATCGTCACGACGAAGAAGGACGATATGCTGAAGCGGCTGCTGTCCACGCCGCGCGGCGTGACGGTCGTCGAGGCGCAAGGCGGGTTTTCGCTAGCGAAAAAACATATGCTCATGACCGTAACGACGCGGTATGAGCTTCAGGGACTGCTTCGCGCGGTTCGGGAGGTCGACCCGCACGCGTTCGTAAACATGGTCGAAACCGTCGGCGTGATGGGCTTGTTCCGCAGAGAATAGGGCGAATCCGAATGATAGGCGCCGGAAGCGATATATCATTCGGCAATTTTATGCGGTTTCTCAGGAAAAATGTCGATGCATGTCCTTGTAAATGAGGAAATGTATAGTATAATAACCACTGTATAATTCCTGCAGGAGGTGCAGCCGCGTCCGCGTGTGCCGCATATTTTCCTACATATTCGCGAAACCTTCTTGATGCATGCAGCTTTCCTTTCCGCCACGGCAACAAGCAATCTGTTTACATATTTCTAAAACACGGGGGTAACACAAGATGAAAAAATGGCTTTCGATGACCATGATCTTTACGCTCGCGGCGACCGTGCTCGCCGCATGCGGCGGCGGCAACGCCGAAACGCCGGCCGACGAGACGCCGGCCGCGGAAACGCCCGCGGCGGAGACGCCTGCGGCAGAAACGCCCGCGGCCGAAGCGCCTGCCGGCGACATCAAGATCGGCATGGTAACGGATTTCGGCGGCGTCAACGACAACTCCTTCAACCAGAGCGCTTGGGAAGGCCTTCAAGCGTTCGGCGAGAAGTCGGGCGTCGAGGTCGGCTACCTGCAGTCGGCGCAAGATTCCGATTACATCCCGAACCTGAACCAGTACGTGCAAGAGGGCTGGAACCTGGTGTGGGGCATCGGCTTCCTGCTCCAGGACGCGATGCTCGAAGTCGCCAAGCAAAACCCTGACGCGAAGTTCGCGATTATCGACGGCGTCGTAGACGCCCCGAACGTCGCTTCCGTTACGTTCAAGGAGCATGAAGGCGCGTTCCTCGTCGGCGTCGTCGCGGGCCTCATGACGGAATCCAACAAAATCGGCTTCGTCGGCGGCATCGACATTCCGGTCATTCAACGCTTCGAAGCCGGCTTCCGCGCGGGTATCGCCGCGGTCAACCCGGACGCCGAAGTCATCGAAAACTACACGGGCTCTTTCGCGGATGCCGGCCAAGGCAAAGCGGCGGCGGCGACGATGTACAATCAAGGCGCGGACATTATTTTCCACGCGGCAGGCGCGACGGGCGACGGCGTCTTCAACGAGGCGCAGGAGCAGAAGAAGAGCGGCAAGAACGTATGGGTCATCGGCGTCGATAAAGACCAATCGATTACCTTCGGCAACGAAATTACGCTGACGTCGATGATGAAGCGCGTCGACCAAGCGATGATGACGGTCTCCCAGTCGCTCGTCGACGGAACGTTCGCGCCGGGCGTCGTGAACCTCGGCATCGCCGAGAACGGCGTCGGCCTCCCCGAGAACAACCCGAACGTGCCGGCCGACGTGCTGGCGAAGGTACAAGAGTTCTCGGACAAAATCAAGTCCGGCGAAATCGTCGTTCCGGAGCAGCATCAGGACTAAGGTCCGCGGAGCATTTTCCATAAGTAAGATCGAACGGAAAGGCTAGTTTGCGCTAGCCTTTTTGTTTGTTACAATGGCTTCAACGATTCCGGTTCGTGTCTAGGGGTGAACACGCATGGCTCAAACGCCGAATCCCGTCGTCGAGATGGTCGGCATTACGAAGCGCTTTCCCGGCATCGTCGCCAACGACGATATCCATCTTCGCGTGGAGAAGGGGACCATTCATGCGCTTCTCGGCGAGAATGGCGCCGGCAAGTCGACGCTCATGAACATCTTGTTCGGCTTGTATCAGCCCGACGAGGGCGAAATTCGCATCAACGGCAAGCCCGTTTCCATTACGAATCCGAACGTCGCGGGCGAGCTCGGCATCGGCATGGTGCACCAGCACTTCATGCTCGTGCACAATTTCACCGTCACCGAAAACATCATGCTCGGCGCGGAGACGACGAAGGCCGGCGTGCACTTGGATCAGCGGAAGGCGGCCGAGCAGGTGCGGGAGCTTTCCGCCCGCTACGGTCTCGCCGTCGATCCCGAGGCGCTCGTCGAAGACATCTCGGTCGGGCAGCAGCAGCGGGTAGAAATTTTGAAGACGCTGTACCGGGGCGCAGACATTTTGATTTTCGACGAGCCGACGGCCGTGCTGACGCCGCAGGAGATCGCGGAGCTTCTCTCGATTATGAAATCGCTCGTCGCCGCGGGCAAGACGATCATTCTGATTACGCATAAGCTGAAGGAGATCATGCAGGTGTGCGACGCCGTGACGATTATTCGCCGCGGCAAGGTCGTCGATTCGCTGCCGGTCGCCGGAAGCCATCCGGACGAGCTGGCGGCGAAGATGGTCGGCCGCGAGGTAAACTTCGCGGTGGAGAAGCAGGCGACGTCGTTCTCCGAGACGCTGCTCGAGGTGCGCGGCGTCACGAGCGTCGACGCGCGGGGCGTGAAGACGCTCGACGGCCTCAGCTTCGAGCTGCGCGCCGGGGAAATATTCGGCATCGCGGGCGTCGACGGCAACGGGCAGAAGGAGCTCGTCGAAGTGCTGACGGGACTCGCGGCGCCTGCCGCCGGCGAGGTGCTCCTCAAGGGCCGCTCGATCGCGGGCGCGACGCCTCGCGCGATCGCCGAAGCGGGCGTCGGCTACATTCCGGAGGACCGCCATAAGCGAGGCCTCGTGCTCGATTTCGACATCGGCGAAAATATGGCGCTCAAGGACTATTACGCGCCCAAGTATTCGAAGTCCGGCCTGCTTCAATTCGGCCGCATCTACGAGAAGGCTCGAGAGCTCATCCGCCAATTCGACGTGCGGACGCCCGACGAGCGGACGAAGGCGCGCGCGCTGTCCGGCGGCAATCAGCAGAAGGTGATTATCGCCCGCGAGGTCGACGCCAATCCGGACGTGCTGATCGCCGCGCAGCCGACCCGAGGGCTCGACGTCGGCGCCATCGAATTTATTCATCGGCGACTCGTGGAGCAGCGGGACCAAGGCAAAGCGGTGCTGCTCATATCGCTGGAGCTCGACGAAATTTTAGCGTTGTCGGATCGCATCGGCGTCATCTACGAAGGCCGCTTGGTGGGCATCGTCGATCCGTCGAAGACGGACGAGAAGCAGCTCGGCCTCATGATGGCCGGCGCGAACGCGAAGGGGGCGGAAACCGTATGAATGGAGCGAACGATCGAAAGCTGGACGCCTTCTTGCTCCCCTTGCTGGCGATTCTGATCGGGCTGACGCTCGGCGCCGTCGTCATGCTGCTCGGCGGATACGATCCGATCGCCGCGTATCAGGCGCTGCTTAACAAGGCGTTCGGGAGCATGTACAACTTCGGCGAGACGATCCGGCAAATTACGCCGTTGATCCTGACCGGTCTCGCCGTCGCCTTCGCGTTCCGTACCGGCTTGTTCAATATCGGCGCCGAAGGCCAATTTCTCGTCGGCTCCCTCGCGTCGCTGTACGTCGGCATCGAGTGGACGTTCTTGCCTCCGGTCGCGCACGCGGCGGCGGCCGTCGCGGCCGGGGCGCTCGCCGGCGCGTTCTGGGGCGCGCTCGTCGGGTACGCCAAAGCGAAGCGCGGCGTGCACGAGGTCATTACGTCGATCATGCTGAACTGGATCGCGTTGTTTTTCGTCAATTATATGGTACGGACGTTCTTCCTGCCGTCGGGACAGCAGCGCTCCGTCCCCGTCGCCGAGTCGGCGTTCCTCAACATCCCGTTCGTTACGGAGCTGTTCAATAACGCCCGGCTGAATTTCGGCTTCGTCATCGCGCTCGTCGCCGCCGTGTTTTTCCATTATTATTTATTCCGCACGAAGGGCGGCTTCGAGCTGCGCGCCGTCGGCTTCAATCGCCATGCGGCGCAGTACGCCGGCATGAACGTGAACGGCGGCATCGTCCGGGCGATGGCGATCAGCGGCGCGTTCGCCGGCATCGCCGGCGCGACGGAGGTGCTCGGCGTGTTCCATTACCAATCCGTCCTGACCGTCTCCCCGGGCTACGGCTTCCAAGGCATCGCCGTCGCGATGATCGGCGGCGCGGCCGCGTTCGGCACCGTGCTCGGAGCCGTGCTCATGGGCATATTGACGTTCGGCGCGGCCGGCATGCAGTTCGGCGCGAAGGTGCCGCCCGAGCTCGTTAGCATTATTATCGCGTTAATCATCTTCTTCCTCGCGGCGAGCGGCATTATTAAGCCGTTGACGCGGTGGACCCATACCCGGAAAGCACGGAAGGAGGCGGAAAAGGCATGAGCGGTCTCGACATCGGCAGCGACTTGATTCACATCACGTTCGTCTACGCGACGGCGCTCATGTTCGGCGCGCTCGGCGGCCTATGGTCGGAGCGGTCCGGGGTCATCAACATCGCCATCGAGGGCATGATGACGATCGGCGCGTTCACCGCCGCGGTCGTGACGTACTTTTCCGGCTCCCCCTGGGTCGGCTTCCTCGCGGCGGCGATCGGAGGCGCCGTATTCGCCCTGCTGCACGCGGTCGCCTCGGTCACGTACAAAGCCGATCAAACGATCAGCGGCGTCGCGCTGAACTTCCTTGCGCTCGGGCTCGGGCTGTACCTGACGAAGCTCATCTTCGCCGGGCAAGGCCAATCGCCGAACCTGACGAGCACCGCGGGCGGGCTCATGCTGTCGAAGACGCAGGTCCCCGTCCTGTCGGATCTGCCGTTCCTCGGCCACGCCTTCTTCGAGGCGTATCCGACGACCTACCTCGCGCTCGCGTTGATGCTGGTCACCTGGTACATCTTGTTCCGGACGCCGTGGGGCCTGCGCATACGCGCGGTCGGCGAGCATCCGAAGGCCGCCGATACGGCCGGCGTCAACGTCTATCTCGTGCGGTACTTGTCGGTCATCGCAAGCGGCGCCTTCGCGGCGATGGGCGGCGCGACGCTCGTGCTGACGACGACCGCCAGCTTCTCGCATTCGACGGTCGCCGGGCAAGGCTTTATCGCGCTGGCCGCGTTAATTTTCGGCAAATGGCATCCGTTCGGCGCGGTCGCGGCCGCGTTCTTCTTCGGCATCGTGACGTCGGTCAAATTTTTGCTCCCGTACATCGGCCTCGGCCACGTCCCGCTGGACGTCATCTCGATGCTGCCGTACGTGCTGACGCTGATCGTGCTCGTCTCGTTCGTCGGCCGCGCGACGGCGCCGCTCGCCTCCGGCTTGCCGTACGAGAAGGGCTCCCGCTAACGGCGCTTTCCGGCGCCGCCCGCTGCCGGCTTTCGTCCACGCCCAGAATGTGTAACACTCCCGCCCGCATACCGCGCCGCCCTCGGTGGAACATTGAAGGTATGTCGGACATCCTAAAGGGAGATGCATACAATGGGTAAATTTCTATTAAAAGCTTTGCTGAACGGCGTCATCGTCGTCCCGCTGCTGCTTTGGTTCGGTACAGTGACGTTCTGGGAGGCCGTCGCGGCGGCCGTCGTGCTCAGCGTGATCGCGTACTTCTTGGGCGACCGCGTCATCCTGCCGGCCACCAACAACCTGACGGCGACGATCGCGGACTTCGGGCTGACGTTCGTGTACGTTTGGGCGGTGGGGTCGTTCCTGTTCTGGAACGTATCGCTCGGCGAGACGTTCTGGATCGCCCTCGGCGTCGCGGCCGTGGAGCTGCTGTTCCATACGATGCTGCCGCAGGGCGACAACCGCCGCCGCAAGGCGTCGGCGTAAAGCACGCAAAATCCGCGTTACCGAAAAAAAGAAGCTGCCGCTTGACGCGGACAGCTTCTTTTTCATGCTCT
>NZ_DASQMZ010000099.1:0-45869 GCF_035645235.1 Paenibacillus sp.
TGGGATTGGAGCGCATTTGCGCAAACATGCCGACGGATCATGTCGCCTCCCGACGCGTGGCGGAGAAGCTCGGCATGACGTTGGAGAAACAGTTCCTCAACAAGCGGAACCGGAACCTGCCAACGTGCCTGTATGCGAGGCATCGAGCGAAGTAGCGAAAGGGCGATGCATACGCAAGCGCTGGGCGTCATTACCGTCGACGCGGCGATTCACCGCTTTCTCTGGCACAACCGGCATCACCTCGCACAGATCGAAGGAGGCGCGTCGTAAATGGAGCTGTACCACTTCAGCGAAGACCCCGGCATACGGACGTTTTACCCACGCAAGACGCCCGGTCGGGACGATCTGCCGCCCGTCGTCTGGGCGGTCGACGATGCCCATGCGGCGAGCTACTTCTTCCCGCGGGATTGCCCACGAATCATCCTCCGGAAGTCGGATGCGATGCATCCTTCCGATCGGGACCGCTTCTTCTGCGGAACGGCGGCCGATACGCTCATTCTCATAGAAAACGCTTGGGCGTCCCGCCTGCACAGCACGACGCTATACCGATACGCCTTCAGCGGAGAGGGATTCGCGGTGGAGGATGCGAACGCGGGCTATTACGTCACCGAGGCGACGGTCGAGCCTTTAGAAATCGCGACGATGACGGATTTAGTCGGCCATGTGCTCGCCCGCGGCATCGAGCTCCGCTATACGCCGGATTTGCATCCGATGCGCGAGGCGATCCTGCGTTCGACGGCGGATGCCTTTTCTATCATTCGGTTTCGAAATGCGGGCGTACTGTGTCTATAGTTCAATCGGATTGGGGGCGGGGAATGTGGACCCGCGTATTCGAAGCCGGTTCCGAACGGAAATCGCCGCGGAAGGCGCCGCCCGTTACGGACTGCGCCCGGAGGAGCTTTCCTTCATCGGGGGATTCCAAAATTTCATCTATTCCTACGCGAAGGGAGGGGACGAATTCATCCTCCGGTTCACCCCCGAATCGCTGCGTACTCCGGAGGATTTGGAGGCGGAATTGGAGTGGATTCGTTACTTGGCGTCGAACGGCGTGGCCGTCTCCGAGCCGATCTCCGCTTCGCAGTCGAACGGCGGCGTGGAACGGATTTCGGGGGATGACTTTTCGTTCTATGCAATTTCTTTCAAGCGTGCGCCCGGACGGAGCATCGGCTACCCGGAATGTCTCGGCAATCCCTCGTTGTACGAGCGGTGCGGACGACTGACCGGCCGATTGCATGAGTTGGCGAGGCTGTATAAGCCAACTGCCAGAAGGCACGGATGGGAGCGGAATCATTACCTGCTGCGGGCAAGAGAGTATCTCCCGGACGACTGCGCCTTCCTGTTGGCAGCCCTTGACGATGTGAAGGGGAGGATCGCGCGCTTGCCGATCTCGGATGAGCTTTACGGGTTAATCCATGCGGATATCAACGTCGGAAATTTCACCGTCGACGCCGGGGGCGCCATCACGCTATTCGATTTCGACGAGTGCCAATACAGCTGGTTTGCCGAGGATATTGCAATACAGCTTTATTATTTGCTTTATGTGTTCGGGGAGGATTCGAAGGCCGAGCGGAAAGCGCAGTACGAGCTCTTTCTCGAGCATTTCGCGAAGGGCTATACCGAAGAGGGGCGACGCCTCCCGGAAGGGTGGAAGGACATGTTGCCGTTGTTTTTACGCTTACGCGAAATGATTGTACGGATCGGCATGCACCGAAGCTGGGATTTGCGGGAGCCGGACGATTGGACGCGAGATTTCTTGCGGGATAGCCGAATGCGCATCGCGAACGGCGTTTCGGTAATCGACGGCTTCGGATAACAACTCGCGGCTGAAGCACTGTTACGCAAGACACTATTCGAAGGAGGACGGCGGTTGAAGGAAAATCGAGATCATCCCGAAGACGAGATGAGGCCATTGGAAAAAGAAAGAGGGCTCTTTTACTTGTTCATCGTCTGCGTCGGACTGTCCATCCTCCCGTACCCTTTCATCAACGAGGGCGTGAATCGGATGTTCGGCGCGGTACGTTATGCAGCGCTGGCCGGCGCTCTCGTTACCGGCATCACTTTAGGCTGGATCTTGCTGAGGAAACTCCGGAAATTTGTAACGGGCGGATTTATCGCTTTGCTCATTGCAGCTGGACTGCTCGTGCTTGCCGCGTTTATTGTGTCGGAAGGCGTTTAGTCCGGAGGAGGGAGTTGAGCCGTATGATATGGGTGCTGCTTCTTTTTTTAGCTGGATGCAGCGACCTCTTTCCGATTTCCTTGCAAGGGGAAAGAAGCGCCACAAGCGTTCCGGCGACCCAATCGGACGAGAATCCGTTCCGACAGATCGGTTCCACGCAACATTTCAAGCTATATGAGCCAATTCGATCTGAGGGATACAGCGTCGAGAGCGGCGTTGCGTTGTACGGTGAAATTCATGAGGAGGCCATTGGGGACGTTTTGGTGGAATTGTTCGACTCGACGGACGCTATCAGAAACCGCTTCGTAATCGATAAGGATGGTTTTTTTGACGACGGGGTTTTCCAAGAATGGACCTTCTTCGCCTTAAGAGTTCGATACCTGGAGCAACCGATCGGCAGCGAGGGCATGCTCAAAATTACGGATCGGCGCAGCGGGGAAAGTATAGCATACAGTTTTGAATTGACGAAGCGGGACTAAGCGGCAAAGCGGGGAGGGAAACCATGGAGAAAAATGCAGGGCAGTTCGTATATACGAAACGCGAAGTTTTCGAATTTTTCTATATTTATTATTTTAAACTGTTTTATGTTGGACCCGTTATGATGTTCGTCGGCGCGATGTGCTTCTTGGCATACGTTACAGGCGAGGCCGGCATCGGTTTGTTGATATTTTCGTTGTCGTTTTTCTTCTTTCCCGTACTAGCGATTTTGTTCTCGGTTAACCACAAATCGATGTATGACCGTAGACAATATTCCGTTCGCGAGGAAGGAATCGAGTTGATTACGAAGGACGCCCGCGTTTACGAGGCATGGAGAGATGCGGAGCGGCGGATGTCTTCCCCCTCCTTATACGTTTTCCATTTTAAGGATAAGGTAACGCTTATGGTGCCGAAGCGCGTCGCGGATCCGGCGTTAGTTTCCCGATTTCTCGAGGGGAAGAAGCAATCGAACGGACGCGTCGCGAGAACGCTTGTCTATATCCTTTTCGGCTTTATTTCGCTTACGGGGATCGTCCATTTCCTTTCAAAATAACGAAGCGATCGGGAAGGAGCGGGCAGGTGCGAAAGCGGTCGAACCGAGCCTGGATGTATGTTGCGGCAATTGTAGTTGTGTCTATGTTATTCGTTATCGTTTACGGAGTCGGGCACGATGCGGGCGGGCTATGGTATCGGCTCACGCATGAGCCTTAGAACACGGAGGCGAAGCATGAAAACAACGGGGCGGATGAAGGGCGTACTGTTTTCGAAAACGTTCCTCCTTCCGGCATGTCTCATTCTCCTCGGCTTTATGATCTTCGCGATCGTTCGCAACGCGGGCAATCATGCGCCGGAGGACTGGGTCGGCTATGGGATTGTCATCGGAGGAACCGTCGCGTGTATCGGGATGCTGTTCCGGCAACCGGCGGAGCGTGCGGGCACGTCGCTTGCATTGGCACTTGTCGCGAACGTCGTCGTTCAGACGTTCGTCCGGTTGTGCCGCATGCTGTTCGAATACGGCGTGGAACGCGAGGACATCCCGGTTCTGCTGCTTAGCGTTCTAGTGCTATGGGCTACGCTATGGAGCTTCGTCCGGTTAGCCAAGGCGTTGGTCCGATAAAAAAACATGTCGTGGATATTTACATAACCCTATTAAATTTTATATAGTAAAAAATTATAGATTCTTTTTTCATAGGGGGACTTGCTGCGCGTGCTTACGAAAGAAATCCCTAAGGTGCGATACGCGATCATCGGCGGGTCCGGAACGTGGGCGTGCGACTTTCCCGAGGACATCGGGCTAGAAGGCGTCGAGGTGCTGCAACGGGACTTGGAGTTCGAAACGCCGTTCGGCACGACGGTGGCGTTCAAGCATTGTTCGTTGACGGGGAAGGACGGGCAGCCCCGCGAGTTTTTGACGGTGCCGTTCCACGGCTTCCACGGGCTTGCGCCGCATAACAACCCGTCGGAGCAAATTTTTTGGGTATTCCAGCAAGCCGGCGTGAAGTTCATTCTTGCCGAAGGGAGCGGGGGATCCATCAATCCGCTGCTCGAGCCGGGGGATATCGTCATCCCGCACGACTTCATCGATATGACGAAGCGGAGAAGCCATATCCACGAATTTACGAATAAACTTCTACGGATGGCGAAGCCGCTCTGCACGGATTTGCGATCGGTCCTGTACAAGCATGCGGATCAAGAGTACCGCCGGGTGTTCCAGCGGGGCGTATACGTGACGACGGAATCGCCGCGGTTCGAGAGCGAGTCGGAAATTCAGATGCTTCGCGACGCGAGGGGCGATATCGCCGCTCATACGCTGTGTCCGGAAGTGTACCTTGCCCGGGCGATCGGCGCGCACTACGCAGGTCTGTATATCGTCAGCAATTACGGAGAAGGCGTCAATGCCGCTTGGCAGGGAGAGTCGATTTTTGACTGGTACAATTCCTGCGCGCTGCCGATCGGACGCATTATGCTGCGTACGCTCGCGGACGTCGAGCCGGAGGCGGCTTGCGAATGCATGTCGTACCGTACGGACGTACCAAGCAAGATCAATCAGCGCATCCGCGCGTAATTGATAACAAGCAAATTATAGGGGGAAGAAAGCATGATGAAGAAGTGGATGACGCTGGGGGCAAGCTTGGTATTGGTAACGTCGGTGCTGGCGGCATGCGGCGGCGCGAAAACGGACGAGTCCGGCGGAGAGGCGAAAGCCAACATCGCAGTCGTCTTCGCGACCGGCGGCCTCGGCGACAAGTCGTTCAACGATAACGGCTATGCCGGCATCGAACGCGCGAAATCCGAGCTCGGCATAACGTACGATTACGTCGAGCCGCAAGAAGTGTCCGAGTTCGAGACGCATCATCGCGAATTCGCGAAGACGAACGAGTACGATCTGATCGTCGGCATCGGCTTCGACCAAGTCGACGCGATCGGCAAGGTGTCGGGGGAATTCCCGGATCAGAAATTCGTGCTGATCGACTCCGTCGTCGAAGCGCCGAATGTCGCTTCCGCGGTGACGAAGGATAACGAAGGCGCATTCCTCGCCGGCGCGCTCGCGGCGAAGAAGTCCGAGTCGAAGAAAATCGGCATCGTCGGCGGTATGGACATTCCGCTCATTAACGCGTTCGTAGCCGGCTACACGGCTGGCGCGAAGTACGCGGAGCCGTCCACGGAAGTGCTTGTCAACTACGTAGGCGCATGGAACGATCCGAACCTCGGCAAGGAGATGGCCGTATCGATGTACGACGGCGGCGCGGACATCGTGTACGCGGCTGCGGGCGGCTCGGGCCTTGGCGTCTTCACGGCGGCGGAAGAGAAGGGCAAGCTTGCGATCGGCGCCGACATGGTGCCTTCCCAGATGCCTGACATCTTGGTAACAACGACCGTGAAGCGGATCGACAACATCATCTTCGACAACGTCAAAGCGATCGTCGACGGCACTTGGACGGCCGGCGTACAAAGCCTCGGCGTCGCGGACGAAGCGGTCGGCTACAGCGTCGAAGGCTCGAACATCGAAACCGCGAAGGAAATTATCGATTACGTCGAAGACCTGAAAGCGAAAATCGTCAGCGGCGAGTTGGCCGTCCCGGCGGACTTGGCATCGGTCGATGCGTTCCTTGCGTCGAATAAATAAACAAGCGATTCAGGCAAGAGGATAAGGGTATGGTCGCCGTACCCTTATTTTTTTGCATCAAGGAGGTACAGGTGCATGTACGCGGTGGAGATGCTCGGCATCACGAAGCGGTTCGGATCGACGACGGCGAACGATCGCGTCACGCTGCAGATCCTCTCCGGCGAAATTCATAGTCTCCTAGGCGAGAATGGCGCCGGCAAGACGACGCTGATGAAAATTTTATACGGCATGCTGCGGCCGGAGGAAGGCGAAATTCGGATTCGCGGCGAACGCCGCTCGCTCGAAGGGCCCTCGGATGCGATAAAACTCGGCATTGCGATGGTGCACCAGCATTTCATGCTCGTCGACGCGCTCTCCGTAGCGGAAAACATCGTGCTCGGCTATGAGCCGAGAAAGGGCGCGATGTTCGACGCGAAGAAGGCCGAAGCCGAGGTGGCGGCGCTCGCCGGGCGGTTCGGCATGAAGCTCGACCCGCGCCAGAAGGTCGGGGAGCTGCCCGTCGGCGCGAAGCAGCGCGTCGAAATTTTGAAGGCGTTGTACCGCGAAGCGGACGTATTGATCCTGGACGAGCCGACGGCGGTGCTGACGCCGCTCGAGGTCGGCGACCTGTTTCGCGTGCTTCGGGAGCTGCAAGCGAGCGGCAAGACGATCGTCATTATTACGCATAAGCTGAAGGAGACGATGGAGCTGGCGAACCGCGCGACCGTGCTGCGCGGCGGTACGGTCGTCGCCACCGTCGACATTGCGGAGACGAGCTCCGAGGGCCTGGCGGAGATGATGGTCGGAAGGCAGGTGTCGTTCGAGCCGGCGCCGCCTTCCGCCGTGGCGGATCGACCGAAACTGCTGGAGCTGAAGAACGTCTCGATGTCGAAGCGCCGCGTGCCGGTGCTGAACAACATCGACCTAAGCCTGTACGGCGGGGAAATCGTCGGCATCGCGGGCGTCGAAGGGAACGGCCAGACGGAGCTGATCGAAGCCGTCACGGGACTGCACCCGATCGACGCCGGCGAGGTCCGGTTCCGCGATCAGGACGTCACGGCGGCGACGCCGCTCGATCGCATCGCCATGGGCATCGGGCACATTCCGGAAGACCGGAACGCGCTCGGGCTTGTCGGAGCTTTCAGCTTAAAGGAAAACTCCATTCTCGGTCTGCAGCGCCGGCCGGCGTTCCAACGCGGCGGCGTGCTCCGTTCGGAGGAAATCGCGTCGCATGCGGCACGCATTCGCGCCGATTACAGCATCAAGTCGGAGCATATCGAGACGCCGGCCCGCGCGCTGTCCGGTGGCAACCAGCAGAAAATCGTCATCGGCCGCGTGCTGTCGCAGAACCCCGACGTCATCGTCGCCGCGCAGCCGACTCGTGGCGTCGACATCGGCGCGATCGAGTACATTCACGAGCGGCTCGTCGAGATGCGCGACCGCGGCAAGGCGATTTTACTCGTCTCGGCGGAGCTCGAAGAAATTCGGAAGCTGAGCGACCGGATCGCCGTATTGTACGAGGGGCGCATCGTCGCTTTCGGACCGAAGGAATCGTTCACCGAAAACGAGCTAGGCGCTTATATGACAGGCGGTTCCGCCGATGGCAAGAACGGAGGGGGAAGGGAATGAACGCGCGACTTTATCGGATGCTTCGGCTTCAGGAGCTCGGGCCGACTGTCGGCGTCCTGCTTCTCTCGTTCGTCGTCGGCGGGCTTGTGCTCGCCGTCGCGGGATACAATCCGTTCGAGGCGTACGGGGCGCTCGCGAGAGGCTCGTTCGGCAGCCTCGACGCGATCGCCAATACGCTCGCGAAGTCGACGCCGCTGTTGTTCACCGGGCTTGCGGTCGCGATCGCGTTCCGGGGCGGCCTGTTTAACATCGGCGCGGAAGGGCAGCTGCACCTCGGCGCATTGACGGCCGCGCTCGCGGGCGTCTACTTCCACGGCTTGCCCGGATTTCTTCATATCGCGATCGCGATGATCCTCGCCGGCGTCGCCGGCGCGCTTTGGTCGTCGATCGCGGGCTGGATGAAGGTGCGCTGGAACGCGCATGAGGTTATCGTGACGATTATGCTGAATTACATCGCGATTTCGCTGACGGATTACCTTGTGAACTACACCTTCAAGGCGGAAGGCATGGTGCCGCGCACGGAGGAGATCGCGCAAAGCGCGACGCTGCTGCAATTGCTTCCGCACAGCCAATGGACGATCGGTTTCTTGTTCGCGCTGGCCGGCGCAGCCGTCGCGTATTGGTTTCTGCAACGAACGGTCGCCGGCTACGAGATTCGCGCGGTGGGCCTCAATGCGGGCGCGGCGCGCACCGGCGGCGTCTCGGTCGGCCGGCGCATCGTGCTCGCCATGCTCGTCAGCGGCGCCTTCGCGGGGCTCGCCGGCGCCGTGGAGGTGCTGGGCGTGCATCATTATTTCGTGAAGGGCTTATCGCCGGGCTACGGCTTCGACGGCATCGCCGTCGCGGTGCTGGCGCGCAATCACCCGCTCGGCGTCATCTTGTCGGCGATTTTGTTCGGCGCGCTGCGCTCCGGCTCGATGCTGCTCGACCGGACGACCGACGTGCCCGGCGACTTCGTCATCATTATTCAGGCGCTGGTTATCTTGTTCGTGGCGATCCCATGGCTGTTCCGGCATTTGCGCTTGAAGAAACGGGGGGACGCGCGATGAACGGCGACACGTTCGATTTTCTCATCTCGGTGCTGTCCAGCTGCCTCCGCATTTCGATCCCGATCGCGTTCGCCGCGATCGGCGCCGTGTTTTGCGAGCGGGCCGGCATCGTCAACATCGGCCTCGAGGGCATGATGCTCGTCGGCGCGTTCGCCGGCGTGCTCGGATCCGATCTGACGGGCAGCGCGTACATGGGCTTGTTGTTCGCGGTGGCCGCGGGCGGCTTGTTCGGCCTCATTCACGCCGTATTAACGATTCGCTTCAAGACGGATCATATTATCAGCGGTCTCGGCATCAATCTGCTGGCGCTCGGGCTGACGACGGTGTTCCTCCAGCTGATCTGGGGCAACCGCGGCAAGTCGGACAGCGTCGCCGGCCTCGGCAACGTAACGATCCCGTGGCTGCAGTCGATTCCGATTGTCGGCGACCTGTTCGGCAGCGTCTCGATCTTGTTTTACGTCTTGGTCGCGACCGTCATCGTCTCGTGGGTGGTCTTGTATAAGACGGTCTTCGGACTGCGGCTGCGCGTCATCGGCGACAATCCGCAGGTCGCCGATACGCTCGGCGTGAACGTGTATCGGATGCAGTATATTTGCGTCGTGTTATGCGGCGTGCTGGCTGGCATCGGCGGCGCGTACCTGTCGATCGGCGAGATTAACTTGTTCGGCCGGGACATGGTCGCCGGGCGCGGTTACATCGCGCTCGCGGCGACGATCTTCGGCGGCTGGAATCCGCTCGGCGCGTATGCGGGCAGCCTCTTGTTCGGCGTCGCGCAAGGGCTGCAAATTCGGTTGCAGCTGTTTCACATTCCGGTGCAGTTCATTCAGATGCTGCCTTACGTCTTAACGCTGCTGGCGTTGATCGTCTTCCGCAAGAGCGGACGGGCGCCGCTGGCGGCGGGGAAACATTTTCGGAGGGGAGAAGGGTAATCATCATGGAGAAGGTTAGACAGCGTTCGCCTCTGGTCGATTTATTGCAATTGCAGCCGCACGTCGAGGGCGGTTGGTTTCGGGAGATGTGGCGGACGGCGCAGGACATCCCGCAGTCGGCGCTCGGCGAGGCGTACTCCGGCTCGCGCTCGGCCGCGACGTCGGTGTACTTCTTGCTCCACCCGGGGGAAGAGTCGGCTTGGCATAAGGTGACGTCGGACGAGCTGTGGCTATGGCATACCGGCAGCCCGATCGTGCTGACGCTTGGCGGCAGCGGCGATGCGCCGGGGGAAGAGACCGACTTGATTCTCGGCGTCGATTGGGCGGCGGGGCAGCAGCCTCAAGGGCTCGTGCCCGGGGGCGTCTGGCAGAAGGCGCGTCCGCTCGGCGACGAGCCGGCGCTCGCGACGTGCATCGTCGCGCCGGGATTCCACTTTGACGACTTTACGTTGGTGAAGAAATAGACATAACGCCCGGGCGAATACGCTCGGGCGTTTGTTTGTGCGGGCGGACAGCGGCGGCGAAGCGGGAAGGGCGTGTCCGAGTCGCGGTGCCGGGGATCAAGAATTTAAGCTGGAACGCCTTACCCTCTTTCAGGGAAGCGCGTTCCCACTTTCAAAGCAGCCTTCCCACTTTGCTTCTGGTGGCCGTCCGCCGCCGCCTCTTAGTCTACTATAAATAATTTCGCTCCAGTTTTCGTATATGATCTATGCGGATTTGCTTCGTCAGCCACCTGATAGCTGTTTCCTGGCGCGAGTTTAAATTTTCTGCCATCTGAAAGTTCGGTATACAGTTCTCCCTCAAGTACTAACAAAACGTGGCCTCTGTTACACCAATGGTCTGCAATATAACCAGGAGTATATTCTACCATCCGAACTCTTATGTTCCCCATCTCAAACGTTCGCCAATACGCATTACCTTCAATTCCAGGATGTTGAGTAGCGCTTATCTCACTCCAGTCAATTGTGCAAAATGGAACGTCCGTTATCTTCATAATATAATCCCCCTTGACCATTTCTAGCAACTTTCCAAATTATAATACATCCTTCTGTAATTAACAGCACCTCTTTAAGGAAGCGTCCCCGTCCCTTGTCCTGCCGGGCACCACAGTTGTGGGAATCGCCTTCCTGGTCGTCATCTCAATACCGTAAACTTCTCCTTGTGCAACCATGTTCTCCAATAGCCCGATTCGCTGACGGCAAGTACTTCGCACATCTCCTTGACGGTCCATCGTTCCCGTCGTTCACTAGTGAGCCGCTGTCGCATTAGTGAGCCGCTGTCGCACAAGTGAGCTTCCGCCGCACGAATGGCCGTGGACGCGCGCCTGTTACGCCTTCGCGCCTATATGCTTCGCTCGTTCGAGGGGGTCTAGTCCCGCACAAGTGCCGAGTCTACACGCCCACCCCGGAAAAGAAACTGACCGTTCGCGCCCCGCATGGTATAATTTTGAAAACCAACGTTACGGAAGGCGGGACAGGCATGCACCCGAGTTTAGAGCCGTATGCGGCGGGCATCGAAATCGGCAATGCGTCGGCGGACAACGTGGCGGCGTTCTTTTTCCATAACAACGACCCGGAGACGCTTGCGCATACGCGGAAGGTGGCCGAACACGCAAGGGAGATCGCCGTACGCATCGGATCGGATCCGGCTCTGGCGGAGCGGGCCGCGCTGCTTCACGACGTCAGCAACGTCGTGCCGAAGGCGGCCATGCTGGAGCTGGCCGAACGGCTATCCCTCTGCGTCTTGGAAGAAGAACGTGCATACCCCCGCATCGTACACCAAAAGCTGTCCATGGCGATGGCGAGAGACCTGTTCGGCGTGCGCGACGACGCGGTCCTGCAGGCGATCGAATGCCATACGACACTGAAGGCGGGCGCCGGCGAGCTTGATAAAATATTGTTCGTCGCGGACAAGGTGTCGTGGGAGCTTCCGGGAAAGCACCCGTATCAGGCGGCCATGCGCGAGCGGCTCGCGCGGAACGATCTGGACGGCGCGGTGCTAGTTTACCTAGACCATGTCTGGTCGCAACGGGACCAACTGCGCCTGGTGCATCCGTGGCTGATCGCCGCGCGAGCGGAGCTGCAACGAGCGGCAGAAGGGAGCTAAACCTGTGTTAAAGTACACGATCGGCTTCATCCGCCAAACGGATCGGGTCCTGCTCCTCAATCGAGAGAAGCCCAGCTGGATGGGCTGCTGGAACGGCGTCGGCGGGAAGCTGGAGCCCGGCGAAACGCCGCGAAATTCGATGCTGCGGGAGATGCGCGAAGAGACGGGGCTTTCGTTCGCGGGAATCGGCGTCGAGTTCAAGGGCGTCGTCACGTGGACCGTCGAAGGCAAATTCGTCGGCGGCATGTATGTATTTAAGGCCGAACTGTCCCCCGATGCGCGGTACGAGACGCCGAAGAAAACCGACGAGGGGATTCTCGATTGGAAAACGGTTCCCTGGACGCTGCATCCGGAAAACCGGGGCGTCGCTCAGACGATCCCGCAAAGCATCGAAGCGATCTTGGACGATCCGAGATGCTATGAGCACCGCTGCTACTTTGAGAACAATCGGATGGCGCGCTATGAACGCCGAGAAATCCCGCCTGACGTGGAGCGGATCGAAGACGGCCATGCGTTGCAGGAAGCTCTTGCGGGCGGCTTCCTCCGCAAGGGAAGCTCCATATAAAGCGAGGGGGTCTTTCGTTGGAAACGTGGCATCGCCATCTAGGAGTTTACGGGATTTGCATTGCGGGGGGCGACATCTTGCTCGTGCGGAAAAGCAGGGGCCCCTACGCCGGGAAATACGATTTGCCCGGAGGCAGCCTCGAGCGCAACGAAACGCTGCTCGACGCGCTGCATCGGGAATTTTACGAGGAGACGGCGTGCAAGATTCGCGTCGTTCGCCATCTCGGCGCGAGGGAGTACGTCGTCCCGTGGGTGCGGGAAGGACATGCCCATACGCATTGCCATCATATCGCGTTGTTTTATGAAGTCGAGCGGATAGAAGGTCCGGCGAGCGGAACGGAGGTCGCCGCCGACGATACGGCGGGAGCGGTATGGGTCGAGCGAGGCAGCCTAACCAAGGCGAACGCTTCCCCGTTGGCGCTGGATGCGCTTGATTGGCCGATTTGTAATGACTGACCGTATTTGTCAGGGATGCTCGTTTATAATGCAGAGGCAGCGAGACGAGGGGCGAAGCGAATGTCCAAATCGACGAATATGTTATCCATCTTGTGGCTGCTTCGATCGGGCCGCCGGATGACGGCGCAGCAGCTCGCGGACGAGCTGGAAATCCATATCCGCACCGTCTATCGCTGCATCGACGCGCTATGCGCCACCGGCGTGCCCATCGTCGCCGATTCCGGCCCGGGGGGCGGGTATCGCGTGCTGGAGCGTTTCGCGGATTCGCCGCTCCTGTTCGACGGGGAAGAACAGAAGGCGCTCCTGCACGCGTCCGCGTTCGCGGAAGAAGCGGGGTACCCGTTCGGAGAGGCGCTCGCCCGAGCCGTCGATAAGCTGAAGCGGTACGCGAACGCCATGCAGCTGGAGCGAATGGAGCGCCATCGGGACGGACTGACGGTCATTCATCCCCCTGTCGACGAACGGCAGCGGGAGCTGCTGCGCGTGCTGGAGGAGGCGGGGGCGGAGGGCCGGTCGGTACGTATGGCGTATGACAAAGGGCGAGGGGAGGGACCGACCGAACGTGAATACGACCCGTACGGCATCGTGCATTGGAAGGGAGCCTGGTACACCGTCGGATATTGCGGCCTTCGCGGGCAGCTGCGCAGCTTTCGGGTCGACCGGATCGTGCGGTTGGAATCGTCGGAACGCCGTTTCGCGCGTCCACCCGAATTCTCGGCCAAGGCGCATCTGATGGGCGAATTGTTGCCGGGAGCGCTCGACGCCGACGCGCTGACGAGCGTCGTGCTGCAAGGGAACGACATGGTGCTGGATATGCTCAGCCAACATTGGCTGTTCGGTCACGCCCTCGTCTCGCGGGAGCCCGGACAAGCCGAATATCGGATCGGGACCTCCGCTTTACAAACGTACGTGCCTTATTTTCTCCTGCCGTACGGCAAGACGCTGACGATCCGGGAGCCGGCCGCGCTGGTCGAGAGGCTGGCGGACGTCTGCTCCGAATTAACCGAGCATTACCGAACGATGATGAAAGAACAAGGGAGCGATACGAATGAGCGGTAAATTCGCCATGTGCGGGAAAATTCAGGCGCAGCCGGGACAGGGCGGCGCCTTGGCGAGCATCTTGCTGGAGGCGGCGGAAGCGTGCAAGTCTGCGCCGGGCTGCGAGCTGTATTTGGTCAATGTCGCCGCGGAGGACCCGGACGCCGTCTGGGTCATGGAGCTTTGGGCGGATGAAGCGTCTCACGCGGCGTCCTTGCGGAACGAGAAGACGCTGGGACTGATCTCGAAAGCGAGACCGTTGATCGCGGGCATCGAGCCGCACCGGCTGCGGCCCCTGGGCGGCTTGGGCTACGGGGGAGAGGCGACGAAGGAAGAGCCCCAAGAGCTTTGAAGCGTTGCGGTACCCGACGTGCTTTGTCCGACCCGCGGCGACTGGTTCGACAAGGGAGAGACGGCGCGCCTAACGAACGCGCAAGGTCAGGTCGCCGATGCGGCCTTTTTTTTGGGCGAAGAAGGAACCCTTTTCCAAATCATGCTACAATTTTTCGCGATTCCTTGGTACTATGGGGAGAGCGACATTATTCCATAAGGGGGCTTTACCATGCCGTACATCAATTTGCAAATTACGAAAGGCGCCACGCGCGAGCAGAAGGCCCGCATCGTGCGGGAATTTACGGATACGCTGGTCAACGTGTTAGGGAAGAAGCCGGAGCATACGCATATTGTCATCGAGGAAATCGAAGACGAGAACTGGGGCTTCGCCGGCATACTGACGGACGACTTCCGGAAGCTGGAGGGATAACGGACACCTTCAGAACAAGAATGGAGCGGAACCAATGTTTATCGATTTGAAAACGCAAGCGGCACATCCGGAGATCGCCGAGCTGATCGGATACAGCGTCTTTCCCGATCCGGACCGGGTCCAACGGGCGATCGCCGCCTATCGCGAAGACGACGCTTTATCGCTGTACGGCATCGAGTCCGAAGGCGAAATCGTCGGCGTTATCGGCTTCGCGATGCACCCGTCGAACGTCATGGAAATTAAGCATATAGCGGTCCGGCCGGACTGTCGAGGCGCCGGCTACGGCCGCGGCCTGATCCTTGAAGCGATTGCGCTCACCCATCCCACGAGCGTGATCGCCGAAACGGACGAGGAGGCGGTGGAGTTCTATCGTGCGATCGGCTTTGAAATCGAAAGCCTCGGCGAGCGGTTTCCGGGCGTGGAACGGTTTCGATGCACCTATTCCGTCTGACCGACATTCGGGGGACATTGGGAACTTGCCGGCGAGGTATGGCGGTAAGGGAACATGGACATGACTGGTTCCTGTGAAAAACCGTTCGAGGTCGTTCGCCGGGTCCGTTTCGCTATGAGTGAAATGTGAGCGTTCCGTCAGCGGAGAAGACTTCCCTTCGGCGTCGCGTTGCGTTACGATGGAGCGAGGAAACCTTTTCCGAACGCAAAGAAAAGGACAAGGCGGTGCTGTACGATTGAGGAAGCCGCCATGCCACGGAAATCAACGGCGGAAGGCTTCAGCCTCATCGCCCGTATCCGCTGCAAAATTCCGATATCATTCGGCTCGCGAAAGGAATGTCCGTCCTTCATTTTACATATCTTTTTGCAGATCAAACGCTGGAGATGGAACCGTTCTGCATAGCCCGCCGGAAGCGCCATCCGAGGCAGCGGCTACGTGCTCGAAACCGAACTGAAATCCTCATAACGAAAGTGGGTAACGCTCCATGAAGTATATCCAAGCGGAGTACTCGGGCCCTCTGCATGGGGAGGTACAGATCCCCGGGTCGAAAAACAGCTCGCTCGCGCTGCTTGCCGCCTCATGTCTGGCGGACGACGTCGTCACGCTGGAGGGGATCCCGTCCATCGACGACGTCAGGATGATCGAGGGAATCGGGCAGGATATCGGTCTCGTGCTGAAGCAGGAGGCCGGGCGAATCGTCATCGATCCGAGACGGCTGCACAGCGCCGTCATCGACCCGGGCAAGGCATCGGGCTATCGGGCGTCCTACTATTTCGCCGGCGCGCTGTTGTCCAAGTTCGGCAGCGTCACGATCGGGTTCCCGGGAGGCGACAACTTCGTCTCGAGGCCCATCGATCAGCATTTCAAGGTGTTCCAAGCGCTTGGGGCGCAGGTTCGACTCTTCGAAGATCATTACGTCGTGGAGGCCGCGGAGCTGAGAGGCGCGGATATTTTCTTCGACACGATCACCTCGGGCGCCACGATCAATGCGCTGCTGGCGGCCGCGCGGGCTCGAGGGCGGACGATGCTGTACAATGCCGCGACGGATCCGGAAGTGGTCGACACGGCCAGCTTTCTGAATCGGCTCGGCGCGCGCATTTACGGAGCGGGCACGGAACGCATCCGGATCGAGGGCGTGCCCTATTTGCACGGGGGAACCCACGCGGCGATCCC
This sequence comes from Paenibacillus sp., assembly GCF_035645235.1. GTDB lineage: Bacteria > Bacillota > Bacilli > Paenibacillales > YIM-B00363 > Paenibacillus_AE. The sequence goes on from NZ_DASQMZ010000099.1 coordinate 15,918, forward strand.
GGACCGTCTGATCGCAGGAGCGTTCCTTATGTGCGCAGGGCTTCAGGGGGGGCAAATCACCGTCAAGAACGTCATTCCCGAGCATCTGGGCGCGTGCCTCGCCAAGCTGGAGGAGGTCGGACTGCACGTCGAATGCGGCGAAAGCCATATAACGGCGTACGGTACAGGCTCGCTTCGGGCGACCCGAATTCGAGCCGGCATGTACCCGGGCTTCGCCACGGATTTACAGCAGCCGATGACCGCGCTGCTGCTGCAGGCCAAGGGCAAGAGCATCGTCACCGATCGCGTCTTCCCGAAGCGGTTCGCGCACGTGCCGCAGCTGCGCCGCCTCGGCGCCGAGATCGAGCTGCGGAAAGAGAGTGCGTTCATCCGGGGAGGGCTTCCGCTCCAAGGCGGGTGGGTGCATGCCACGGACGTGCGCGCAGGCACCTGTCTGCTGATGGCGGGCCTCGCGGCGGAGGGCGTGACGCGGATTACGGGCGTCGAGCATATCGAACGCGGCTACGAGGACGTGATCGGCAGCTTCCGTTCGATCGGAGCCAAGCTTTCGTTTCGCGACCTGGACGCGGAAGAGCTGCCCGGGCTGGCGCACCTGGGCGAGTGCCCGTAACGAGCAATTTCGCCTTGACCGGACCGGTCGCTTGCGTTACCATCGTCCCATAATCTTTATGGGGCGATTTTTTATTGCCGAAGGAGACGCTTCAGATGACTAATAAAGCGGTATTTTGCTTGGCGCATCCGGACGACGAAGCGTTCCTGGCCGCCTGCCTCATTCGCCGGATGGCGGACGAGGGGGAGCCGCCGGCGCTGCTGCTCTCCACGCGCGGGGATGCCGGACACAAGAACGGGGCGTATATGCACTATTCAAGGAGCGAGCTCGGGGCGAAGCGGGAGGAAGAGATGAGCCGCGCGGCGAGCGTCATGGGGCTTGCGGCGGTTGAATATTTGGGGTTGCCCGACGGGAGGACGCAGGAGGCGGATCCGGACGCGTTCCTCGCGGGCGTCGCCGAATTTCTTCGTCGGCGGCAGCCTGTCGAGGTGTACACGTTCCCGCCCGACGGAATGAATTTCCATCCGGATCACGTCGCGATATCCGCCGTCGTGACCCGGGCGGTTGCCGAAGGGCATGCTCCGTCCGTTCAACGGCTGTATTACGCGATGTCGGAGACGCTTAGGGCGGAGGGGCGGCAGGAGGCGGTCGTCGTCGATACGAAGCCGATGTGGGCGCTGAAGGCGGAGGCGCTGCGGGCGCACGAATCCCAAATTCTCGCGGTGGAACGGTATTTCGGAAAGCTCGACCGATTCCCGGAGGAGCGGCGGTACGAAGCGTTCGCGCTCGGCTGGGAGCGCGGGGCGTTTTGGCCGACGGCATAGCGATTCGCGGGGAGAAAAGCATTTTGCGAATGCGGCGAGGTGTTTCTATGCGGTTCGTCTTTCTGGATGCATACGACCGGATTCCCGGCGAGCGCATCGACCTTGCGATCGCCTTCAAGGCGCCGGCGATCGAAGCGAGGGGCGTCGTTCCTTCTTATATTTATAACATCGTGCTCCGCGGCACGCACGACATCGTGGGCACGATCGATCTTCGCATCGGAATGAACGAGAACTTGTATTACGGGGGGCATATCGGGTATGCGATCGAGCCGGCCCATCGCGGGAACCGTTACGCCGCGGAGGCGTGCCGTCTCCTCCGGCGCGTCGCCGAAGCCCACGGCATGGACAAAGTGCTGATCACGTGCAATCCGGAAAACGTCGCCTCGCGCAAAACATGCGAGGCGATCGGCGCGACGCTCGAGCGCATCGTCGAGCTTCCTCCGCATAACGACATGTACGCCGAAGGGGAGCGGCGGAAATGCATTTATCTTTGGAGGTTCGATCCCTAATCGCGAATGGACGGTTCGGCGGCGCGGATATTTTTTCGTTTCGGACAAACCGTTCTCTTCCGCGCGTCGTTATTTACAAGGAAGACGCGAATAAGGGAGGAACCGGCGATGCGGAGGCTAGGGATACGACGGGCAGGAGTAAGAAGCAACGCGATTGCGACGGCGGCGGCGGCGGCGCTGCTGCTGGCGACAGTCGGATTCGGCGGCGCGGGCGGCGCGCTGGCGGCGGAGGAAGGGGCGGCGGATCGGGGACCGGGCGCGATCGGCGGCGGCGCGTCGGTGATATCCGACGCGGACGTCGCCGCCGAGCTCGGTTTGCTGTTAGGGGACGGGAACGGCGTGACGGCCCCGTATTTAGCGAAGCCATCGACCCGGCTTCAAGCGGCGATTCTCTCGCTGCGGCTGACCGGCCGGCTGCAAGAAGCGATGCGTTACGAGCCGAAGACGAATTTCAGCGATAAAGATTTGGTTTCCCCGGCGAATCAAGCGATCCTGGGTTTTCTGAAGGAGCACCCGGAGCTCGGCTGGCAAGGACCGGGGGACGGCCGTTTCGATCCGCTGGCGGCGATCAGCTCGCAACAGTTTTACAAAGTGATGCTGGAAGCGTTGGGCTATCGTTCGGGCACGGATTTCGAGTATGCGGATACGGAGTCGTTCGCAGCTTCCAAAGGGCTGTCCGGCATTCGCGGAACGGCTTCGCTCACGAATGCGCATCTGGCGACCGCGCTGGTCGAAAGCCTCGGCGCGTCGTCGACCGCGGGACCGACGCTGCTCGTGCAGCTCCAGACGGAAGGCGTCGTATCGACCGAGACGATGCTGCCCGCAGGCGCTCGCATCGGGCTTGCAAGCGACCCCGAGCTCGGAACGCTGCTCACCGACGATGAAGGGCGAACGCTGTATTTCTTCACGCGGGACGCGGCGGACCCGAACGCCTGCCAAGCCGGTTGCCTCCAGAACTGGCCGATCTACTATGAGGAATCGATCGTTGTGCCGGCGATGCTCGACAAAGCCGACTTCGGCGCAGCGACGAGGTCGGACGGCGCGAAGCAGCTGACCTACAAAGGCTGGCCGCTTTACACCTTCGGCAAGGACGCATCGGCGGGCGACGTCAACGGGGAAGGCGTCAATGGGGTTTGGTTCGCTGCGAAGCCCGATTACGCGGTCATGATCGGCACCTCCTTGGAGCACGGCCATTACTTGACCGACGATTACGGGAACGCCTTATATCGTTTCGCGAAGGATTCCGCCGACGCCTCCGCTTGCGCCGGCTCCTGCATAACGAATTGGCCGCCGTATGCGGCGGACGGAAAGGCCGTGCCGTCTACGCTTGCGGCGAGCGACTTTGGGTCGATCGTTCACCCGGAGGGCGGCGCGATGACGACCTTCAAGAAAGCTCCCTTGTATTATTTCGCGAAGGACGCGGCGCGCGGCGACGTTCTCGGCCACAAGGCGAACGACCTCTGGTTTCTCGTCGCGCCGGACGCGTTCGAAGGCGCCGGCGCGAAGCAGGCGAAGACGTACCATGTCGACATGAAGGATTATTCGTTCGGCAGCGGTCCTTTAACGGTGGAAGCCGGCTCGACGATCGTCTTCACGAACTACGACGACATGGAGCATAACGCAGTCGCCGTCGACGGCTCGTTCAAAACCCCGTTGTTAAAGAAGGGCGAAACGTATTCGATTACGCTGGATCGGGCCGGGACGTACGAATATTTCTGCGAACCGCATAAGCGATTCATGACGGGCACCATTATCGTGGAGTAAAACCTAAACCGAAGGAGGCGTCTCCATGCGACGTCGAACGTGGTTGAGTTTCATGATCCCGGCGGCGCTGTCGCTGCTTCTCGCGGGCTGCGGCGGGGCGGGAGCGGGGGAACCGGCGGCGTCGGCGACGCCGAACGAAGGCGCGGCGACGTCGGTTTCGGAAGCGGACGCTTCGGCATCCGAGGCCGATACGGCGGGAGGCGAAACCGCGAAGCCGGAAACGGCCGCGACGCCCGAACCGCCGGGGAGCGAGCAACGGCAGGACGCTCACGCCGCAGAGCCGGCGGAGGTGCCGAAGGGAGAACCCGAGGCGACGGAGGGTCCGGCGGAGGAGGCGGCGCCTGCCGAGCCGCCTCCGCTTGACTCGGATGCTTCGCAAGCATCGCCTGAGGCGCCGGCGCCGACCGAACCCGCGCCGCCGGCCGCGCCCGCCGAGCATATCGTGGAAATCGTCGATTTCGCCTTCTCGCCGGAGCGTCTGGAAATTCAAGCGGGCGACACCGTCGTTTTCGTCAATAAGGATGCTGTAGGGCATACGGCGACCGCAGACGACGGTTCGTTCGATACGGGAATGCTCAAGCAGGACGAGAAGTCATCGGTCGTCTTTGACAAGGCGGGCGAGTTTTCGTATATTTGCACGCCGCACCCGGGCATGAAAGCCGTGATCGTCGTCAAGTAGGCCGAATTCGATCCGCCAGGAAGGTTAGGGGTGAACGCATGCTGCATCATTCCGACGACGAGCTGATGCGCCTCGTCAAATCGAAGCACCGTGCCGCATTATCCGAACTGTACGATCGATACGCGTCTCTCGTCTACTCCTTCGCGCGGAAGGCGCTGGGCGACGATCCGGCGGCGCGCGATGTCGTACAGTCTGTCTTCCTGCGGCTATGGACGACGGAGTCCCAGTACGATCCGGCCAGGGGCCATTTCTCGAGCTGGATCGTCACGATCGCCCGCAACATCGCCGTCGATCGGCTGCGGCAGCTGCGACGGGAAGCCGAGCGGAAGACGACGCTCGCGCCGGAGCGTTGGGAGCGCATTCCGGACGAAGCGGCGGAGTCGCCGGAAGCCCGGGCGATTCGGGGGAGCGAACGGGAACGGATTCGGGGGGCGTACCGGCACTTGTCGGAGCAGCAAATCGCGCTGCTCGAGCATTTCTATTGGAGAGGCTATACGCTTAGCGAGCTGGCCGCGCTGTACAATCAACCGCTGGGCACCGTAAAGCATCGATTGCATCAGACGCTGAAGGTGCTTCGAAGACATCTGGCGGCGGAAGGGGAGGGTTGAGATGGACGAGCGAACGAAGGAAGACGTGTGCGGACTTGCATTGTCCTATGTGTCCGGCGAATGCGACGAGACGCAGGCGAAGGTTTTCGAGCGCCATCTCGGCGACTGCTCCGTCTGCCGAGCGGAAACCGAGGAGCTGTACGAGGCTTGGGAGGTGCTGTCTGGCGACATGGAGAAGCTGGATCCGCCGAAAGCGTGGAAACAGGAAGTGTTGACCGCTATCTTCGATGCGGAGGAGGCTCATCCGCCTGCGCGGGAACCGATCTCGCCGCGGGACGCCTCGGCGAAGGGCGGCAGGTGGCTGCTTGCGGGAGCCGCCGCCGCGGCCGCCGTTGCGATCGGCGCGCTCGCGTTCTGGAACGTCGAGCTCCGGAACGAACGGGCAAGCTGGCCGATGCCGTTGGAGCATGCGTTATCCGCTTCCGCCTCCCGCATCGAGACGCTCGTGCCGCTTCGCGCGGTGGCGTCCGAGTCGGCAACGTATGCCGACGCGAGCCCGGACGCCTACGGCGTCGCCTGTATCGTAGACAACGGGCAGAGCAAACAATTCGTCGTATACGTATTCGGAGCGCCGCGGACGGAAGGAGACGAAGCGTACCAGGTTTGGCTCGTCCGGAACGGCGTCAGGACAAGCGCCGGGACGTTCCGCGTCGGCGACGACGGCATCGGCGTGTTAGCGATGCCGATCGCAAGCGAACCGCCGCGCTTCGATTCGATCGGCATTACGATCGAGCCGGACGATACCGGCGACCAACCGCGGGGGGAGCGGGCATTCGCTTCTTGAACTTTACGGCTTGACACCGAGCCCGCGACGCGAGACGATAGTCGTAACGCGACGCGCGGAGCGGGGAACGACAAACATGGAAAGAACATGCCGGAGTCGCGCTTGTCCCGAGAGGACGAACGGGCTCCGGCTTTGCGTATGCGGGGATCCCGCAGCCGCGCGAGCGACATTATCGAATGGGGGATACGGTTATGAACATCGCAAAGCCGGTCGACGGCGATTACAATCCTTATTTTAAAACGTACATCGACCTCGTGGAAGACGGGGACATCGTCGCCGCGCTGGAAACGCAAGCCGGCGAGATGCGGCGACTGTTGTCGTCGATCTCGCCGGAGAAAGCGGCATATCGGTATGCGGCGGACAAATGGAGCGTTGCCGAGGTCGTCGGCCATATCGCGGACACGGAGCGCGTGATGAGCTACCGGTTGCTGCGCGTCGCGAGAGGGGACCGAACGCCGTTGCCGGGCTTCGATCAGGACGTATTCGTTCGGAACGCCGATTTCGGCGCTTGTACGCCGGAGCGGCTCGCGGAGGACTACGAAGCGGTTCGCGGGGCGACGCTATCTCTGCTGAAGGGCCTGCAAGAAGCGGCCCTCGCCCGACGAGGCGTCGTCAGCGATCGCGAAACGACGGCCGCTGCGCTCGCCTACGTCATCGCGGGCCATGAGCGCCACCACCTAAACATCTTGAAGGATAAATACTTATAGCTTGAAAACGTTCAGCGATTGCTGCAGCTGGGAGACGAGCTTCGTCATCTGCTCGGAGCGTTCGACCATCGCTTTGACGGCTTCGATCTGCTCCGCCATCGAAGCGGACACCTGCTCGGTGCCGGCGGCGGATTGCTGCGTGAAGGCGGAGACGTTTTCGACGATGTTGGAAATTTGCCTCGAGCTTTCGAGCATCTGCTCGCTTTCCTCGGCGAATACCGCGATCTGATCGGTGATGAACGTCACGTTGCGCACGATATCGGAGAACGCGCGCTCCGTCTCGGCGATTAGCCTCGTTTGCTCTTCGACGATCTGCTCGTTCTCGGAAATCGAGACGAGGGCGCGTTCGACGCTTTGCTGAATCGTATGGACGAGCTTAAAGACTTGCTTCGTCGAGCCGGTCGCTTCCTCGGCGAGCTTGCGCACCTCCTGCGCGACGACGGCGAAGCCGAGTCCGTGCTGGCCCGCGCGGGCAGCCTCGATCGAAGCGTTCAACGACAGCAGGTTCGTCTGCTCGGCGATATCGGAAATCGTTCTCGTAATTTGGCTGATGCCTTCGGCTTGCTGGGCCAGCTCGTGAATCGTCTTCGACACGTTGGCCGTCGCTTCGACGTTCCGCTTCATCCCGCCGGTTTGCACCTCGACGGACGAGAGGCCTTGCCTCACGAGCTGCAGCATCTCGCCGGACTTCGCGTTCATCTCGCGGGACGACTCGGTATACGCCCCGACCTTCTGCTCGATGTTTTTCGTCGCGACGGAGACGCCGGCGATGTCTTCCGAGATGCGCGTGGCGCCCGTCGCGAGCTCGCCCGCGGCCGAAGCGACCTCTTCGAGCACCGTCTTCATTTGTTGGTTCTTCAAGAAAATATCGCGGCTCGACTCGAAGACGTGCTTCGACGTACGGCCGGTATCCTGCAGCAAATCGCGGAGCTTCTCGATCATCTTATTGAATGCGGCCGCCAGCTCGCCGAGCGTGTCGTCCGACTGCATATCGATCCGATTCGTGAAGTCGCCCTTGGAGATGGCCAGCGCCGCCCGGGTCATGTCCGTGATCGGTTCTGTAAGCGTTTTCTCCAGCCAACGAAAGAAAAAGATGCTCCCGGCGGCTAATGCGATCAAAGCGATCAAGCCGAGAAGGAACTTGCCAGTGGCGATCAGGAAGGGAAGCATGACGATTGAGTACGCCAGAATGACCGCATAATTGCCCGCTTGCAATTTTTGATTAAACGATAACTTCAGAAACCAGTTCATCATAACGCCCCTTTAAGTGGTATAAGTAGGTTGTCTTGGGCAAATTATACCACCCGTCGGAACGGTTTCGCTACATTTTTCTTTCAGTTTCGACAAAGCCTCGGATCGGGGGATGATTCGTTCGCGAGGCGGTAAAAATAGGGGAGCGATCAACCGAGGGAGGGAACGAAATTGACGCCGTACGAAGAGAAAAGGCAGGAAGCGGACGGGGACCCGAAGACCGTCCTGGAGGATACGGCGGCCCATGAGCGGATCGGCCTGCGCGCCGACGACGCGCACGACGAAAGCGTGAATTTGGGCCATTCGTCGGACTGGCTCGGCAAGGAGCGCGAGCAACAAAGAAGAGGACCTCGGTGACGAGGTCCTCTTCTTGATTTCGTCCGCGTCTTCGTCGCGGGCGGGTTCAAAGCGTCTGCACGATCGTGATGTTGACATGCGTGCGAAGGTCGATTTCATACGCGGTCGTCGTCTCTTTGCCGTCGGCTTCCTGGATGATCCGAACGATCGGCCGGTGCGCCACGAGCGGGTCGACGTGGGAGACGACGCCGAGCTGTCCGGTGTTGAGCTGGACGGTGGAGGACAGCGGATAGATGGCGATATACTTGCAAAACAGCTTAATCAGTTCGATGTCGAACCACTGATTGCCGCTCGCGTACAAAAATTCGATCGCTTCGCTAGGGCTGTACCGCTTCCGATACGGGCGGGGGGACGTGAGCGCGTCGTACACGTCCGCGATCGCGACGATTTGCGCGTATTCATGGATTTCTCCGCCCTTCAAGCCTCTGGGATACCCCGAACCGTCGAACCGTTCGTGATGTTGAAGCGCGCAGTGCGCGGAAAGCAGCGACACGTCGTACTGCTTGCGCAAGAGGTGGTAGCCTTCCTCCGTATGCTTTTGAAGCCGGCCGCGCTGCTCGCCCGTCAAATCGGCGCCGCTTTGCCATAGGTTGTCGGGGAAGACGGTCATGCCGACGTCGAACAAGAGGGCGCCGACGCCCAGGTCGAGCAGCTGATTTTTATTGTAGCCCTTCGCGATGCCGAGCACGCCGGCCAGCACCGCCACGTTCACGGCGTGATGGAACAAGTATCCGTCCTTCACGTGGAGATTGATCAAATTGACGACGACATCCCCGCGATTGGGCAGCTCCGTTAAAATATTCGTAAACAGCGAACGGAAGGTGGAGCCCATGTCTTTCACCGGGGCGCTCTTCTTGCCCTTCGCCTCGGTCATCAGCCCCGTCATCGTCTTATGCACGGCCTCGACGGATTTCTTGCGGGTCTCGTCCTGAAGCACGTCCTCCGGTATGATGTCGGACGTCCGCTGGTCTTCGACATATATATAATCGATGCCCATTTGCTTTAACCGATCGATATACCGGTCGTTCAGTTCGATGCCGACTCCGAGCAAAATCGATCCGGTTTCCGTCCATATCGGCTTCGCCAGCTTATATCCGGCGCGAGCCGTGCTGATATGCGTTCTTCTCATGTTGACCATCCGCTCCAGAACCGTTATAAATCCCATGTTACCTAGTTTTTCGGGGATGGTAAAGGGTTATGGGAAAAGTTTCTTCGATTTCCCGAGCAATCGCAGGATTCGACGACGTTCGCCGTTACGAAAAATAGGCTTGTCGCATGGTGGACAACCGCGTCAATTTTCGCTTCGATCCCGAATACTTTAGAAAACTCCGTCATATCGTTAGATTCGCGGGGAATTCGACATCCGGGAGGGAACGGAATGAACGCATGGAGAAGAGCGGCGGCGTTGCTGCTTACGATCGCCCTGGCATTCGGCGTCGCGGGCGCCGCGGGGGCGAACGGGGCGGAGACCGAAGGCAAGACGCTGCAGTTGATCGCCGATCAGTCGACGGCGGCGGCCGGGGGCAAGGTGCAGTATCATCTCATTTATCACAACGTCGAAAATAAAAATCAAACCAACACCCAGCTGCATGTGAAGCTGCACGAATGGATGGAAGTCGTCGACGCCGGCGGCGCCGAGTTCGACGCGACGCTCCACATGTTGAAGTGGCGCGTGAAGGACGTCAAGGCGAACGGCGCGCACGTCGTCCATTTCCAAGTAAAGCTGAAGGCGAACGCGAAACGGGGCGAGCGAATCGAGCTCGAGGCAGAAGGCGAAGGCGACGGCGGCGTGAAGTGGAAGTCGCCGAAAATTTCGGTAAAGGTCGATACGGAGACGCATCAGCCGTTCATGCAAGGATATCCGGACGGCACGTTCCGTCCCGACGGCGAGCTGACGCGCGCCGAGACGGCCGCCATGGTCGCGCGCATCACCGGTTTGCGGACGGTCGAGGCGTCCGCGTACGAGGACGTGGACGCTTCGCATTGGGCGCATCGTTACATTATGCAAGTGAAAGCAGACGGCTATATGATCGGTTACGACGGGAAATTCCGCCCGGAGGATCCGATCACGAGGGCGGAGCTGCTCGTACTGATGCTGCGCCTGCACGGCATCGCCGAGGTGCCGTTCGAGGTGCCGTACGGCGATATGAAGGCGCATTGGGCGCGCTACGCGTTGGGCACCGCCCACGCGCTCGGCTATATCAAGCCAATGCCGGGCGAGGCCGCCTCCCCGCACTTCGCGCCGGATCGGCCGATCGAGCGGAAGGTTGCCGCCATGTGGCTGAGCATCGGTTTGCTTCGCGGTCCGCTCACGGACGGCGATACGGATGTCGTCCAACATTTCCCGGACGTGCCGAAGAGCCACCCGTACTTCGCTTGGATCGAGGAAGCGTCGGCCGTCGCGCACGAGTCCGAGCGTCGGGGCGAAGGAGCGGAGCAGCTGCTTCGGTACTTGCCGGAGGCGACGGCGCCGTTCTAATAAGATTGCTGCTACGGGCTGTTCCCGGCGCTTTCGGCGCCGTCGGAGCAGCCTTTCTTCGTTTGATATATAATATATCGTAAACCGGACGAACGATCGGGTCGGAGGGAACGGATGAAAATCGGATTTCGCACGTTGAAAACGGCGGTAGGCGTCAGTCTGTCCATTGCGATCGCTTACGCGCTCCAACTTGAGTTTTATACCTCCTCGGGCATCCTGACGTTGCTTTGTATCCAGAAGACGAGGAAAGAGTCGCTCGCGGCCGTCCTCGAACGGCTCTTCGCTTGCCTGATCGGCTTCGCGTTGTCCGGGGCGTTGTTTTGGGCGATCGGATTCCATCCGTTAACGATCCTGCTGCTGTATCTCGTGTTTATTCCGTTGACCGTTCGCTTACGCATTCAGGGCGGCATCGCGAGCAGTTCGGTCATCATGATGCACACTTACGTGCAGGGTTCGATCGATTGGACGCTGGCGTGGAACGAGCTGGCCGTTGTCGCGATCGGCCTCGGCGTCGCGCTCGCCGTCAATATGTGGATGCCCGGTATCGATAAGCAAGTGGAACGGTACAAGGAGGAAATCGACCGCCTGATGGCGAGCGTGCTTTCGGAATACGGCAAGTACATGAAGGACGGGTACGGGCTTTGGGACGGGAAGGAAATGCTCGAGCTGTCCGACGTGTTAGATCAGGCGAGAGATTTGGCGATCGTCGAGGTGGAGAATAACCTGACGCGCAAGGGCCACCCGTTTTACCATTATTTCGACCGGAAGCGGCAGCAGCTTCAAATTCTCGAACGGATGCTTCCGATGGTGTCCCGCATGGACACGCGCGTGGAACAAGGCATTCGGCTCGGCGAATTTTTCGAGGAGCTCGCCGACAGTCTCCGGCGTCACGCTCACGCCGAGTTCGCGCGGCACGAGGACAAGCTCCGGGCGATCCGAGAGCTGCACAAGAGGCTGCCGATGCCCGAGACGAGGGCGGAATTCGAAAACCGCGCGCTGCTGTACGGGCTCGCCAACGAAGCGGAAGGCTTCATCCGCAAGGCATGATGAAGCGCCGGCGCTTTATTTTTTCTCCTTATACACCGGGAAATCGATCTTTAAGGCGATGGAAGCGATCCGGATCGCGAACGTGACGACGAGGCACAGGAACATCGCCGCCAAATTCGGCAACGCGCCGACCGTAAAGTAGTACGTCCCGGCGCCGACGATCGAGGCGATCGCGTACACCTCCTTGCGGAATACGAACGGAATTTCCCGGACGAACACGTCCCGGAGCACGCCGCCCCCGATGCCGGTAATCAGCCCCATCGACACGACGATGAACGGCTCGTCGTACCCGTGGGTCAACGCCGCATTGGCCCCGACCGCGGTAAAGACGCCGAGTCCGATCGCATCGGAGCCGAGGATAAACATCCGGAGCCGTTCGATGCGCCGGTAAAACAGCCACGTCAGCAGCCCCGCCCCCGTAGCGACGAGGAAATAAGCCGGATCGAGAAAGCCGACCGGCGGGAGGCGGCCGATCATGACGTCGCGGGCCAGCCCGCCGCCGAGCGCCGTCGCGCCTCCGAGGAACAAGACGCCGAAGAGGTCGAGTTCCTTGCGAATCCCGACCAGCGCGCCGGACACCCCGGCGGCGAATACGCCCAAATATAAAAAGAGCTCAATAAATATCATGGCGGAACCCAGCCTTCCCGAAAAACTCGATTCTTGTAATTATAGGGAAAGATTCGGGCTAATGTCCAACCCGTGCCGCATACGAATGTGGGGAGAACTCATTTTCGAGCGAATGCGAGAGGACGGTGTTGGCGAATGCCGGCTCCCATGAGGTTCCCCGTACCGATTCAAACCGGGTCTTACGTCGTGCCTCATATCGAGGTGTATTATCCGAGCGTCTTCGGCCTACCGAATGCGGGTGCCCAGTCGCGCATGAACGCCGAGATTCGCGCCCAAGCGGGCCGAATGATCGAAGAGCAGGCGACGGCGCAAGCTTCGCCCGAGGGCGGCGCCACTACCATGACGGGCTTGTACGAACTGAAGACGAACGAACGCGGCGTCCTCAGCTTGACGCAAAGCAATTACGCCTACACGTCGCCGGCCGCCCACGGCATGACGCTGCTGCGGTCGCTGACGTTCGACGTCGCGTCGGGCAAGTCGTATGCCCTCGGGGAGCTGTTTCGTCCGGGGTCGGCTTACAAAGCGGCGATCGACGCCGACATTCGAAAGCAAATCGAGGATCGCGACGTGCCGCTGATCGCCGATTTCCAAGGCATCGCGGCGGATCAGCCGTATTATATCGCGGATAAAGCGCTTGTCGTGTACTTTCAATTATACGAGCTGACGCCGTACGTGTACGGTTTCCCGATGTTTCCGATCTCCGTCTATACGCTTCAAGAGTTCGTTGTCGAGGCGGGGCCGCTCGGACGCATGTTGGCGGGCGTGTAGCGACACCGGTTAGGCAAGCACCCATCCGTCGCCGCGAGAATATAGTGGTACGGGTGGTGAAGGCTTATGACGTTAACCGGCATCGATTATCGCGCGGGCGACATTCTGACCGCTTGCGACAATGAATTGAACGTGCCGACGGGGTATTTGGGCCACAGCGCGATCGTCGTCGACGAGGAGCACATCGTCGAGGCGGTCATTACGTATCCGTACGTGCAGGTCGGACGCGTCGCGGATTTTCTTCGGGTGCATCCGAAGCATGCGCAGTATCGGCCGGTCGATCCGGCGTGGGGACAAGCGGCGGCCCGTTACGCGGTCTGGTACGTACAGCAAAGCGATCGCAACAAGGCATCGGGCGTGAACGTGCCGCCGTTTTCCTTTTCCGACGCGATACCGCTTCAGGATCCTTGGACGTCCATCTATTGCTCCAAGCTGGTTTGGCTATGTTACTATTACGGCGTCGGCTATCCGTTTTACAACGATTTTTATCTCTTCAGTCCCGAGGATCTCGACGCGGTATTGTCGAAGGATCCGAACTTCCGGCTCGTCTACAAGCATCCGGAATTTCAGTTTTTCGTAAACACCTGAGCGCGGGCGTTCACCTATTTTCCGGGCCGATAGGCAGTTACACCGTTCCACCGATGTCCCCCCTTCATACTATGGGATTGTGCTAACGCACCACAACACAACCACCAAGAAGGAGTGTTTCGAAAATGACGGGATTGGGTAACTTCGGCGCGAACATGGGCTTGAACGCAGGCGTGAACGCGAACGCGCATCTGAACGCGCATGTCGGCGCAGGGTACGGCATGGGCTACGGCGCAGGCTACGGCTACTCCAGCACGGGCGCAATCTTGGTATTGTTCATCCTGCTCGTAATCATCTCCCGCACGATTTACGCGTAACTTTACGCCTGAAGCGGGAAGGGACGGCGAAGCGTCGTCGTCCGGACGGCAACCTTCGTACGGTGGACTGTCAGAAGCACCTCCGAACCGTCCAGGGTTGCATTGCCCCTAGAAGCCGTGCGCTTCCGGGGGCAATGTCCCCAGTACCCGCCGAAGCGGTACATATCCTAATTTTTTTGTATAATGGGGGGAGGGAACGGGAGGCGACGCGGTTGCTTAGTTTGGAACAGAAGAAGCTGATTCTCGACGTCTTGCGCAAAGAACGGAGAAGCTTATTTTCGAAATACAAAGGAAAACTGCTCGAGAAGACGATCGAAGACCTCGGCCAGATGATACGCAACGAGCAGGTGAACGCGAAGGATCGACCGAGATCGCTGTAGGGCGCCGACGGCGCTTTTTTCGCATTTTGGGCTCGTCCCGGGACGAACGGCGCATAACGCGCCGGGCTCCGGCCGCATACGATAAAGAGTAATCTGGCTTTACGTATAACGGTGTAACGGAAGGAGGAGTCGTTGATGGCGGTTCCGATACTCATCATCGATCCGGGGCACGGCGGCGCGGATGCCGGCGGCGGCTCGAACCGGCTGTGGAAGGAAAAGGACTTCGTCCTGCAGATCTCGCTCTATCAAGCGGAGCGCTTCGGTCAGCTCGGGGTGCCGGTCGCGTTGACCCGGCGCGCGGACGTGACGCTGCCGCCGGCGGATCGCGCGGAAATCGTGCGGGAGAGCGGCGCGCAATACTGCATCTCGAACCATATTAACGCCGGAGGCGGCGACGGGGTAGAGACGATTCATTCGATTCATTCCGACGGGAAGCTGTCGCGGCGAATCGTCGAGGCGATCGGAGCGCGGGGGCAAAACATTCGCCGCGTCTTCACGCGAACGCTGCCCGGCGACGCGAGGAAGGACTATTACTTCATGCATCGCGAGACGGGCGGCGTGCAGACGGTCATCGTCGAATACGGCTTCGCCGATTCGACGGCCGACGACGTGACGCAGCTGCAGACGCAATGGAGAGCGTATGCGGAGGCGGTCGTGCAAGCGTTCTGCGCGCATATCGGCCACCCGTACGCACCGCCGCGAGCGGTGTCCGCCGGGTCGACGGAAGGCACAGGGACGGCGAAAGAGGACGCAAGCGAGCTCCCGGACGTGCAAGGGACGATCGGCATCGTCGCGGACGGCCTCTTAGCGGGCCGAGGCTATCTGATCGACAACGTCTCGTACGTGCCCGCGCGACTGCTTTCGCAGCTGTTCGGCGCGAGCGTCGGCTGGGACGGAAAGAACGTAACGATCGATACGGATCGAGACGCTTGAATCGTAGAGACGTTCCGGGAAGGGAGCGGGGAGCGAATCCCCGCTCCCTTTCCCGCGTGACTAGGTTGGAGGAAATTGGTTTGCGCGCGATCGAATAAGGACAAGCCGGCCGTCGGATAATAGAGTTACCACAGCAAGGGAGGTGACAACCATGGGTACAGGTTCTAACAGCACGAATGATTTGGTTGTACCACAGGCTTCTCAAGCATTGGAGCAATTGAAATTCGAAGTGGCCCAAGAACTCGGAATCCAGATTCCACAAGACGGTTACTATGGGCATATGGCGACTCGCGACACCGGTGCAATCGGTGGTCACATTACTCGCCGCCTCGTGCAAATCGCGGAACAACAATTGGCCGGCCGCATGAAGTAATTCGGTTCGCCGTTCGGAAGGGGCGCGGAGCGCAACGGCGGCGCGCCGATGCATAGCCTCCGCCCTTCCGAAACACAATAGGATTACACAAATATGAGGAGGTTGACAACTATGGGTACAGGTTCCAACAGCTCGAACGACTTGGTAGTGCCTCAAGCATCGCAAGCACTGGAGCAGCTGAAGTTTGAAGTAGCGCAGGAGCTCGGCATTCAAATCCCGCAAGACGGGTACTACGGCTATATGGCTACTCGCGACACGGGCGCAATCGGTGGTCACATCACTCGCCGTCTCGTTCAAATCGCAGAGCAAACGCTGGCTGGTCGATAAACACGAAAGAATTTCCTCCTAGACGAAGAAGCTCGGGCGTTCGCGCCCGGGCTTTTTTGCGCGCGAAGGACAATTGGGGCTTGCCCGCCGCCCGGAGAGGAGTAAAATGGAAAGAGTCGAGCGAGAGCGTTTACGCAAGATCGACACTAGCTCTCTGAAATGAACTCCGGTGGCGAGGTGACAAGCGCATTGAATGCGATTGAAAAGAGGATCGAAGAGCTGTATCGGTTCGCCCCGTGCAGCACGCCGCCCGAAGATCATGCCGATTTTTGGAACCGAACGATCGAGGAAGCGCTCGGTTCCCCGTTTCCGTCGAGTCGTACGGCCATCGACAGCCTTATGGACGGCGCAGCGGCATATGACGTTACGTACGAAGGGTTTGCCGGAACGCCCATCCGAGGCACGCTGATGCTGCCGGCCTTCAAGTCCGGACCCTATCCTTGCCTGCTGACCTTCCCGGGATATACCGGTGGCCGGGGAACGGCGGACCGGTACGCGCACTGGCTGCTCATGGGGGTCGCGGTGTTCGCGGTCGACGTTCGCGGACAAGGCGGGGATACCGGCAATACGCTCGACAGCGAATTCGGCATGACGCGGGGGTGGATTACCCAAAACATCCTGGACCCGGAACGCAGTTATTACCGCGCGGTCGCGGTGGATGGCTTGCGCGCGGCCGAGTGGATGGCCGAGCAGCCGGAGCTCGACCGCAGCCGGTTGGGCGTCGTCGGAGGGAGCCAAGGCGGCGGCTTGGCGCTGCTCGTCTCCGCCGCGCACCCGTCGATCGGGCTTACGATCGCGGACATCCCGAATATGTGCAATATGGATCACGGGGTGCTGCACTCCACGGGCAGCTTGTCGGAGGTGGCGGACTTCGGGCGCAGGTACCCGGAGCGGTTGCCGGAAGCGCTGCGTACGTTATCGTACTTCGATCTGCTGCATATGGGCGAACGGATCGAGCATCCGGTTTTGATGTCGGTCGGCCTGAAGGACACCGTCTGCTTGCCGGAGCAAGTGTTTCCGATGTTTCAAGCGATCGCGTCCGTGGACAAACGGCTTGAGATTTACCCGTTCACCGGCCATTCGGTCGAGGCGGAGCAGGTGCGCAAGGGAATGAAGTTCGTACGCGACCGCTGGCTCGGCGGCGCAAAACCGGAGGAGGAGACGCGAGGATGAGTTTATCGAAGGGACATACGTTGTGGTACATTCCGGACGGGTACATTCCGCCGGTCAGTACGGGGACGTTAATCAGCCATGAATCGATCTGCGTGTTGAACGCGAACGCCGAGGCGGCGAACTTGTCGATTACGATTTTCTTCGAGGATCGCGATCCGCTGGAGGACGTCGCGGTTCGCGTCGAAGGCCGGCGCACGGCCCATGTGCGGACGAGCACGTTGGAGCGGGACGGGCAGTCGATTCCGGTCGGAGTTCCGTACGCCATGGAAGTGCGCAGCGACGTGCCGATCATCGTACAATACAGCCGGATGGACGCAACGCAGCCTGCGAATACGCTGGCGACGACGATGGGCTTTCCGGTCGTCGGCTGACGCTGCATACGACAATAAGGGCTGCGCCGAAGCGGTTATCGCCTCGCGCAGCCCTTGCGTGTGGGGGCATAATTATCGGTTGAGCTCCCACCAGACTAAGAACGGGTATGGATCTTGCGTCGTCCAGGTCGACGTCGCCGTGTTGTAGATGCCGAAGTGCAAATGCGGAAGGAATCGTCCTTTCGTTCCCTCCGGCCCATAACCGGTGCTGCCGACGTAGCCGATCAACTGCCCCTGGCGAATCGTGCCGCCCTTCGCGAACGCTTGACTGTACTTCTGGAGATGGGCATAATAAAACGCTGTCCCGGCGTCGACCTTGACGGTCAAACGATATCCGCCGTAGGTGTTCCAGCCGACGTTCGTAATCGTACCGCCCATGGCCGCATAAACGGGCGTTCCTTCCGGCGCGAAGATATCGACGCCTTCATGGGTGCGCACGGCGGAGCCGTCCGGCGTCCACGTCCGCGCGTCCGCATAATTGTTCGTGAACGTCGTATACGTCCCTTTCGCAAGCGGAAATTGTCCCGCCGCGAATGAGGAAGGCGGCGTCGGAACCTGAAGGCGGAGACCGGGCCAAATCGCATTCGGATTCGTAAGCTGCGGATTGGCGTTCACCAGCGCGCGAAGCGGAACGCCGGCGCGCGAGGCGATGCCGTACAACGTGTCGCCCGCCTTAACGATGTAATTGCCAGTGTCCGGAACGGTGAGCTGCTGTCCGATGCGCAGCGACGCCGTCGTCAGCTTGTTTAGCGACATCAGTTCGGTGACCGTCATGCGGTTGGCGGTGGCGATCGCCCAGAGCGTGTCCCCGGCCTTCACGGTATAGACGGCCGCAGAGGCGGCCGGCGCGCTCAGCGCGGCGGCGAGGAGCAATGCCGCGCAAGAGAGGGCGGTCTTCTTCATCGAAACAAACATCCCCTTATCGTCGAGTGGTAGCTAACGTTGGTCTAACGATAGAATAATAGATATCGACGCGGGGAAATAGTTGAAAATGTTGGTCCAAGGCGAAAGCAGGAGGAGAAGTGGATGAAACGATTCAGCGAAATGAGCGCGGAGGAGCTGTCCGCGGAGATCGAGCAGCTCGCCGAGCGGATGAGACGGAGCGAGAGCGAAGGGGAGCGGGACGTGCTGAAGCAGCGCTGGCTGCTCGCGCGTTCTTACGCGGTAAGGGAGAATGCGTTCCCTCCCGGTCCATACCGAATCGAGGATCGGGACGAGCGATTCACGCTGCGGTACGTGAACGGCGTCATGGGTTGGGGGACGGCTGAGAACGGCGAGGAACGGGCATACCCGTTGGCCGTGCTCCGTTCCGAAAACAGTAACCCGTAAATCGTTTATCTTTACATGGCCGTCGGTTCGTCGAGTCGCTGCTTGGCCCGTTGCTTGATTTGCTGGCGCAAAATATATCCGCGCAACGCGTTCAGATCGTCGGGTTCGATCGAGGCGAAGCGGGCGCCGACGTACGTCAGCCCCTCTTCCGTCGTCTGCTTTCGGGAAACCTCGATCGTACAAGGCATGCCCCCGTTGATATGGAGCTCGAGCTCTGCGATCATGAGGGGCCGTATGCCCGGATCCGTCTCGATCGTAAACCCGACGCCGCCGAGGCTGACGTTGCGAATGTCGACGACGGTCGGCTCGCCTAGTTTGTCGGCTCCTCCGGAGGCCCAACGCAGCGCCCGCAGGCTGCCGGTATCCGTCACGTCGATCCGGGGAAATTGGCGACGCGTCGACAATCGTTGGTTTTCCGGCGGATTTAGGACCATCAGCATGCCGATGTCCTTGGCGATTACGGACGAGGCCAAGATGAGAAAGCCGTTCGCGGAGTACACGGTGAGCTTCACCGGATCTCCGGGTTTGTATACTTTGAACTGAGGAAGCTCGATTTCGATAATATCGCCTTCGATATACGAGACGATGCCGGTCGAGATGTATGCGTCTTTCTCGATGGATACCCGGCAACCGACGGAGATGGCGTTCTTCTGATGGTGTACCAGTTCGTTCACGTGAAGAAACGACATGAGCTCATCCTCCTTAATCCGATTGGAAAGCAAATGAAAAATCGTCCGCGAAGGCGGACGATCTAGGAGTCTCGTCTACGCTCCACTTCGGCAACCCGGCCGCCGTTGCTTGCGCGTTAGGCCCGTGGCTTTGCGTCTCCGTCTTTCGACGGATTTGCCATGTTCGTGAGGAACATTTTATACTATTAGTTATATTATATGGCATGGTTCGAAAGTTGCAATAGGGGACATAGGATTTTTTTAACAATCATGAACTCATCGAGAGGACGACGACAGAAGTGATCATTACGAAAATCGAGACCGAAGCGCAGCTCCGTCAAGCGTTCGGAATTCGCATGGAGGTATTCGTAGAGGAACAGAAGGTACCCGCGGATCTGGAGATGGACGAGTACGACGCCTCTCCTTCCGCCGCGAAACACCTTCTGCTTTCCATCGACGGCGCGCCTGCGGCTACGGGGCGCTTCATCGAGTACAAGCCGGACACCGCCAAGCTGCAGCGTATCGCGGTGCGTCTGCCGCATCGCGGCCAAGGCGTCGGCAAAGCGCTGATGCAGGCTTTGGAAGGATGGGCTAAGGACGAGGGTTTTACATACGCCTTACTGGATGCGCAATGCCAGGCGGAGCCGTTTTACCGCTCGCTCGGGTATGAGAAGACGTCGCCGGAGACATTCTTGGACGCCGGTATTCCGCATGTCCGCATGCGCAAACGGCTGTAGGGCAGGGCCGAATACCGTACGGCCGTCGGGAGCATCCTACCCGCAAGGGGGTGCTCGTTATGCAAGCATCGAATGACGCAAGGGAAACGTTCGCGGCCGTACGCAAGAACGAGGACGGCGATATTACGGCGTTCCGAACTTCGACGGGCAGAACGTTGTCCTACGACGAGGCGCTTCGGGAAGTTTCATCCGGAGCGATCGCCGGCGTGAACGCATTCAAGGGCCGCGACGGCGAGACGTATCTTCGAGGCGATGCGGATGGAGATCCGACGAACAACCTGGATGCGCTGCCTACGTTCTGATCGCTCGGTTGATGCGGACGCAAAAGGGGCCGCGGTCCGAAAGCAGCATTCGCTGCTTCGGATCCGCGGCCCCTTCGTTATTTAACCGAAACGGTATACCTGATGCTGCTCGATGAAACGCATGCGGCCCGTCTTGCCGATAAATTCGTCGCGCCCGTCCTCGTAATGCATCAGCCATAGGTTGTCCTGCACTCGATCGGGCAGGGTTAATAGCTCGGACAACGTCGTATGTACAGCCCCGTACCCCCGAAGCTGGCAGTCATGCAAAATATGGCCGCACCGCCCCGCGTCGATCAAGCCGATCAGCAGGTCGGGGTCGAACGTCATGTCGGAGCTGTAGAAGACGCTCTCGTTCAAAAGCACCGCAAAGCTGGGCTTGTTCGGCACATGTTTCGTAGCGACTAGCTCCACCGTCAAGCCGTCGAACACGGCGACGGGTTGGCCCGCTTCCAGCGGAACGACGTCGAAGTAGCTCGATAAGGAATCGCAGTTCGCGCTATGATCTTCCATGGCGCCCTTCAAGGATTCTTCCCAGAGCGGCTTCTGAAGCGCTGCGGGCACGAACAGCTTCAGCTTTCGCTGATGTACGTACTTCATTCGGAAGGCGATTTCTTCCAATCCCCCGATATGATCCCCGTGGATATGCGTAATCAAGATGCCTTCCAGATCCGCCGGCGAGACGGAAAGCTGGTGCAGCGCGTAGGGCGCCGTGACGCCGCAGTCGATCAAGAGACGGGAACCTTTCGCGGAGACGATGGCGTTATTGTTGAAGTATTTCTTCGCGAAGGCGTTGCCGGTTCCGATCATCTGGATTTGAATCTCCACTTGCCGTCCTCCCTGCATGACCCAATGATAGCATTTCCACTTTACCATGATTGAACGCAAAACGAAAGGCGGGACGGCAACTTTTGCTAGGACGCAAACTGCCCGATCGCATAAAAAAAACCGAATCGCCGCGTTCTCCGGGCGTCGGTCGAGTACGGTTCATTTTCGCAACGCTAAAGGCCCGCGGCGCACGCGAGAGCCGGGAAGTCGGGTGCGTTCGGCCCCCGGATTGCTACTTGCTTTCCATCATGCGGACGATGACCTTGTCGAGCCGCCTGCTGATGGCGAGCACGTCGGGATGGCGGAAGTCGTATTTATATTTTTCGGCCGTGCGTTCGAGTAGTTTCTTTAATTTCGCGAATTCCTTCTCCATGGTGGCGTTCGTCATATCCCATCTTCCTTTAACTTTGCTCCCAATTAAAATAATAGTATCGTAAAAGAGGGAGAAAAGGAATTTTTTCTATGTACGCGAAAAACCGTTTACGAGCACGGGAATTCATGTTATTATTTGCTTTTATTTCCCAGTTTTCCGAATAAGGAAACGTCGCTAAGGGAGCTTTCGAGAAAGTTTCCGGGTCGACCGCAACTCCTGTTGCCGAACGGAGTATATAGGAGTGCAACGAACATTTGGAGGGAACCCGTATGAAAATCCGGAACATCGCGCTTGGCATCCTGGCGTTGTCGCTCGTCGGCGGAGCAACGGCCGGGGCCGACGACATCGTGCAGACTTGGAAGGGCAAGAAGGTCGGCGTACAAGTGAACGGTTCGGTTCTCGACGGCGGAGGCATTCAGATCGACGGCAAGACGTATTTGCCGATTCGGGCGATGGCCGATACGCTTCAGGCGCTGATCAAAGCGGAGTCCGACGTCGTACATATTTATAAACCGAATGTGCACCTCCTTTTGTTTACAGGGAAGAAAGACGCCATGACGCCTTTCGGGAACGTCTTTTTGGGCACTTACGAGTTTTCCGTATTCGCGCAGGTCGATAATTTGAAAACGAAAGTACATTCGTTGAAGACGACCGTCGTGGATCCGTCCGGGCAAACCGTCGATACGCAGGTGTACAAGATGTCCGACGAGAACCGGGACGCGTTCTGGTATACGACGTCGGCCTTCAAGATCGATTTCAAATCGACGGGACAATACAAAGTGAAGTTCTTTATTAAGCAGTCCGAGGACAACGAGTTCGAGCTCATCAGCGAGAAGGCGATCCTCGCCATGAAGAAGGAATAATTCCTCGCCGATAGGCAACACTTCAGGGTAGAACGGGCGGGAAGGGGTCTGCATATGACGGATAAGGAACGCGAAGCGATCGGGGAAGAGGAAGAGTCGATATACGTCGTTACGGACGAGAACGGGGTCGAGCGCGAGCTTGTACCGGTCTATACGTTCGACCATGCGGAGAACGAATACGTCGTTCTGATCGATCGCAACGACGCCGAAGCGGACGGACTCATTCTTCGCATCGAACAAGACGGCGACGAGGTCGTGCTGGCGAATATCGAGGACGACGAAGAGTGGAACGCCGTACTGGACATTTACAATGAGCTCCTCGAAGACGAGGAAGACGAAGCATAAGCGGGAAGGGGCCGTCCGTGAAGTCATCGACTTTTCGGACGGCCCCTTCGCTTATGCCGGCGTTATTTTCGGGGATTATAATACATGACCCTGCCGTTGAACAGATGCAGCTCGCACTTCAGGTGGCGTGCTAAATATTTGCAAAGCTCATTGCCCTTCGCTTTATCCCCGTGGGTGCTGCCCTCGGGCAGCACGACCTGCACGTACGGCTTCGCTTCTTCGCCTTCGCCCTTCGTTCCTACGCCGAAGACGATGTACTTGTATTGGTCGGTTTTCCCTTTCAGATAAAACCATACGCCCTCGCCATCCGGCTTCTTCTCGATCGTATAGGGGAAGGCGGCGTCGGCATAATCCCAATCGAGCTGTTCGCCCGTCTTCGCAACCTGCTCCCGGTACCTGTGCAGCTGCGCTTCCAGTTCCTCTAGCGTCAAGGAAGGCACGGCGGAGCCCTCGACGAAATACAAATATGCGCTCTGACTCATGGACCCGTTACACCCACTTTATATCTGATGGTTCCATATTAGCAGGTTTATCCATACGTGACAACGATTCGCGGCGGCGCGCTTGCCTCCCGGTCGCAGATTCACGTATAGTGAATGTAAGGGGAAACCCTGATCGCAAGAAGTGCTGGGGACGTAACGACGATATAGGACAAGGAGGATGGCCGCCATGTTCGATCACTTGTACGACGAAAGCGAGAGCGCGAAGGTCGATTTCTTCGGGTATGCGTCGGAACGGGCTCGTTACGATTTCGCCATCGTGTTTACGAACCGATTCTTCGGCAAGCCGTTGGTCGTTTGCATGCAGACGGGAAGATCCTCGCTTCTGTGCGCGGATGACCTGACGAATACCGAGAACCTGCAGCGCACCTTCGCGATCGAGAACGAAGAGGAAGCCGGCGAATTGGCGATGCTTCTCAAGCAGCGTCTGCCGTATCTGGAGTTGAAAGAGCAATATTAGATGTTCCGGTAGGAAACGGAAGAAGGGCCGTCTCGTCGAACGCTTCGACGGGGCGGCCCTTCTTTGCGCGTGTCTTCGGCGTTAGGCGAAGATCGCCCGTTCCTCGACGATCACTTTGACGTTGCGGATCGTCTTGTCTTCGGGGCCCTGCACCGGCAAGCCGATTTCGACATGCTCCGTAATGTAATCGATATTTTCCCGAGAGATGACTTCGCCCGGCAGCAAGATCGGGATGCCCGGCGGATACACCATGACGAACTCCGCGATGATGCGCCCGTCCGCTTCCGCGAGCGGCACGGATTCGGTTTCCGCGTAGAACGCGTCCCGGGGGGACAGCGCCAGCGTCGGGATTTTCGGATTTTTCACGATCACCGGCTTCATCTCGGCGGCGCCTGCTTGTTCCGCGGCGATGCCGTGCAGCGCGTCTACGAGCTTTAGAATCGTCTCCTGCGTATCGCCCGGCGTGACGATGCAGAGGATGTTGTACATATCGCTCATTTCCACTTCGATGTTGTAACGCTCGCGAAGCCGCTTCTCGACCTCGTACCCCGTGACGCCGAGCCGCCGCACATGCACGGTCAGCTTCGTCGGATCGTAGTCGTACGTCGCTTCCGTACCGAGAATGTCGTTGCCGAAGCAATATAAACCCGGAATCGCATTGATGCGGTCTCTCGCTTCGCGGGCGAGCGACAGCGCGCGGCTCGCCAGCTCGCGGCCGTGGATGGCGAGGCTGCGCCGCGCCGCATCCAAGGAGGCGAGCAACAGATAGGAGGTCGATGTCGTCGTCAGCATCGACAGGATCGCCTGCACCCGCTTCGGGTTGACCCGGTTTCCTCGCAAGTTCAGCACGGAGCTCTGGGTAAGCGATCCGCCGAGCTTGTGCACGCTCGTCGCGGCCATATCGGCGCCGGCTTGCATCGCGGACAACGGGAGCTCCTCGTGGAAATGGATGTGCACGCCGTGCGCTTCGTCGACGAGCACGGGCACGTCGTGCGCGTGGGCGAGCTCGACGATTTCCTTCAAATTCGCGCTGATGCCGAAATAGGTCGGATTGATGACGAGCACCGCCTTGGCGTCGGGGTGCCGCTCCAGCGCGCGCCGCACCGAGCGCGTCGTAACGCCGTGCGCGATGCCGAGCTGGTCGTCCATGGCCGGCGATAAGAAGACGGGACGGGCCCCGGCGAAAATGATCGCGGACATGACGGATTTATGCACGTTCCGAGGGACGATGATTTTTTCGCCCGGTCCGCAGACGGACATAATCATCGTTTGGATCGCGCCGCTCGTGCCTTGCACGGAAAAATACGTATAATCGGCGCCGAACGCCTCCGCCGCGAGACGCTGCGCCTCGAAGATAGCGCCGGACGGCTGGTGGAGGTCGTCGAGCGGCGCGATGTTGATCAGGTCGATCGATAACGCGTTGTCGCCGAGGAACGATCGAAATTCGGGATCCATGCCCGCGCCTTTCTTATGTCCCGGGATATGGAATTGCAGCGGTTCCTTCGACGCATGCGCCTGCAGCGCGTCGAACAGCGGTGTGCGGGTTTGGTCCACGCTTCACGTCGCCCCTTTCCTGACGATTCAAAATTCGATTTGCACAATAGAAATGAGTATAGCAAAAAAGGCAAATGTTTCAATACTCAATTTTCATCGCATATAGTGTTGCTCGCCGTGGCGAAAATAAACGGAAAAAGGGGAGGTGGCCTATGCTTCGGACGTCTTCGCGGCGCGGGGGGCGGTCGTTCGTCGGCAACGCCTTCGTATGGAAACTGCTTTTTCTTATGTTTTCCGTCGAATTCGTTAAAGGGGCGCTGCTGGTCTCCCTGTTGCCGATCTACGCGAATCGGACGCTGGGGCTGTCCGCTTACGTGCTCGGCTGGGCGTTCGCGCTTCAATATGTCGGCGACAACGTCTTCCGCATTCCCGTCGGCCGGGCGATCGACCGCTTCGGATACCGGCTGCCGATGACCGTCGGACTTTGCGCTAGCGCGGCCGGCGTCGCGGCGCTCGCTTGGATGCAAAGCGGCTTCGGACTGCTGGCCGGCTGCTTCTTGCTCGGCGCGGGCACGTCCCCGCTGTGGCCGTGCGTCGTAGCGGGGGCGACGGACGCGGCGGGCGAGGAAGCGAGCGGCGCCGCGCTGTCGAACGTGTACCTCGCTTCCTTCCTCGGAACGGGCTGCGGACCGCTCGTCGCCAACGCCTTGTCCGGCGAAGGGAGCATGCGTTTATCGTTTTCGATATGCCTCGCGTTGTCCGCCGTCGCCGCGGGGGTCGGCGGATCGCTTCCGGCGCGGGGGATTTCCGGGCGGAGGGAGTCGCGGCCGGGGCCGGACAGGGAAGGGGCGCTTCGCGCCCTCCGAGATGTTCCGCACGGAACGGTCCTGTTCCCGGCTATGTTTTTGCAGACGTTGGCGCTCGGCCTGCTGACCCCGGTCGTTACGCTGTACGCGCGCGAAGAACTGGGGCTCAAGGCCTCCGAGTTCAGCCTGCTGCTTGCGACGGGAGGCGGGGCGGCGCTGGCGCTGTTGCCGATCGTCGGCAGACTTTCGGATCGGCGGGGAACGCGGCCGTTCCTCATGGCGGGCATTCCGCTAACGGCCGCCGCCACGGCCTTCTTCGCCTTCGCGGCCCCAGGCTGGCATTTATACGCGGCGGTCGCCGCGGTCGCGGTCGGATACGCGCTGCTGATTCCGTCCTGGAACGCCTTCCTTGCGCATGCGATTCCGAAAGCGAGAAGGGGGGCCGCCTGGGGAGCGTTCCTTGCGATCGAGGGTTCGGGCTTCGTTGCGGGGCCGATCGCGTCGGGCTGGCTGTGGGAGCGCGTCTCCCGCCAAGCGCCGTTCCTCGCCAGCGCTGCGGCTTTGCTAGGCATGCTGGGTCTTTACCTGTCCATTTCCTTCCGAAAATCGAATGTGATACGATAGACGGTGTTGCTTTGAAACTCAATGGGGGAACGGGAATGGACAAGCGTATGGGCGTCATCATGGTTATGTTGCTGACGATCTTTCTCGGCTTCGGCATTATTATACCGGTACTGCCGGAGATGATCGTGGGTTCCGGCGAGGAACGGTTTCACTTGTACGTCATGCTGGCGGTATATTCAGCGGCATCCTTCCTGCTGTCGCCGGTGTGGGGAGCGCTGTCGGACCGGATCGGCCGCAAGCCGGTATTGATGGTCGGCGTGCTCGGATTTAGCGTTAGCTTCTTAATGTTCGGCTTATCGGATGGCCAGTTGACGCTCATGTATGCGTCAAGGGTGCTCGGAGGCGTATTCTCGGGCGCGACGACCGCTTGCGCGGTCGCCTACGTAGCCGATATTACGCCGGAGGAGCGCCGGACGCGCGCGATGGGCCTCGTCGGCATGTCCATCGGGCTCGGCTTCATCTTCGGCCCGGGCATCGGCGGTCTGCTGAGCGTCTTCGGCAACGAGGCGCCGTTCTTCGCCGCGGCGGCTTTGGCGCTGTTGAACTTCTTCTTCGCGTTCGGCACCCTTCAGGAATCCTTGCCGGCCGAGCGGCGCCGCGCCGCCGCCGCCGCGCCGAAGCAGTCTCGTTGGACGGCGTTCCAAGGTCCGATCGTCTACTTGTTTCTCATGATGTTCGTGCTCACGTTCGCGCTCGCGGGGCTCGAATCGACGCTGCAGTATTACCAAATCGAACGGTACGCGGCCACGCCGCAGGATATAGGCATCCTGTTTCTCGTCAGCGGCATCGTCGGCGCGCTCGTGCAGGGCGGCTTCGTACGCCGATACGCGAAGAACGGGACGGAGCCGCTCCTGATCCGCGTCGGGCTGACGCTCCAGGCGCTCGGGTTCGTCTTGCTGCTATTCTCGAAAGACGTCTGGACCGCCTCGGCGTTCATGAGCGTCTTCGCGATCGGGAATTCGTTATTGCGCCCTTGCGTCACTTCTTTGATCACTCAATCGACTCGGGCCGGGCAAGGCGTCACGAACGGGCTGAGTTCTTCGATGGACAGCCTTGGGCGCATCGCCGGGCCTTTGATCGCCGGCGGGCTGTTCGAGCTCGACATGTCGCTGCCGTTCTTCGTCGGCGCCGGCGTATCCCTTGCGGCGATGCTGCTCTTAGGCAAATATTTGTCGCTTGGCGGTCGTTCGTCGGCAGGTCCGGCAGACGCGGCGGGGTAACCGCGGGCGACGTGCCGTACATACGCGAGCCTTAAACGAAACGGGGCCGTTCCAAGGTAGCGAAACTACCGAGGGACGGCCCCGTTCGCGCGTTCAGAACGCCATGCGATATAACGGCATTAACGTTTCGAAGGTGCCCCGGAGGGTCTCGTACAGCTTTGCGCCGTCGCGAAGCAGCGGATCGTCTCGTCCGATGCGGATGCCGACGAGCGCTTCGGATTGCTTCGTGCCGGCCAGCTTGGCGGCCAACGCGGAGAACGCGTCGTCCGTCATCTCGCCATGAGGCGTCCCGCCGGGTTTCATATGGTCCGTCGACCAGACGAAAGACGCCGGCACGATGCCTCGGACCCGATCCCGTTCCCGGAGCAGCGCTTCGGCGAAGACGGATTTGTTCTCGCACTCGTAAATGATGGCGAATTGCGCGAATAGGTGCGACTCGAACAACCCGACTTGGAAATGAGGCAGCATTTTATACCCGCGCTTATTGGCGGCCCAGGCGACCCACGTGTCGTTCGGCGGATGCACCGTGCGGCGCGCGTGCTTGGCCACATGCGGAAACATCTCGCCCCCCGAGAGCGCCGCGAGGTCCGGAGCGAGGGCGGCGCCGAGCGCCGTCAGCTTCGGACGGACGGTCCCGATCAGCGCTTCCATGCGCGGGGCGAGCCCGGGAATCGCGAAGACATCGAAATCCGACGGTCCGAAAGCGATCGTCGAATCGTACAGCGAATCGGTCAAAACAAAGTTCCCCCTATCCAACAGTCATTTTAACATTTTACGAAAATTAGGCCCATAAACCAAGTTGCCAATTCATA
Source organism: Paenibacillus sp. (assembly GCF_035645235.1). GTDB lineage: Bacteria > Bacillota > Bacilli > Paenibacillales > YIM-B00363 > Paenibacillus_AE. The sequence goes on from NZ_DASQMZ010000099.1 coordinate 44,692, forward strand.
CAAATCAGTATAGTATAGAGGAAAGAGTAATTTTCAGAATATTTCGTCATTGTCCGCCGCTTGGATCTGCTTCGATACTTTCTTATGCAGCTTGGGAGGGATTGCCGTGAACAAAAGCTTTGAAGTGGAGTACTGCAACTTGGACTTGCGATTCGATCGCCGGACAATCCACAACTTCATCAAGTCGTTGATTCAAGAAGGGTATTCGTTGTACTGGTCGGAGAACGACGCACATTTCATCGCGTCGATCCGAACCGGCCGCCGGCTCGTCAAGCTTAAGTTTCAGCGGGTAGGCGAACGGTTTAAGCTGGTAGGGAACTATTCGTTCCGTGACGAGAAGCTCGTGGAGCTGATGGAGCGCATGATCGGCGCGACGCGCGGCCACGCGGTAGTTAAGCGCTTTCGCGACCGGCAAATCGTCATCGAAAATATTATGTTCGGCGAAATTATTCGCATGGTGGAAATTTCCGGCGTAGAGCATAAAGTCGTATATCAAAAGGAATCGGTCGTCACGCTCGAGGACATCGCCCAGGCGTACCGCTCGACCCGAGCGGAGGAACGCATCCCGGCGCTTCGGATGGAGATCGATTACGAACTGGCGACTTTGCAGGAGGCGCTCGAGCACGGTCAGCGGGAGACGGCCGACGCGTGCCGCGCGAAACTCGAAGAGCTTCGCCAGGAGATGCTGCTGTTGGAAGCGTAAAAATTTGCCGCCCCGCGGCGCTCCGGATGAAGGTCCGGGGCGCCGTTTTTTTTGCGGCGAACAGGCCGGCAGCGGCTGAAATTGTATCGACTTCGTGAACGCGGAATCGGATTTGTTGGAACTGGACGAGCATTCGTGTAAAATAAGGAAGATGCATTCGGAATGAAAGATCGAGTTACTTTCAAAATACAAAGGATGATGAACATGTCGAAACAACAGATCGGCGTCGTCGGCCTCGCGGTCATGGGCAAGAACCTTGCGCTCAACATGGAAAGCAAGGGATTCTCGGTAGCCGTCTATAACCGGTCCCCGGAGAAGACGAAGGAGCTCGTCCAGGAAGCGGCAGGCAAAAACCTCGTCGGCGCGTTCAGCGTCGAGGAATTCGTCGCGTCGCTCGAGACGCCGCGGAAGATCATGATCATGGTCAAGGCGGGCGAGCCGACGGACAAGACGATCGAGTCGCTGCTGCCGCATC
>NZ_DASQMZ010000100.1:0-25412 GCF_035645235.1 Paenibacillus sp.
CACGAGCTCTGCCGTGCATAGTCATCATTGTAACAGGAGGTAAATGGGGTGGCTCTGTCCCACCGGAGAGGCGGCTCAAAATGACAGGAGGAGTGGCTCTCACTCACCGGAATGGTGGCTCAATATGCACCGGAGTATTCAGGTGCCCCCAATATGGGATGGCACCAAAGGAACCAGTCTTTATTTAGTCTTCTACGGCTTCTCGTTTACGCCTATTGATTTCTCGATAAAGTGAACCTTTACTTACTTCCGTCATTTCTTCAATTTGAGAAAGAGTAAACTCTCCGCTTTCATATAGTTTAATCGCTTTATCAAGTTTTTTCTTGTCGGTCATAGGGCGACCTCCCTTGCGTCCACGCGCTCTAGCTGCTTCAAGCCCTGCTACTGTACGTTCTCGAATGATTGAACGTTCAAACTCCGCAAATACGGCCATCATTCCGAACATTGCTTTTCCTGCCGCCGTAGACGTGTCAATATTGTCAGAAAGACTTACGAACTCAACACCTTTTTTGTTAAGCAGGTCTAGGGTTTCAATTAGCTTCAATGTCGAACGTGCCAAACGGTCAAGTTTATAAACAATAAAAGTATCACCTTCACGTAACATCTCTAACGCCTTTGCAAGTTCAGGGCGGTCATCCTTTCCACCGCTTGCCTTCTCGGTATAAATTCGGTCATATCCTTCCTTTTTCAATGCATCCATTTGTGAATCAAGTGACTGGTCAGCGGTGGACACCCTTGCGTAAGCTATTCTCATATTTCTCGTTCCTTCCGTTTATGTATCGCCTTTTAGAATGTATCATAAACGCACCTTTACGTAAATATGATTTTGAAACGAGTTTCGTACTATAAAACCTATCATTTTTACTATGAATGCATTGTCCTGAAGACTGTTTCATAAACAATCGTTTTCGTACTCTTAAACATAATGAAAAAACCACAATTGAGCGGAGCGGAACACCGTCGCCACAAGGCGACTATTCGGGGGTGTTCATAATATCTTTCCTTGAGTGTCTTTAATATCTTTACTAAGTGTAAATAATAGTGGGGAAGATTTTTCCGCTGAGGTCATAGTATTGGAGAATTGTTTACCCCAATCAAAAACGTCAGCGGAAATGTTTACCGCCTTGTTCGATAAACTTTACCCCAATAAAAGGGGAAATGTTTTCCCCTATACAGCGTTAGACAGAAGCCCTAACTTAGTAGCCTTCTTCATTGCGTCTTGGTGAACGAGTTCAAGAAGTTCATTTGTAAAGCTAGCGGCAATATTCTCGTAGTCGTCGGGAGATTCCATCAATCTCAACATGTACGGCTTGTAGAAACCTTCCTTTTTGGCTTCTTTTGCCAAAGTGTCTACAATGGCTTCTCTCCAGAGTCTAAGCCCCTCATTCCCTACAGTCGTGACCCATTCTTGGTCTTGGCGAAGGCCTGACTTGTAGTAGTAATCCTTAATAAATTCATGGATGAACTCAGAGAGAACGAGGTAAGGATTATTCTTCAAGTCGTCGAATGTGTAATTATTCGACCTCCCCTGCTTGCTGACCTGAACGAACTTCTTTCTTGCAAGTTCCTTAATGCATTTTCTGACCGTTTTTTCGGTAATACCAAGTTTCAATGAAACCAAGTCCATAGCAATTTTGCATTTCCCGTCTTCTTTAGCCCAAGAGTACAATTCAAATAGAACCAGTTTTTCGTTTGCATCGAGGTAGTAACACCGCTTGACGCTTTCGGGGATAGTGAGGTAGTGTTCGAGGTTCGGCGCTATACTGCATCTAGCCAAGACGGTATGACCGTCAGAACGTTTTCTGAATTCGGTCTCCACCATCCGTGCACCATTGAACACGATGTTTGTCATGAACTTCCTCATTACTTCCGCCCCCTTCCTTGAATGTACGCGGAAACGGCTTCGCGGCTAATCAAATAAGAGCAGGTCTTACCCTCACCAATCTTAACAGCGTCAAGCTGACGGGCTTGTATTGCCCTCAGAATCGTTCTTGAACTGACTCCTGCGGCTTTGGCGGCTTCTTTGCGACTTAATATTTCTTTCATTCCTGTTCCCCTTTCGAGTGGAATAAGTTAATGACAGTGAAGGCTAAAAAAACCCTCACAGTTAGAATCGCTACGTGTGGGGGTTAAGTTGCGACTGAAACGTGCTTATAATAAAGATACACGTCCTTCTTTATGCCCCTGCCGTTGACTCAAGCAGGGGCTTTCTTGTGTTCATTCCCAATTGGGCGGCTACACTGACATAGAAAAGAGCGCGTCTGCATCGAAGCCCAACTTATGAAGGTCAGCCTTCAATTGTTGTTCTTCGACTTGGAAAGGGAACTTTCCGTAACCTCTTGCGTTTCCTGTAAGGCGTTCAGCGTTAAGCTTGCCTTCCCGTATCCATCTCATAAGGGTTTCCTCCGTGACGATGCGGCTACGGCTCTTTGTGGTCAGCTTATGGGCGATACTCGATAGCGTCCAATATGTTTTCATGCCTACCGTCTCCCCTCATCTATTGCCTTTTCTATGAACTCTAATAAGTCAGCTTCCCTAATGCGCCACAATGAACCTGATAGCTTCATAGCTTTAATACGTCCTTCGCGAAGCCATTTATAACAAGTGACCATTTCGATGTTCAGCAGTTCAGCGATTTGCTCCGCCGAATACAAACGACCTAAATACTTTTCTAAATCGTTCATGCTCTTAGTTACCCCCTTTGCTGTTTCCCAGTATGAATTTCCTCAGACTTTCTTGAGCTACACGGATTGAGCCGCCAACTTTCGTACTCGGAAGCGTTCCGTCATTGACCATCCTGTAAACGGTCGCATAAGAGAGCGACAATACTTCCGCCACTTCTTTTAGCGTATAAAGGCGTTCCATCGGAATTTAGCCCCTTTCATTGAATTTTTAAATCATTTCCAATATAAGAAGCCATTTGATTAAAATAACGAAGATGTGTAGGCGGCTGATAATTAAAATACAAACCTGCGATAATACCTATTAAAATCAAATTCAATAGACCATTGAGAGAACGAAGCTTATCTTTTTCAAGGCTTTTCCGCACTAAACGGCAACGTCATTTCTCATAAATGTAGAGATTATATCTGTTCATTTCTGCCGATGAATGCGCGGCGCATTCATCTAAATGGAGTAATAAAGACTTCTGAAAAATATTAAGCACTCCATCGCAATTATTTATGACCTTGGCGCGATTGTTACCGTGAAAACGCCAAGGGGGTAGTCATAATGAAAGTAACCTGCAAATTCACGACCGATAACAACATTCAGAACCTAATGCTCGAACTCTTGAAGTCTCGTATTGACACTTTAATTGAGCAGTCTTACGATAATAATCAAGCGAATACTGTCACATCTCAAAAACATGCTTCCAAAGGGGGAGAATGCGCATGAGATGTGCCGTAAAATGTGCAATATATGCTAGGGTCAGTACAGGACTCGAGAGTCAGAAGGATAGCCTTGAAAGTCAAGTCTCGTACTTTGAAAACTACATAAAAGAAAAAGGTTGGGAACTTGTGGACATTTATGCCGATGAGGGCATTACTGGCACAAGCACCGCCCAACGCGAAGAATTAAAGCGGCTTATGAGGGATGCAGAAAAGAAGCGTTTTGATGTAGTCCTAATCAAAGCATTGTCTAGGCTATCACGCGATACCGCCGACACTCTAAACATCGTCCGAACTCTTAATAGCTACGATGTGATGCTGTTTTCATCAAGAGAAGGCGAGATAAAAGACGAGCTACAACTTACGGTTATTTCAGCCGTGAACCAACGGCAGAGCGAAGATACTTCTTACAATGTCAGTTGGGGCATAGTCGTAAAGTCGCGTAACGGCATCTTTCATGGTACGCCGCCCTTTGGCTACGACAAAGTTAAGCCGGGCAAATTAGTTCCAAATCCTATTCACGCCCCCACCGTCCAGTTAATATTCGACTTATACCTAAACAAAGGGATGGGCGTTCAGGCGATTGCCAATTACTTGAACGATGAATTAGGCGTGCTTCCTTCAAGAAAAAACACGAAGAAATGGTATGATTCCTCTATTCGCCTGATGCTGACAAACCGCCATTATATAGGCGACTTGGTACAAGGGCGGTCTAAGGTGGATAGTAAAGATAAAATCCATCTTCAAAAGAAGGGGTACAAGAAGCGGTATAAGATTGATGAAAATGATTGGATAGTCATTCCCAACCAACATGAACCGCTCATTACACGCGAGATGTTTGTAGCCGTTCAGGAGAAAATGAAGCAAAAAGCTGTCAGAGTGTTCAGGGGCAGGGGGCGCAAATCACTATTCGCTAGGGTAGCGTTCTGTGCAGATTGCGGAGCAGGGATGAACTACAAGAATGACCGTCAATCGTATGTCTGCTCAACGTACCAAAAGAACACGACTCGAAAGTGTTCCTCCCACATCATCAAGCACGACACACTAAAGCAGGTTGTCCTTGGTCATCTAAAGGACTTGATTAATAACTCGTTGAACCTGCAATCCCTTGTTGACGTAACAATCGAACGTGCAGGAATTAAGAAAAACAGTGCCTTTAAGGAACTTGAAAAGGTTCAACGGGAAATTAGCAAACTGAATAAGGAGCTTGTTCTGCTTACGAGGAACTGGACTACTGGCGAAATTAAAAAGGAGATGTTCGATGCTTGTTGTGCGGCGGTCAGTAACGAACGCCAAGCATTGGAGGAACGAGCGGCACGACTACAAACCGAAATCTCCCACGAACACGATACAGAATCGAGAGTATCGGCATTTAAGGCGGAGCTAATGAAGTTCGCCGCTCTAGATGTAAGCAACGAGGAAATCCTAAGAGATATGATTCACAAGATGATTAACCGTGTGGATGTTTACGAAGACGGTTCAATCGAAATCAGTTACAACTTCCAAAATCCACTTAAAAAAGGGGCGTAGCCTATTTAGGCTCGCCCCTCCATTCCATCAATATTACACACTCCACATGACCCGTGTGCGGAAACATGTCCACCGGCTGCACCTCGAGGGTAGCGAAGCCGCCGGCATCGAGCACGGCGAGGTCGCGGGCGAGCGTCGCGGGGTTGCACGAAACGTAGACGATCCGCGCAGGCCGCATCGCGATCAGGGTGTCCAGCAGGGCGGGGTCGCAGCCCTTGCGCGGCGGGTCGACGACGATGACGTCGGCGGCGATCCCCTGCGCGCGCCACGCGGGGAGGACGACCTCGGCGCGGCCGACCTCGAAGTCGGCGTTGTCGATGTCGTTCAGCCGCGCATTGGCGCGGGCGTCTTCGACGGCGTCAGGGACGAGCTCGACGCCGTACACGCGGCCGGCCGCGCGCGCGAGGAATAAGCTGATCGTGCCGATGCCGCAATAGGCGTCGATGACGGTTTCGCCGCCGGCGAGCGCCGCGTACTCGAGCGCCTTGCCGTACAGCCGCTCCGTCTGCACGGGATTCACCTGATAGAAGCTCCGCGCGGAGATGGCGAACCGAATGCCCCCGATCGAGTCGAAAATGACATCCGTCCCCCACAGCGTAACCGTCTCCCGCCCGAAGACGGCGCTCGTCCGCTCCGGGTTGACGTTGAGGCAGATGCTGACGGCGTGCGGCAGCGCCTCGCGCAAGCGCGCGACGTACGCGTCGAGCCCCGGCGTCGCGCGGGACGTGCCCACGAGTACGAGCATCAGGTCTCCGCTTTCGAACGAGACCTTGGCGACGACGTGGCGCAGCCAACCCGTATGCGACTTCTCGTCGTACGCCTCGATGCCGAGCTCGCGCGCGATGCGCTTCGCGGCGAGCGCCGCGTCGTCGTTGCGTTCGTGCTGGATGAGGCACGCCTCCGTCTCGACGATCCGGTGCGATCCCTGCTCATAGAAGCCGCCGACGAGGCCGCCCTCCTCGATGCTGAAGCCAATCGGCACCTGCGCCTTGTTGCGGTACCGCCACGGCTCGTCCATGCCGATCGTCGGATGTACGACGATGCCCGACGTCCCTGCAGACGCGCCGTCTGAGCTGAGGGAATCCGGTTGGAAAGAAGCGCGGGGTCCCCCGACCTCGCCTTCCTTCACCTGCAGCTTGCCGATGCGCTCCAGCGCGTCGACGACGAGCTGCCGCTTCCATGCCAGCTGCGCGTCGTACGCGAAGTGCTGCAGCTGACAGCCGCCGCACCGCGCATACACCGGGCACGGCGGGGCGACGCGGGACGGGCTCGGAACGAGCACCTCCAGTAAATCCGCTCGCCCGTACTGCTTCTTCGTCTCCACGACGCGTACGCGCACGCGTTCGCCCGGCAGCGCGCCGGGCACGAACAGCGTGAAGCCCTCGTGACGTCCGACGCCCTCGCCCTCATGCGCCAAGCCGACGACGTCAAGCTCTAAACAATCGTGAAGCGCGACGGGAAGCTCCCGTCGCGCCGTCGTCGCCGCCGTCGTATGCCGTTGTCGATGATGCCTCGATCTCGATTTCATTCGATCCCGTCCACTCCGTCAATCGTAAATTAATCTACGCCTACGCCGCTGCCGCCGCCGCCGAGCGTGAAGCCCGCGCCGGGCGCGCCCGACGGATGAACGGCGATCGCCGCCGTCCCGCCGCCCGAGCGGTGGTACGTCGACCGCCCCGTCGGGTCGACGAACACGCCGACGTGCTTCGGAAGCACCCGGATGTCGCAGGGCAGCGTGCCGCCGAATTCGCCGTCGAGGTTCAGCTGCACGTAATCCGGCGATTCGATGCTAATACGCTTCGTCCGGAACTGGACGAGCAGCGGATCCTGCACCTTCTCGCCTCGAACGACCATCGACGCGAGCCGAATAAAGTCCGCGAGCGTGCAACGCCGCAGGAAGAACGCATCCATGTAGCCGTCGTCGATGAGCGCGTCGGGCGCCAGCTTCTCGAAGCCGCCGACCGAGTTCGAGTTCGCGATGAGGAAAATCATAAACTCCTCGTCGAACGAAGCTTCCTCCGACTCCACCTTCATGCGGATCGGCCGCAGCCGGGGCAGCTTCTCGAAGCCCTTCATATAATAAGCAAGCTGCCCGAGCATCGTCTTCATCTTGCTCGGCACCTCGTACGTCAGCTCGGTGAGCGAGCCGCCGCCCGCGATGTTCATAAAGTAACGCTTGTTGACTTGTCCGATGTCGATCGGCTTCGCGTAGCCCTCCGCGATAATGTCGATCGCGGCGTCCCACGAGCGCGGAATGCCGAGCGCCCGCGCCAAATCGTTCGTCGTCCCGAGCGGCAGGACGCCGAGCGGCGGCCGGGCTTCTTGCTCGGCCAGCCCGCTGACGACTTCGTTCAGCGTCCCGTCGCCGCCGGCGGCGATGACGACGTCGAACCGGCGCCGCGCCGCGTCGATCGCGGCGAGCCGCGCGTCGCCTTCGCCGATCGTCGCGTGCGTGGACGTCTCGAACCCGTACCCCTCGAGACGCTGCAGCACGTCGGGCAGCCGGCGGCGCATTTCTTCCCGACCGGAAGTAGGATTATAGATGAGTCTCGCTCTCTTGATCATTCGTCGACAGCTCCTTCACCTTCTCCTCGATGCGGCGCGTCATCCATTGCGACAGCAACGGATGCGGCAGCAGCGAACGGCCGTTATATCGAACATCATACCCGCGAAACCGCGACGGTATGACCTTCTCCGTAAAATATCCTTCGCTGATAAACAGCGGCGCGACGACGACGGCCAGGTTCGGCCGGCGTTTGCGCCACAGCTTCAGCTTCCCGTCGACCTGATTCGGCAGCAGCATGACGCCGTCCGCCGCCGCGAAGCCGCCTAGGGCGCGAAGCCGTTCCGCCGCCGTCTCCAGCGTATCGCGCCACGCGCGGTGAAACCCCTTCTGCGCGCTCCCGTGACCGACGACGAGGACGAGCTCCTCGGCGGGGCTGCGGGAGAGGGGGAGCATTTTCTCATATAAGATTCTAATGACGTCTTCGTCGGCGTCGATCGGCGCGCACAAAGACACGCGCGCGCGCACGCGGAACGGCTCGAGATCGGTCTCGAAGCGGCAGGTCGGCGTCGCGCCGAGCGCCCACGAAATTTCCTCGAGGTGCGTGCTGCCCGACGACACGAACAGCGGCAGCACGATCAGCTCGTCCACGCCGGACACCTCGAGCGCGTCGATGCCGTCTTGAATGAGCCGGCCCTCTACCAATTCCAAATACGCCCCGTAAACGGGATACGGCACGGCGGCGCGCATCGGCTCGATCGCCTCGTCCACGAGACGCACCCAATCGGCGTTCCGCGAGCCGTGGCTGATAACGAGAATTCCGATCATTGCGTCTATCGACCCAACCGCTCCAGCGTCATCTTGTATCCGTCGTTGCCGTAGTTCAGGCATCGCTTCACCCGGGAGATCGTCGCCGTGCTCGCGCCGGTCTCCGTCTCGATCTGGTTGTACGTGCTTCCCTTGCGCAGCATGCGAGCGACCTCCAGCCGCTGGGAGAGCGATTGAATTTCGTTGACCGTGCATAGGTCGTCGAAGAACGTATAGCACTCTTCAATATTTTTCAACGTCAGCACCGCTTCGAACAGTTGATCGATCGACTTATCGTTCAGCTTCTTCAGTTGCATCGGTCTCGGTTCCCCCTTGGTCGAGCGTTAACGCTTTACATTACTATAGTACCACGGAGGCAACGTTTTTGGAAACCGGGCACCCGTCTATACCAACCCGTAGGCGACTACATAGTCTGTAGTATGAAAGCCTAACCCCACTATGTCTGAAAAAGGATTGTGAGCGCAGTGAATCGAAACCCACACGTTAGCAATATGCAGTACGGCGGGCACCACCCCGCGCCCACGCCCTATGCAGGCGGTTATCAGCCGCCTTACGGAGTTCCGACGGACGCGGCCGGTTACCCGGGCGTGCCGGGCAACCCGTACGCCGGCGTCCCGGGAACGCCGCCTGCAGGCGGCCTCGGAGGCCCCGCCGGCGGCGGGATGGGCGGCATGGGGGGCCTGCTCGGCAACCTCGGCAACATCCGCCAGATGATCGAGCGGATGGGCGGCATCGACGGCGTACTCGCCAACGTCACGAAAATTCAGAAAATCATGAGCTCCGTGCAGCAGATGGCGCCGATGCTCAAGCTCGTCATGGGCGGAATGGGCAAATCCTCGAGCTCGACGTCGGACGACGACGAATACTATGCGCCCCCGCGTCGGCGCCGCCGACGGAGCGGGCCGCGCCGCCGCTCGAACGGCCGCAGACGCCGCAGGTAATCGGGGACCCTGCGGAATGGAAAAAGCACCTGCCATCAAAGGCAGGTGCTTTCCTTTCACTACGGACGGAATTACTTCTTGCTGGCAAACCACTCGTCCAGCTGACGCTGCTGTTCCGCGAGATACGCGTCGACGCCCGCTTTCTTGAGCGCATCGCGAAGCTGCGGCAAATATTCCGCCGGGTCGAGCGTACCGGTTTGCAGGCCGGCGCCGAACTCGCCGGACACCGATTGCATCGCGGCGATTTCCGTTTTCACGTTTTCCCCGTTGAACGTAAACCCGTACAGCGGCGAGCGCTGCGCCTTCTCGTTGCGCTCGATCGTCACTTCCCACGTGTCGTCCGGCTGTCCTTCCATCAGATAGCCGATCGTCTCGTTGCCCATTACCCAACCTTGCACGCCCATCGGATAGCCGCTGTCCTTGATCGGGACGACCTTCCCTTCGGCGTTCAGGTTGTAATGCTTGCCTTCGATGCCGTACTTGAGCAGGTTGAACATATCCGCGTTCGATGCCATCAAGTCGAGCAGCATGACGGCGCGCTCCGGATTTTTCGACGTATGGCTGATCGCGTTCATCGTCGCCGTCACGCCCGTGAACGTCGGCACCTGCGTCGGGATGTAGATGACGTCGTGGCCGCCGTTTTCCGCTTTGTGGCCCGCTTCGCCGCCTGCTTTCAAGTTGAAATCCTGCGATACGGCGACGTTCCCCTTGGCGAGCACCGACTTGAGATCGGGCGCGGTCGCCGCGTCCTGATTGATCCAGCCGTTCTTGAACCACTTATGCATCGTTTGCAAGTGCTTCTCGTATTCCGGCTCGAAGTCTGTATGAATGATCTTCGTCGGGTCGCTGTTGCGGAACGTGACGCCGGTCCATGAGATGTCGTACGCCGACCAGATCGGAGAGTGGTCCTTGGCGGCGCCGAACGGGATGATATCGGGCTCGTTCTCTTTAATTTGTTGCAGGAACGGTTCCAGATCCGTATACGTCTTGATCGAGGATACGTCCAGATTATATTTGTCGGCGAAACGCTTCTGGACGACGAAGCCTTGGATCTGCGTCATTGTCTGGTAAATCGGGATCGCGTAGATGCTGCCGTTGATGCGTGCGTCCTCCAGCTTGTCGCCGAACAACCGCGTCACGTTAGGCGCGTACTCCGGCAGCAAATCCTCGATCGGATAGAAGGCGCCTTTGTTTACGTTACCCACGTAGCCGAAGCTCCAGTTCGACGTCCACGCGATGTCGAATTCCTCGCCGGACGCGATGACCGTATTCATCTTGTCTTCGTAGTCCCCGGCCTCGACCGGTACGAGATCCACCGTGGCGTTGATGAGCTTTTGCGTGTACTTGTTGAATTCCGCTTCGATCGTATCCATGTCCGTCGGCGTGCCGTAGCTCAGGAAATACCACTTGAGCTTCACGGGCTCGAGCTCGGCTTTGGCGTCGGCCGGCTCCGCCGTCCCTTCGCCGCCCGTCTCCGTCGTCGCGGCAGTCGGGTTTTCCGCCGCCGGCTCCTTCGAGTCGCTTCCGGATTGCGTGCTGCATGCCGTCGAGAGCAACAACGCCGTCACGACGGCGATGAGCCAAAGTTGTTTCGTGCGAGTACCGAAATGCATACTGATATGACCTCCTTGAATGAAATTATATATTATCGACTGCATCGCTGCAGGAGATAATCGAATGTCAGCCCTTGAGCGAACCGATCGTCAGTCCCGCGACGAAATACCGCTGAAAGAACGGGAAGACGAACATCATCGGTCCCGCCGCCAAGATGGCCATCGCCATGCGAACGTTATATTTCGGCAGGTCGGCGAGGCTCACCTCGATGCCGAATTGGGAGACGAAGTCGCTGTTGCTCGTCAGGAACTCGATGTTTCGAATCATGCGCTGCAGCAGCAGCTGCAGAGGCGCGAGCTTCTGATTTTCCAGAAACAACAACGCGTTAAACCATTCGTTCCAATACCCGAAGGAAATCATCAGGCCGAGCGTCGCCAATCCGGGCGTCGACAGGGGCAGCACCATCCGGAAGAAGATACGAAATTCGCCGGCCCCGTCCATCTTCGCCGATTCGATCATCTCGAACGGGATCTTGAGCATGTAGCTGCGCATAATCATGACGTAAAATACGTTGAGCAAGCCGGGCAGGATGATCGAGAGAATATTGTCTTTCAAATGAAGGTATTGCGTCATTAAGATGTAGAACGGAACGAGCCCCCCGCTGAACAGCATCGTGAAGAACACGTAGAATGCGGCCGGCCGATTGAACGAGTAATCTCTGCGGGACAACACGTAGGCCGTCATGCTGGTCAACAGCAAGCTGCACAAGGTGCCGACGACGGTAATGAAAGCGGTGACGCCGTACGCCCGCATTAGAATCGCGGGAGACTTGAACACCGTCTGGTAGCCCTCAAGGCTCCACATCGACGGAATGTATTGGTACCCGTTCTCGATGATCGATTGCTCCGCCGAGAAGGAAGAGGTGATCACGAGAACGAACGGCAAAAACATACTTAACGAAATCAAGACGAATAAGGCGTTAATGATCGTCCGAGCCATGCGGCGCTCCCCTTCCTACCAAAGCGAGTTTTCCTCGTTGATTCTACGGATCGTATAGTTCGCCAAGATGACCATGACGAGTCCGACGACCGATTGGAACAAGCCGACCGCGGCAGCCATCGAAGTGTCGCCCATGCTGCGCAAAGCGCGGAAGACGAACGTATCGATAATGTCCGTCGTCGCGTATACCATCCCCGAATCGCGGGGGATGAAATAGTGCAGTCCGAAGTCGCCCCGGAACATGTTCGCGACCGACAGGATGATTAAGATGCTGATGATCGGCGACAGAAGCGGAACCGTGATCTTCATCGCCATTTGCAGCTTGGACGCCCCGTCGATCTTGGCGGCCTCGTAATACGTATAGTCGATGCCCATCATTCCGGCATAGAAGATTAATGTCTGAAAGCCAATGCTCTTCCACAAATTGACGATATTCAGGATGAGCGGCCAAGGCCCGTTTTCGAAATACCAGAGCCTAGGCTCCATGCCGAGCCAAGCGAGCAAGGAATTCAGGAAGCCGGACTGATGGTCGAGCATCGTATCCGTAATATAGGAGACGATGACCCAGGACAAGAAGAACGGCAGGAACAGCACCGTCTGATGCACCTTCAACCATCTTCGCGTCAGCTCGTTCATGAGAATCGCGAGCGCGAGCGCGCAAACCATCGTCACGGCCATGTAGCTCAGGCTGTACAGTACCGTATTTCGCAGAATGCGGTAGGCGAGCTCCGTCGTGAACAAAAACTCGAAGTTCTTGAAACCCACCCAGGGACTTTGGAACACGCCCAGGTTGACCTTGAAATTTTTGAAGGCGACGATAATGCCCGCCATCGGGAGGTAAGAGAAAATCAGCAGGTACAGAAATCCTGGAAAAAACAACAGCGACAGTTCGCCGTCCCGCTTCCATCGGTTCCATCGCCGGGATGCGGCAGCGCGGCGAACGCGGCGTTCGGAACCGGGCGTTACGTCGGGGTTCATAAGGCACACCTCGTTTTCTTTTTGGCTACCCCGATTATGCCGGGAGCGGCTTGCGCATGCCTACTGTGAAATATGGCGAACGAACGATGTGCCTGATATGGGATGTGGCGATTACTATGGGATTTGGTTTTGAGGCGCCATTTCATACGAATTGCAACAATCGGCGATATTTTTTGGGTCGGAGCATCCGGTATGATGAGAGGGAAGAAATCCCCATTACCGACAAGAGAGGTGTTCCTTTATGAGCGATATCGCAAACAAACAGCATGACATGATCCAAGCGAAAGCCGCTTCGGACAAGCGGCGGGAGTTCCGACGCAACCCGCACCCGGGGGCCCAATGGTTCGGGGAGGGCAACTTGGGCTTGTTCATCCATTGGGGCATCTCCAGCGTGAGCGCCAAGGTCGACCTGTCCTGGGGCATGATCGCGAACACGCCCTGGGAGACCGACCCGGCGCGCAAGATGACGCCGACGGCGTACTTCGCCCTCGCCGAACGGTTCCGGCCTCGAAGCTACGACCCGCGCGCGTGGCTGAAGGCGGCTTGCGACGCGGGCTTCCGGTACGCCGTGCTGACGGCGAAACACCACGACGGCTTCGCCCTATGGCCAAGCCGTCACGGAACGTTTAACACAAGCCTCTATGCGGGCGGGACCGATTACGTGCGGGCGTACGTCGAGGCATGTCGCGACCTCGGGTTGAAGGTCGGCCTCTATTATTCGCCGCCGGACTGGTACATGCAGCGCAGCGACATGTCCTTCCGATTCCAGAGCAAAGGCACGCCCGATTCGCCGCATTACGGGTTGAACCATGAGCCGATCGAGTTGCCCCCGCCCTCCCCCGAGCGTACCGAGGCGTACCGAAGGCAGATTCGGGCGCAAATCGAGGAGCTGCTGACGGATTACGGTACGATCGACCTGCTCTGGTTCGACGGCGGCCCCGACGTCATCTCGATCGACGACATTCGGGCGTTGCAGCCCTCGATCGTCGTCAACTCCAGAATGCATGGGTACGGGGATTACGAGACGCCGGAACGGACGATGCCGGCGCAAGCGCCGGACGGATGGTGGGAGCTGTGCGATATTTGGCCCGAGGGCTCGGGGTGGGGATACACCGAGCCGCATCGGTACCAACCAACGGAGTGGGTGCTGAGCCGGTGGGCTCAGGTGAAGGCGATGGGAGGCAATTACCTGATCAATGTCGCGCCGAACGCCGACGGCGAGCTGCCTCCGGCGTATTACGAGCGCATTCGCGAGCTCGGCGCCGCGCTGCGCGGTTAGTCGACGCCGTCGAGCACGAGCACCCAATCGTCGCCGCGGCCGCTCGACGGCGGCACGAATTCCGCGACGCCCCGGTTCTCGTATTCGCCGAACGTCGAGAACGTTCCCGTCCGCGGGTCGTACCACGACGCCCGAACCCGGGCGCCTTGGATGCGGCCCATCGAAATCCTGAGCCTGAGACCGTTCGGGCTATACGCCATCGCGTACTTCGCGCCGCGGGTGGCGACCTGGCGGTTCGCGCCGGCGTCATTGCCGGCGAGAAGCCCCTGATCCGGCACGCGCTCGAGGAACGGACGGGCTTCGATCAAGCGCCGGACATGACGCATCTGCGCCGCGCCCGGACGGAGGACGGCATCCTTCCAAGACATGATGAAGTACTCGTTCGGCTCGGTCGTCATCGACCAGATCGAATGGTGCCCGTACGTATGCCCGAACGCGCCGGAGAAGACGGCGTAATAAGCGGCCTTGCGGACGTCCGCCGGGTCGAAATAGCCGTTGGCCGCCTGAAAATCGATCGGATGATCCTCGTAGCAAGGCTCGGCGTCCAGGATCGGCTTCGTCGGCAGCCGGTTATAGTCCTTCTCGATCATATCGGCGTTCTGCTGATTTCCCGCGAAGTGGCCCGACTGAATCATGTTGAAATCGAGCCATTCCTCTCCATGAACGTATGTAGACGAAGCCTCCTTCCCCGTCGGGTGGAAGGCGATGAGATGTCCGCCCTCGTCGCCCTCCTTCAGCCCGAGCGCCATCGAGCGAATGATCGCATGGTGCTTGCTTGTGTGCAGCGGCCGATCCCCGCCGAGCACCCAGACGACATTCGGTCGGTCCCGATAACGGGAGCCGAGCCACTTGCCGTAGGCGTACGCATTGCCGGGTTCGAAAATTTCCGGTCCCTTGCCCCACATCCGGTTATACTTATCCCCCCAGGTCGGCAGCACCGCGATATACATGCCGCGCGCCGCCGCCGCGTCCACGACGAAGTCTACATGCGCCCAGTAATCGTATTCGCCGCCGACGTCCGGGTTCGAAGGATCCCATCGTCCCTCCGCATCGCGCGTCAAAGGCAGGCGGTCGTACGCGTTCCCGGTCGTGACGCCTTCGAATTCGGCCAGCGCGACGGCTTGGATGACGTTGAATCCCCGTTCGGCCCGATTGTCGAGGTACAGCTCCGCCTCCGCGCGGTCGAGCTTGTGAAACAGTTCCCAAGCGGTATCGCCCAGCCAGAAGAACGGCGTCCCGTCCGCTTGAACCAAAAATCTGCCGTTCTCGCTCACTTGCAAACGTTGCATGTCGTTCTCTCCCTTATTACGAATCATCGTTTCCGGAAAAAGGAGGCCACCCGTTACGCGCTGCAACGAGTGACCCCGCACCCAATCGTTTGTATTACTGCTTCGTCAGCTTCAGATTGTCGACATATGCGTAGCCCGAATTCGTCCCTTTCCATACGTACACTTGAATGTACGCCGTTCCGGACGGCACGGTCACGTCGACGTTCTTCGTCTGATACGACGTCGCGTTGAACGATAACGTCGCGCCCGACGTGACGTCCTGGTTGGACGAGTTCTTGAACTTAACGGCCACCTCCACCAGGGATGCCGAGGAGTCTGCGAACGCGGACGCCTCGAGCCGCACGGTGTTTCCGGCGGAGAAGCCGCTGTGGATTTCTTGCGCGATGCCGCCGGCCCCGGTTCCGACGCGCACGGCGTACGTCCCCTGGGATGCGTTCGTATTCACGACTTGGCTGTTGCCCCAATTCGCCCAGCCGCTCAAGCTGTTCGATTCGAAGCTGCCGTTCGCGAGCATATTGCTGACGTACGGCGACAGGTACGACCCCGTAATGACGTCGATCGTCGACCGTCCCGGCCTGATCCAACCGACCGAGAAGTGATCGTTCCCGGCGCCTTCCTTATGGAGCACCTCTACGTAATACGTCTGGCCCGCCGTCAGGGAGACGGTCGTCGATTGCTGCGAGCTGTATTTGTTCCACTCTTCGACGATCGTCCATGCGGTCACTTCCGCGAGCTTCACCTTGTTCGCCGGATTGGCGTCAGTGCTCAGCCACAGCTTGCTGGCGTCGTCGCTAGCGATGTAGAACGTATACGACCCCGTCGAAGCAGGATGGAGGTAGCCCCGCACGCGCGCGCCGTAGCTGTCCGCGACGTTCCTCGGCCCTTCCAGGCTCGTCAATGTGGACGTGCTGGTCGGCGTCGTCGTTAACGGAATGTCGGATACCGCGCCGCCGCTGACGCCGCCCCAATATTCGCGAACGATGTTGCCCGTGCCGCCGCCGCCGTTCGTCGTGACGGACAGCGCCGAGCTCGCCGCCGACTCGTTGTTCGCCGCGTCCTTCGCCTTGACCGTAATGCTGTAGCTCGACTGCTCCGTCAAGCCCGTTACAGTATATGTCGTACCGGAGATCGGCGAAGTGTTCGCCTTGTTCCCGCCGACGTAAACGTCGTATCCGGTTACCCCGACGTTGTCCGAAGACGCCGTCCAGGACAAATTCACGGTCGTATCCGTCTTGCTCGTCACGCTGACGTTCGTCGGCGCGGATGGCGCCTGCGTATCCGGCGCCGGCGTCGATGACGCCCCGGTATACGGAGACAAATGCTCGCCGCCGATAACGGTGATCGTCGAGATGCCCGGTCCCGTCCAGCCGACCGCGACGTTGTCGCCTCCGGCGTTTTCCTTATGCAGTACCTCTACGTAATACTTCTGGCCCGCCGTCAATGCAATGGCCGACGATTGCTGCGAAGAATATTTCGTCCAATCCTTCGGCGTCGTCCACCCGGTCACGCCCGCGATTTTGACTTTATTCGACGGATTCGCGTCCGTACTGAGCCACAGCTCGCTGTGGTCGTCGCTGGCGATTCGGAACGTGTACGATCCCGTAGCCGGCGGATGGATGTAGCCCCGGATGCGAGCGCCGTAATGTTCGCCGATATTCGTCGGACCCTCGAAATTCGCCAGCGCCAACGACCCGGTCGGCGTCGTCGTCAGCGGAATGCTGGAGATCGTACTGCCGCCGAAGCCGGTCCAGTATTCCCTCGCGAGGGTACCCTTCTCGCCCCCGACGGTAACGGAGACGTTCTTGAAAATGGCTTCCGCGAGATCGCCTTCGATTTCGCTGGTCAGCACCAATCCGACAAGGAGATTGTCGGGAAGCGGCATATCGTGCACAACGGCGAACGGGTACCATTGGCCGTTCTCCAAGTAGTATCCTGTCACGTCCGTTCCGTCCTTCTCCAGCTTCACCGTAACGTCCTGATCGTTCAGCGGAATACCTGCGATTCCGGTTGCGTAGCCTTCGCTGGTCCCGACGAGGGTGCTCAACGCCGTCTCGCCCCGAGCATGAACGCGGAGCGTCACGTTATCGGTCTGTTGCGCATCCGCCGCGCGGAAGGCGAGTCCCGCGAGAGCTGCCCCGTTGCGGGCCGTCAATCGGGAGATCGTCGCCGTGATCGACGCGCGCTCCGCCCCCGTCAGCGGCTGCCACACATAGGTGAAATCGTCGTACGTATCCCAGATCACTTCTCCCGCAGACTTGAGGTGGATTTCCCCGTTCGTCGACAAGGCGTGAGACTCCGGTGCGTTGGCGTCATTCTTGTAGGCGGTCAATTGCCAAGGACTTGAAAGCGACACGCCCGACACATTCGACAGCACGCCGACGTTCACCCATCTCGTCTTGACGACGCCGTTCAACGTCACATCGACCTTAATCTTCGTATTTCCCGGTGCGACCGGGGTGACAAGGCCGGAGGAGCTGACCGTCGCGACGCCTGTATTCAGCGACGTGTAGCTTTCGGCCGAGCTGTTCAAGTTCAGGGCCGAATTGTCCGTCAAGGTGCCCGCGACGTCGATTTGCCCTTGCTGCGAAAGCCCGAGCGTCGCGTCGGCCATCGTAGCCGTAATCTTGTCCAGGATCGCGCCTTGCACTTGGACGTTCACGGTTGCGGATTTCGTCACGCCGCCGATCGTAGCCTGCGCCGTAATGACGGCCGTCCCCGTGCCCGTTGCCGTCAATACGCCGGAGCTGTTCACGGATGCGACGGACGAATTGCTGCTCGAGTACGTCACCGTCGGAAGCGGCAAGTAATTGCCGTTGGTCGACAACGCCGCAACCTTAAGAGCGAACGTTTGCCCGACGGCATAGATCGTCTTCGTGCCTGTCAGGAATTGGAGCTGGTTGAATGCGTCGTTCACATGCACGTAGAACACGGTGGATTTCGTCACGCCGCCTTCGACGACTTGCACGTTGATCGTGGCATTGCCGGTGCCGACCGCCGTGACGACGCCGGAGGAGCTCACCGTCGCCACGCTCGTGTTGCTGCTGGAATAGGTGATGGAAGCGCCGCTCAAGTCCAGCGGGTATCCCTTCACGCTGCGCGCCTTCACCGTCAATGCCGCCGTGCCGTTCGTCGAGAGCCGGACGGCGGTTTGCTCGGAGCCGGCCAGGACGAACACTCTCGCGAGCGGGTCGTTCTGATCCGAGAACGGGAAGTCCTCTTTCAACCCGACGCCCGCGAAGTCGATTTGCTGGAAACCGCGCGCAAGCGCCGGCGAATTCGAGCGCAACCGGTAATCGTGTTCCGACGGTTGCGCGAACAACGGATCGGTCGTAACCGTATATTGATCGTACTTGCTGTACTGACTTTTCCATTCGGCCAAGTCAGGCACCGGGATTTCTCCCGTCGTCAAATACTTTTGAACACTATTATAGAACACATTGCCGTCCGCTTTTTTGAACAGCTCCTCCGACCAAGCGTCGGTCCAGTACGCTTGATTGGAAGACATATAGCTGATGTTGTTTTCGACGGTCGCATGCTTCGTTTCCAAGCTCGCCGCGGCGCTGTGATCCACGATGTTGTGAACGAGCGAGATGTCGGCCGAGCGGACCGCGGTATTGCCCGCGATAATGTTGTTGCGAATCGTCAACCCCTGACTCTTCGCGAAAATCGCGCTGTCCATCTTGCCGCCGCCGCTGCGAAGGTCGAACAGGACATTGTTGGTGAGCGTCGTGTTTTCGCTTTCGTCGTCGATGTAGATGCCCTGTCCGAACGAATAATGGACGGTGGAGTCGTGGAAGAAGTTGTTATGGAACGTATTGCCCGGTCCGGTCCAATACGTATGGATGAACCCGTCGTCCTGCGTCTCCCGGAATTTCGACGTCACGTCGTTGAACTCGATCCGGTTGTTCCGAGCAGCGGTAAAGTTTTTATAGTTGTTGAGATCCACCGCGATCCCGTCGATCGTGCCTCTGGAACTGCGATCCTTGATGGAGGCCAAGCCTTTAATGTTAATGGCCGTTCCCGGCGCGTCGTAAATTAAGTTATGAGAGATGGTGTTGTTCCCGCTCTCGTACAGGTCTATCCCCATCGCGCCATGAATCGCGCGGCCCGTTCGGTAAATCTCGTTATTCGAAACCGTATTGGTATAGTTCCAGTATTGCGACGTTGCCGGACCGCCGTATTTCAAGACAACGCCCGTATGGCCCGTCTCGCGAATCCGGTTGCCGTAAATCGTATTGTTTTGCGCGAAATTGTACAGCTTGATGCCGTTCCCGCCGATATGCTCGATCAGGCTGTTCTTGATCGTAATATACTTGGCGTTCTCGAGATGAATGCCACTGCGGAACGCTTCGTCCGCCATCGCCGCGTCCGCGTCGCTGTGCTTGAAGACGAGGCCGCTCATCTCGATGTGCTGCACCGGGGAGGAGGTCGACGACCCTTTGAATTCCACCAGCGTATGGGTTTTGGGCGCGATAATTTCCTGATTGGCGATCGGAGCGGTCCGCGGGTAATAATACACAACTCCCGCCGTCTTATCCAAATACCACTCGCCCGGCTGATCCAGCAGCTCGATCGCGCCGGTCATGTAGTAACGCGAACCTCTGCCCAATTCGAACGCGGCGTTCTGATCCAACGTGACGGTCCGACTGACGTAATCGACGCTTTGGACCGTCGCCAACTGGTTAAACCAATTCCAATGACCGCTCGGGCCGCCCGGCCAAATGTTGACCACCAGATCGTTCTGATTTGCGATCGCGGGAAGATCGCCCGGGGCGAAAATAAACTTCGAGCTCGGGGAATTCGCATCCCTCCCGGCCGTCCGGTGATAATCCTCGTTCGGATGGCGCGCCGGCACGCTCCGCACGTCGTTCTCGAACAGGACGTTAAAGGACCACGAGGTGCCGACCGTCGCCTTATAAACGTTGCCGCTGTGCAGCTGCCACCCCGTTATCGCCTGCCCGCCGCTGATGACGGGCTGCTCCCCAGGGTAATTGGTGTAAATGACCTTGTACCCGTTGCGGCCGGAGTCCGCTTCATGAAATTGAATGGGGGACTCGATCGCATACGTGCCGCCCCGCAAATACACCGTTACGTCGGACGTCATGCCTCCCGCGATTTGGGTGCGGACCGCGTCCCTCGCCTTGGCTATGGTCTTATAAGGATTCGACAACGACCCGTTGCCGGTCGAGTCGCTGCCGTTCGGCGAAACATAGATGCTGGTCGCCGCCTTCGCTTCTTGCGCGGCGAACGGCAGCATCGGCGACAACAGCGCGAAGCAAACCCATAAAGCCAACCATCTTTTTCCTCTCTTCATTCCCTTACCTCCTTAATGAAATGAATTCGACGACGACATCGGTTACAATCGCTCCGAAGCTCTCCTTTCAATTGTTATGGAAGCGCTTTAATTATGGCACCTGGACAAATTAACCTCCACTATGAGAATTGAACATCAGTGTGCGGAACGGCTATGGAATCGATCGATCTCCATGGACGAGTGCCGAACGCGCATAAAAAAAGGACCCCGGCCTGCCCGGACGGGCGCCGACGTCCTCTCGGACTTATTCGATTAACTTCTTTAAGCGATACTCTCTCGGCGTCGCGCCGAATTTCTTCTTAAACAGCTTAAAGAATTGGCTTTGGTTGATGAATCCGACGCGTTCCATAATCTCGATCACGCTGTAATCCTTATTGGACAGCAGCTTCTCCGCCTGCGACAGCCGCACCTCGTTAATGTACTCGGCGACGGAAATCCCTTCGCTCTTCTTAAAGCTTCGTCCGACGTAGGAGACGGACATATGCAGCATCGAAGCGATGCTTTGCAGGCTCAGATTGACGTCGGTATAATTCAGCGCCACCAGCTCCTTGATCGTCTCCAGCAGCACGTCGTTCTTGTCCAGCGAAGGAATCGATTTCACCTCGCTGGTCAAGTCCTCGAAGAGGGCGGCCAAGACCGCTCTGACCTCGTCGATCGTCTCTTGCTCCAGCAGGTTTTGATGCACCTGGTTCATATCGATCGTAATCGGCTGCAACTTATACGCATTGATCTCCTTCAGCGTCTTTCGCGTCGTCATGATTACCTGATAAATCGACTGCATGAACTGGTCGTACGACAACGCCTTCCCCAACTCGACATATTGATCTAGAAAATGCCTCAGCACGGCCGGGTCGTTGGACTTTAGCCCGCTGATCAGCTTCCGCTCCAACTCCTCGGGAATGTAGAAGTCTAGAGCTCCGGCCTCCTCCGCCGCCATCTCCGGCGTAATGATCGACTGATGCCCGTATTTCATTCGGTACATGGAGTACGATAACGCCCGGGCGTAATAATCCGTCGTCTCCCGGATATCGTCGAACGGCTCGCTGATCGCGACCGTCAACGAAAGCTTGTAGTACGTGCCCGTCACCTCTTGAATGCGTTTGAAAATGCGTTGCGCTTCTTCCAGAAAGCCGGCTTGCTTCTGCTTCGGGACGGACAGGATCGCCGCCATATGGTCCCGCCGCATGTCCACCGTCTCGCTGCGGAAGACGCTCGATAGCAGCTCGTTCGCAATATTAGAGATGGCGAAGTAATACAGCCGCTTGTCGCTGGGGCTTGTGTTCGTATCGAAATCGTGCAGGCGGTCGATCTTCATGACGCATACGGCGTAACGCGCTTGGTCGCCGGTATCGGCGATCGGCCGCTGCCCGAAGAAGTGCGTCAGCTCCTCGGCGGTGATCGAGACGCTGTTCAGCAGCAGCTTCCGGATGTAGTAGCTCTTGACGATCGTCTCCTTCTCCTCTGAATCGCGTTTCACGAGGTCCAGCTTGTCGACCATCTGCTGGTAACGGTTCGAGACGTACAAGAATTCATCCTGCTTGCGCCGATGCTTCGAAGCGATTTGTTCGTCCCCGCCCCCCTGCCTTACCTGCCGAAGGAAGGAATCGACGGGCCGGTATAAGACGTTCGTCGCGATGACGGCGACCGTGACGGCGATCAGAACGAAGAT
Source organism: Paenibacillus sp. (assembly GCF_035645235.1). Classification (GTDB taxonomy): domain Bacteria; phylum Bacillota; class Bacilli; order Paenibacillales; family YIM-B00363; genus Paenibacillus_AE. The sequence goes on from NZ_DASQMZ010000100.1 coordinate 22,274, forward strand.
CGTCGTGATCCAAATCGACGTATTGCGTAAATCGAGCACGTCGCTCATGACGGAATCGTACGGTTGGACATTCAGCACTACCCAGTCGTTCACGCCGGTATCCAAATACGTCACGGCCTTGCGATGTTTGCCGGCGCCGATCGTGAAGGAGCCCCGGTCCTGCGAAGTCCTCTCGATCATCCCGGTAATGACGGACAATTCATCCGAATCGATCAAGCCGGCTTGTTTTTTCCGAAACAACAATTCCCGATTGCCGTCCATGATGAGGAAGCTTCCCTGATAGGCCGTGTCCGGTTGGTTGAGCATGTGAATGTTCTCGAAGATCCATTCCGGCGAGATGGCCAAGATCAGCATGTTCTCGATTTTCCCCTTCGCGTCCGGCTCGTACATGGCGAACAAGAACATGTCGAAGCTCCCTCGGTTGCCCGGCTCCGACGACTCGAAGGAATACGGAATGAACTGCATGCTCGAGATCGCGCCGGAATGGATATATTCCTTAAGCTTCGAAAGAAACCGTTGATCCAGCGAATACCTCGACGCGCCGTTCGCGATAAAGAAATCGTCGTGATACCGATTGTAAATAAACATAGAGTGAATGAAGGACGAGCTGCTCGTGACGGCGTCCAGTTTGTTAATGCTCTTAATATATAAGTAATCGTCTAATTCTTTCGCGAGACGAAGCAACGTCACCTCCGTATCGAAGAAGAGGAAGCTGGCTGTGCTTGTCGCGATTTCATTCATGTAACGTATGTTATAATCGATCTGCTGCAGCACTTTGTCATTGGCGCGTTCATGTACGCGGAGCACCGTACGTTCCGAGCTCATGTACAGCGTCACGGATGAAATGAGAACCAATAGCACGATCACCAAGGTGACCGTCAACCAGATGCGCTGCAAGTACTTCTTGGAAAACCACCCGTTAATTTTCCCCAAAAAGACGCACCTCGTTCGTAGAATTTTTATGTCAACCCACTATGTATTCGACAATCGGGGACGCCTTCCTCTCCCGAAACAAACGTATCCCCGAGCTTCGGGGATACGCTCTCCGTGCTATTGCGCCCAATCGAACAATACTGTTCGAACCAGATCGCATCCGTTGTCATACTCATTGCCGTCGTTCCTCTTTCGCTCGGTTCGTTCGGTTCAGCCATACGATCCCTTTCACGACCTCTCCCGCTCGTACTTGCCGGAACGCTTGGTCGATCTGCTCGAACGACCATTCATGGGTAATCCAGAGATCAACGGGAATTTCCTTCTTGATCAACAGTCGGCATACCGCTTCCGTCGAAGCGGCTTCGTTCGTGTCGTAGTGACGCAGCGAGAAGTGCCGCGGCCCTTCCGATAACGGCATCCGATAAGCGTTCTCCGCCACGCCGTACACGGCAATATGTCCGCCGGGCGCGAGCAGCCGGAACGTGCGGAGAAAGACGTCCTCGCTCCCGGTCGCTTCGATCATCACATCGGCCTGCAGCTCCGGGATCGCTTCCGGCCTGCGGGTGTTAATCACCTCGTCCGCGCCGGCTTGCCGCGCCAGCGCAAGCCGTTCGTCCCTTCTGCCGGCGACGACGACCTTCCCGGCGCCGAATCGCTTCGCAAACCACGCGATGCCGAGTCCCGCGATGCCGGTGCCTAGCACGAGCACGGTTTTCCCCTTCAACTCGAGCTGACTCGTAAAGCCGTACAGCTCGCTGAGACTGATCAGCAAGGCGGCTTCGCGGTCGGACAGGCTCTTCGGAATCGGCTTCGGCGTCGCGAAGCCGTGCTTGAGTCCATCCCGCTTCAACGCCGGAACATCCTCGGCGACGCCGTATTCCGCGAAGCCGCCCCATGCGGCGTGCAAGCCGGCGCCGGGCTTCGCCTTATACCCCGAACGGGTCACGCGATCTCCGATTCGGAACGAGTCGACCTTCTCCCCTACCGCTACGATCGTACCGATCGTCTCATGACCGAGTACGCATGGATATCGAACGAAATCGAACGGGAACGTCCCGTCGACGATCATCTGATCGGTCGAGTTGCAGACGACGCACAGATCGATGCGTACGAGCGCCTCGTACGGGCCGATCTCCGGCATCGGCAGTGCTTCCGTTACCATCGTTCCGGGACTGCGCACGACTAGCGCCTTCAACGGCGATCCCCCCAAACCTTCGAAAAAGTCTCATTGCCCCCTCCGAACCGTCGGCTGGAGGCAATCGTTATCGTAACCCGCTGCGGATGCCCATTCCACTATTGGATTTGCCGTTCTCCATGAATTGTGGCCCGTGCTCGATCTTATAGAAAACGCAATATTTCATACAAGAAGCGCCGCGGACTATTCCGCGGCGCTCCCACTATGCATATCCCGATTTGTTCCGGCGCGGGTATGCATGCACCGGATTACGTCGGCGTCCGGATCGGCGCCGGCTTCTTCAAGCTCCACTCCATCTGTACATAAGGGAACCGCTCCTCGCTTCGGCGGAAGCCGAGCCGGCGGTACAGCCGCAGCGCCGGGTTGTCGACCGCCACCTGCAGGCGCAGCGCCTTCCCGCTTCGGGCCGCCCGCCGCTGCAAGCCGCGGATGAGCGCGGACCCGATGCCTTTCCCTCGGTACGCCTTCAACAGCGCGATTTCCACCAGATGGATCGCTGCGTCCGATTCGTAGGTCGACACCTGACCGATCGGCGCATCCCCTTGCCGAACGACGTCTTGCGCGAGCGTCGGATACCGTTGCCGGTACGTAAACTGCCGCGCCTTGTATTGTAAAATCAACAGCGCCTCCAGGTCCGCCTCGCTCCAGCCGAGACCGGAGAAATCCGCCAACCGCGTACTAACGAACAACTCGAACAAGAACGCTTCATCCGTCGCGCTCGCCGGCACCGTCGAAATCATCGCCGCACCTCCGCACATCGCTCGATCCTTCATGCGGTTAAGTGTACAGGTACCGACTGAACAAATTCTGAACGTGCACGCCGGTCCGCTTCTTTCTTACGTCCCGTACGAAGCCTTCGAGACGTCCGGAACGATCTGTACCCAAGTTTTCCCCGGCAGGAGCGGAAGGTCGACGAGATCGCCCTCCTCGGCGTACGCGCGAATGACGCCGTTCTTCAGCTCCCAGACGACTTCCCGCTTGTAACCGCCCTGCAGGAGGACGCCCTTCCCC
>NZ_DASQMZ010000101.1:0-18820 GCF_035645235.1 Paenibacillus sp.
GGAAGTGGCATTTGGACGGCGACCGCCCGGAACTGGATTTAACGCTGGAGGAAAACAAAAAGGATAAGCGGGTTATCCCGAAGGAACGAAGAGCGGGATTCGAGGATTGGTGGGCATACGAAAACAACAATCAGCCGTTTCATTGTTGGGTTCACGGGGAACAAGAAGGCAGGACCGTTTCTTATCGGCTGCCGCGTTACGAGACGGACGGGCTGACGGATATTTTGATAGACTGGCTGCGAAATTATGCCGCAGGCGGCGAAAGTCGACCATTCTTCGCTTCGTTGTCGGTACAGCCTCCTCATGACCCTTACGTCGCGCCGGCGGAAACCATGAAAAACTACAATCCCGCTGCCTTGAAGCTTCGTCCGAACGTACCGGACGTCACGAGCATTACGGATCGGACTCGGGAAGAATTGGCCGGTTATTATGCGGCGATCGAGCGAATCGATTGGAATGTCGGCCGCATCCGAGAGACGCTGCTTGAGTTGGGGTTAGACCAAAACACACAAATTATGTTTTTTAGCGACCATGGCGATTTACACGGCTCGCACGGTCAATTCCGGAAGCAAGCGCCCTGGGAAGAGTCGATTCGGATTCCGTTCATCGTCGGGGGACCGACTCGGAAAAGCTACAAGACCAAAAAACTGGATTTTCCGATTAACCATGTCGATATCGCTCCGACGACGTTGGGGCTTTGCGGCATTCCGAAACCCGAAGGGATGGACGGCACCGATTATTCGACCTTCATTCTGAACGAGTCCGCCGTACAGCATAATGTTCCCGACAGCGCCTACCTCAGTCTGCCGATTCCGACTTCGAACTTGAAAGGCATTATTCTCGAAGAAGGGGTGGATCGCCCATTCCGAGGCATCGTCACCCGCGACGGATGGAAGTACATCGCTCTCGAGAACCAGCCATGGCTCATGTTTCATCTGAAAGAGGACCCGTACGAGTTCGTCAATCTTGCGCACAATGTTTTCTATAAAGAGAAACGTCGCGAGCTGCAGGAGCGTCTGGCGGAGTGGATTCGCGAGACGGGAGATACGTTCGTACTGCCGGATATTGGATAGAGATAAGGCAGGCAGGAGTCTAAGGAGAGGAACGACCCAATGAATATCGTATATATCCATTCTCATGATACCGGCCGCTACATTCAGCCTTACGGGCATGCCGTGCCGACGCCGAATTTAATGAAATTGGCGGAGGAAAGCATTATATTTCGTCATGCTTACTGCGGGGGGCCGACCTGCTCGCCGAGTCGGGCGGCTCTCCTGACGGGCATGGCTCCCCATTCCTCAGGCATGTTGGGATTGGCGCACCTAGGCTTTCAACTAGACGATTACCGGCAGCATCTTGTCCAATATTTGAACCGGAACGGGTATGAAACGGCTCTAGCGGGCATACAACACGAGGCGCCCGATATCGGGATGATCGGATACCAACGGATTCTAGGAAATCCCGAAGTGGACATGGCCGATTTCGAATTTGATTCGATCACTTACGATATGTACAACGCCAACGCCGTCGCGGAATATATCCGGGAGCGGAAAGGCGCGTCCGAGCCATTCTTCCTGTCTTTCGGGATGTTTAACACGCACTTGAACTTCCCTGCGCCTAGCTCGGAATTCAACCCGAACTACTTGATGCCGCCGCACCCGTTCCACGATAACAAACAAACCCGTGAAGTAATGGCCGGGTACATGACGTCGGCTAAAATTATGGACCAGTGCGCGGGCATCGTCGTCGACGCGATCGATGAGGCGGGGCTGGGTCGGGAGACGCTGGTGATCTTCACGACGGACCATGGATTGCCGTTCCCGCAAATGAAATGCAATCTGTACGATACCGGGATCGGCGTCGCCTTAATCGTGCGTACCCCGGAACGACTGCGCCGGGGCGAAGCGGAGGACGCGTTAGTTTCGCATATCGACATATTTCCGACAATCTGCGAGATGGCGGGTTTGGAGTCTCCCGAATGGTTGCAGGGACGTTCGCTTCTGCCCTTGTTGAAGAAAGAGTCCGACCGAATTCGGGACGAAGTCTTCGCGGAAGTCACTTATCATGCCGGCTACGAGCCGATGCGCTGCATTCGGACGGAACGATATAAATACATTAAATACTTCGACGATCATCAAAAGTATGTTCCCGTGAATCTGGATCGAAGCGGGATGAAGACGTTCGTGGTCGATCACGGCTTGCTGCAGCATACGCGCCCCACGGAACTATTATTCGATTTGTTTCTGGACCCGGTCGAACGAGTCAATTTAGCGGAAGATGCCCGGCATCAAGCGGTGAAAGAAGAGCTCGCAGGGCGCCTGGCGTGTTGGATGAGGGAGACCGGCGATCCGATTCTTCACGGTCCCGTACCTTTGCCGGAGGGCGGGAAAGTGTTGGGCGGTCCTGCTTAAATGGCTTTGTCGTTTCGCGGATAGGTTACTTTCTGAACGGTTGTTTCAGATCGCAAGCAAACTCCTTTGTTCCTATGGAATTCGGGAGTTTGCTTTTTTTATGTCGAATCGAAGCGAAGAGGGCTTGACGAAGGGCAAGGGGGAGGAATATTATGGAAAAATATTAGGTGATATTTTCTATACTAAATAGTGGAGATGTTTACTGAAAATGAAGCCGTCGTCCGAGTCCCACAAGTCGTACACCAGCGAATTGCGCAAGCGGCAGAAGGAGCAAACTCGCCTTGCGATTTTGAATGCGGCGGCTTCTCTCGTCGCGGAAGGGAATCTTCCTCACTTCAGCGTGCAGGAGGTGGCGACGCGAGCCGGCATTTCCTATGGGGCGGTGTATAAGCATTTTCCGTCGAGGGAAGCGCTGTTGGAAGGCTTGTACGAGTGGGGACAAGCGAAGTTTAGTAAGTCGTTCCCCCTGTCGCCCGCGAGCCTCGACGAGTTGGCGCAAGGGCAGCGCGCGTACGCCGAGGAATCGGACGAAGGGTTCGACACGGCCGCCGCCGTCATTCGCGCGTTGACCGCGCTGCAAATCGTACCCCGGGGGATGCAAAGCCGCGACGAGGCGATGCTCGAGCTGCTCCGGAAGGAGTTGCCCGGCTTGGACCCGGCTTTCGCCCGGCGCGCGGCTGCGGCGATGCGTCTGCTAAGCAGCTCCAACGCCTGGGTGACGCTGCGCACGCGGTTCGGCTTATCGAACGAAGAGACGGGCGAGACGCTGGCCTGGGCGCTCGAGGCGCTCGTACGCGATGCAAGAACGAAGCACGGGACGACCGATGCCTGACGATGCCGACCCCAATGCCGTCCCGAAGACGAAGGAGGAATCGGCATATGGAAGCCGGGATGCGCGCCCCCGCCAGAGGTGTACGAGGCGCGGCGGCCGCGGCCCGCTCGGTTCCGCTTCGGTATGGTCGGCGGCCGCGCTCGCTGTAGACGAATTTATCCCCCGATGATATAAATATGAACCTGCCGGGGAGCCGACCGCGGGTTTTATAATGAAGTTGCAACGAAGCGTTGCGATTCGAAATGGGGAGGTCCGGAAGCGATATGAACCTAAAGATGAAATCATTGCTTATTGTTGCGCTTGGCGTCTCGACGACGTTGGCGGGGTGCGCCGGGGGCGGCGGGGCGGAGCCGGCGGAACAGACGGCGGAGGCGGAGGGGCCGGCGGCGGAGCAGCCGGCGACGGAGAAGCCGGCGGCCGAAGCGCCGAAGCAGGAAGCGGTCGAACCGTTCACGGTATCGCTGAGGCACATCCAAATCGGCGAAGCGCAGAAATTCCGCAAGGCGATCCTCGACGACGTCGTAGCGGCGACCGAAGCGGAAATTCCGGGGCTCGCCTTCGAGCTCGACGGGGTCGAGGATCAGGTCAACCGCTTCACGAAGCTCCCGGCGGAGATGGCGGCGGGCAATCCTCCGGTCATCTTCGACCTGTTCGGCGGCACGGGCGACGCGCTGAAATATGCGAAGGCGGGACGGCTCCTCGACTTAACGCCGATTCTCGACGAGCTCGGCATCCGAGACAAGTTCCTAAACCTGAGCCAATTTACCCTCGACGGCAAGGTATACGGACTGCCGATCGGCGGCAATACGGAAGGCTTCTACTACAATCAGACGATGTTCGAACAGTACGGCATCGCGCCGCCGAAGACGTGGGAAGAGCTCGAAGCGGCCGCGGAGACGCTCAAGGGCAACGGCGTAACGCCGTTCGCGATGGGCTCGAAGGGCGCATGGGTGCCGCTTATGATGGTCAACACGATGATCGGGCGGTATGCGGGTCCGGATTCCATCAACGGCTTTCTGTCCGGCCAGGCAAAATGGAACTCGCCGGAAGTCGTGGCGGCGTTCGCGAAATACAAGGAATGGGTCGACAAGGGCTATTTCACCAAAGGCGAGCTCGGCCTCGAATACGCGGATATGCTGAATCAGTTCGTCACCGGCAAGGCCGGCATGATGTTCGACGGCAGCTGGCGTTCTTCCGTATTCAAGGATCCGGCGCAAGCGTTCGATTTGACCGGCAAGGTCGGGTACTTCAATATGCCGGCCGTCCCGAACGGCGTCGGCGACCAAACGTACGTGAACGGCAACTACGGCAACGGCTACGGCTTCTCGGCGGACCTCGACGACAACGAGCGGAAGGCGGTCAAGGCGTTCATTAAGAACTTGTATAACGACGACATGCAGCTCCGCGGCCTGCTCGAGGACGGCGTCCTGCCTTCGATGAAGCTTTCCGACGAGGCGCTCTCGAAGGTCGAAGACCCGATCGTGAAAGAGGTTATGAATCTCATGAAAAACGCGGGCGGCGCGTTCTCGCACTTCGATTCCGTCGTGCAATCGGACGTGTACAAGGAATCCGAAGCGCAAATCCAAAAGCTGATCGCGGGTCAAGCGTCGCCGGAGGAAGTCGGCGAAGCGCTGCAAAAGGTGCAGGATGCGGCGAACGCCGCGCAATAGCGGAAAGCCGAAGGCGCCGCCCGAGCGGATGACGGGGGGCGCCTTCGCGGCTTCGGAAAGGAGAATCGCGCCAATGAAGGATACGCTGAGGCATCCGGGCGTCTATGCGCTGTTCGTCGTGCCGACATTGCTTTTATACGTGCTGTTTTTCGTCTACCCTATGGCGACGTCGCTGCTCTACGGCTTTACGGATTGGAACGGACTCGACGACCCGCGGTACGTCGGCTTCGGCAACTTCGCGGAGGCGTTCGGCGACGACGACTTCGTCAACGCGATCTATAACAACATCGTCTTTATCCTGTTCGCGGCGTTCGTGCAGGTGCCGTTGATCGTTTTCATCGCCGTATTGATTAGCCATGTGAAGAAGTTCCAAGGGTTCTACAAAACGACTGTATTCGTGCCGTCGATTGTGTCGACGTCGGTCATCGGCATTCTCTGGGGCTTTATTTATCAACCCGAGGTCGGCCCGCTCAACCGAATGCTGGGCTGGGTCGGCATCGAACCGATCTATTGGCTGGCCGATACGAAATGGGCGCTGTTCGCCGTGCTCGCGACGAACGCCTGGCAGTGGATGGGCTTCTTCATCGTCCTCGTGCTCGCGGCCATCCTTGCCATTCCGAAGGAGTTGAACGAGGCGGCCGAAATCGACGGCGCCTCCGGCTGGCAGAAGGCGGTTCGCATTACGGTGCCGCTGATCCGCCCCATCGTCTCCGTCGTCATCATGCTGTCCATCGCGGGCGCCATGAAGGTCGTCGACATCGTGCTCGTCATGACGAACGGCGGCCCGGTCGGCTCCACCGAGGTGATGGCGTCCTACATGGTGACCAAGGCGATCAATTACGGCGAGTACGGCTACGGAACGGCGTTGTCGATTATCATTTTCGCGTTCGCGCTGCTGCTTACGGGGCTATACCAGCTGCTGATCGTCCGGCGGATGGAAAGGGCGGAATCGTAATGCAGACCGCGCTGAGGCGTTCCCTTCCCCACGTCGTCTTACTGCTTTACGTCGCCGCGGTGTTGTTTCCGTTCGTCTTCGTCGTCTTCTCGTCGTTCAAGGACAATTTGCAGATCGCGGAGCGCCCGTTCGGCCTGCCGAGCCGCTGGATGTTCGAAAATTACGCCGAAGCGTGGGTGAAGGCGAAAATCAACGTCTACTTCTTCAACAGCCTGTATTTGTCGTTCGCCTCGTCGATGTCCGGCGTGCTGCTGGCGGCGGCGACGGCGTTCGCGCTCGCGCGGATGAAGCTGACGCGGACGAGTCGCTGGATTTATCAATTCGTCTTGATCGGCATGCTTATTCCAGGTAATGTGTTGTTCATCGCGCAGTATATTCTCGTGAAAGATTTAGGTATTCTGAATACGCATTGGTCGTTATACTTGCCTTATACGGCCGGGGCGTTGCCGATCAGCGTGCTGCTGATCGCGGCGTTCATGCGGTCGATTCCGGGCGAACTGGAGGAAGCCGCGATCGTGGACGGCCTCGGCTCGGTCCGGTTGTTCGCGCAGATCGTCCTGCCGGTGACGGTGCCTGCGCTCGTGACGGTATTCATCGTCAACTTCCTCGGCGTCTGGAACGAGTATTTGCTGGCGAACTTCTTCATCAGCAAGGAGGCGCTGCGCACGCTGCCGACGGGGATGGTCGGTTTCCGCGACGCGTATCAGACCGATTACGCGCTCATCTGCACGGGCATCGTGTTCAGCGTGCTGCCGGTGTTGGCGCTGTATGGTTTTTTGCAGGAGAAAATTATCGAGGGCATTACGGCGGGCAGCGTGAAAGGCTAATCGCTGTTCGCCGGTCGGAAGGAGCGAGGGGGATGCGCGCATGTCGCTGCGGGTGAAGCTGTTCACGGCGTTCTTTGCCTTCATCATCGCTCCGCTCGTCCTGCTCGGCGTCTTGGCGTATTATTTCGTCGCCGACACGATCGAGAAGAAGTATTCGCAGCAGGCGGAGATTACGCTGAGGGCGCTCGGGCAAAACATCGACTTCGTCTTTCGGGAGATGGACAAGGTGACGGACAGTACGATCGCGAGCACCGCGGTGCAGGACGTCTTGCGCAGTCCGTCGTACACGTCCGAGGACGTCGACGCCATTCGTTATCTGGAACTGAACGAGACGCAGCGCAACTTCCGGGAGCTGCTCGTGAATCACCCGTCCGTCAGCTATGCGTTCATGTACAATCTCGACAACGGACGAATCGTGCGCATCTACTCGAAGGAAAGCTTCGCCGCGCTCCCGTTCGAGACGTTCCGGCTGCAGCCGATCTACGAGGCGGTGATCGCGCGGAACGGCCTTCCGAAGTGGGTCGGGCCTTACGAGCATCCCGAGCTGACCGGCGCCGAGCCCGTCTTCACGCAAATCCGCGTCGTGAAGGATATCGGTACGCTGCGCAACGAAGGCATGCTGCTCGTGCAAATTAAAAACTCCGCCATCGAAGGCGTGTTCCGGTATTTCAGCTTCAACGAAGACGTCTACGACACCCGCTATTATCTGGTCAACGCCGACGGCCTCGTCTTGTACGACAGCTCGGGGGACCGGGGCGGCCGCGTACTCGAGGCGTTCAAGGCCGACGGGGCGGACGTCGCCGACGGAGCGGCGTATCGGAGCGAGCGGCTCGACTTCGAAGGCGTCGACAGCGTCGTCTCTTCCATTCGGCTGAAGGACGAAGGTTGGCGGCTGCTTTCGGTCACGTCGTGGAAATCGCTGTCGAACGAGATCACGGTGTATTCGCGATGGATCGCGGGCATTATGCTGCTGTCGCTGCTGTCGGCGGTACTGTTCCTTGCCGTCTTCATCAATCGGATCGCGAAGACGATCGTTCGCATCGTTCGCTTCATGCGGTTCGTCGAGCGCGGCGATTTGGGGCTGCGCGTGGACGAGGAGGGCGACGACGAGCTGGCGCTCCTCGCCCGCGGACTTAACAGCTTGATCGCGAGGGTGAACGAGCTGCTCGCTCGGGTAAAGCGCGAGCAAGAGCGCAAGACGAAGGCGGAGATGCGCGTGCTGCAGGCGCAAATTAAGCCGCATTTTCTGTTTAACACGCTGGAGTCGATCAACGCGCTCGCGGTGCAGAACGAGGGGCGCAAGGTAAGCCAGATGGTGCTGCGGCTCGCGCATATGCTGCGGATCAGCTTTCAAGATCGCGAGGAAATTCCGATTCGGCGGGAGATCGAACATCTGAAGAGCTACATGGACATTCAGCGGTACCGCTTCGCCGACCGATTCGAATACGAAATCGAAGCGCCGGAGGCGCTGATGGATTATTGGATTCAGAAGCTGACGCTGCAGCCGCTCGTGGAAAATTGCATCCAGCACGCATTCGACGGCTTGGATCGCCAAGGCCGCATTCGGGTGCGGTTGACGTCGGACGGGGACCGTATCGTGATCGCGGTCGAGGACGACGGCGTCGGCATGCCGAACGAGACGCTCTCGCGTTTCGCCTATACGGCTGCGAACGAAGAGGCGGTTTCGGACGAAGAGGCGGCTTCGGACGAGGCGGCCGCGGCGGCGGAGGCGGACGTCGCGAATCCGGAACGCCGCGGCCTCGGTCTTCGAAGCGTCGCGGACCGGATCCGCATTCAATACGGGCGGCGCTACGGCCTGTTCGTCTGCTCCGCCGTCGGGCGCGGAACAGTCATCCGGTGTACCATTCCCAAATACGGACCTGGCGAGGGGAACGCATGAGACTCAAGGTATTATTGGTGGACGACGAGCTGCCGATCCTTCAAAACTTGCGAACGGTGCTCCCATGGGACGAGATGCAGCTCGATATCGCCGCGACGGCGAGGAACGGCGCGGAGGCGCTCGAGGCGCTGAAAACTCACAAGCCGGACCTCGCGCTGTGCGACATCCGCATGCCCGTCATGGACGGCATGGCGTTCCTTGCGCAGGCGCGGGCGGTTCCGGAAGGGGCGGCGTGCGAAATGGTGATGCTGACCGGCTATCAGGAATTCGAGTATGCGCGGGCGGCGCTGAAACACGGCGTGAAGGATTACATCCTCAAGCCGATCGACTACGAGCAGCTCGAGCGCACGGTGCGGCACGTAGCGAACGCCATCCGATCCGAGCGGGCCGAACGGGAGGAGCGGCTCAAGCGAGAGAAGCGTTGGAACAAAGTGGCGCATCTCGCCTACGAGAAGGCGCTCTATGACGTCTTGATGGGCTTTCCGCCGGAGGGCGCCCTGCGTATCTTGGCCGACGAGGACGGCTGGGCGGAGGACACGTCGTACGTCGTCATGCTCGTCGACGTCGATCAATACTCTCGGCTGTCCGCGCCGTGGGACGAGAAGGAGCGCAGGCTGTGGAACTTCGCCGTCGGCAACGTGCTTCAGGAGGCGCTTCGGCCGTTCGCGATCAAATACGTCTCGCTGCACGCCCGGGAGGGTGAATGGTGCGTGTTGATCGAGCGGCGACCCGACGCCTGCGACGCCGATGCGACGACGCGTTGGATGGAGGCGGTCCAATCGGCTGTCATGGCGAACGTGAAGCTGAGCGTCAGCGTCGGCGTCTTCCCCCGGCCGGTACGCGTCGCGGAGGTGGCGGAGACGTACAAGCGGCTGCAGCGCAGCTTCCTGCAGCATGCCGGCACGAGCCGACTGCTCGCGGTTACGGAAGCCGCGGACGCGGAGCCCGAGACGGAAGGCGCTTGGTGGTCGATCCTCGAGGGGCTGGTCTCCGGCCTTCGCCAGCAGGACCGCGGCCGCATCGATCAAGCGCTCGGGCGGCTGCAGCGCGCCGCGCTGCCGGAATCGGCGCTGCATTACGCCGTCATCCATCTGATGCGCGAGATGCGAGAGATGGACGTCGTGTCCCCGGCGGAAGAGGAATCCGTCTGGAAGAAGCTGCAGCATACGGTGAGCCTCAAGGATGTCATGGAATCGATCGTGCTGCTCGTCGATCATGCGATGGAGCGGGCGTTAAACAAAAAATCGGGCGAGCTGCTGATGCTGTCCGCGAAAGATTACATCGACCGCCGGCTCGCGTCGGACATCGGCGTGGAGGAAGTCGCTACCCATCTCGGCATCAGCTGCAGCTACTTCAGCTTGCTGTTTAAGACGCAGTTCGGGGAGACGTTCGTCGAATACGTCACCCGGCAGCGAATGGAGCTCGCGAAGTCGCTGCTGCTCCTGACCGACAAGAGTATCGCGAAGATCGGCGCCTTGAGCGGGTACGCGGAGCGGCGGTACTTCACGAAGGTGTTTCAGCGGCACACCGGCATGACGCCATCCGAGTTTCGCGAAGCGAATCAGCGAGACGGGGGCGCGTCGGCCTAAGACATTTCTATCGGGATTACGTTATTTCAATGAAAATGGTTTTTTCGCGCCGTGTGAGAAGCACGGCGCTTTTTTTTGTTGTAACGCGCTCTCCTGCATAACGCCGACCTCGAAAAATAAGCGTTTACACAGGAACATACATTCGGTTATAGTGGGTGTATGGATGACGATTACATTTATGGAGGATGGATGATGGGGCGGACGGGACGGGTTGTTTTATTCGAAATGAGCAGTCAAGATCCGGAAAGAGCCGGAGCGTTTTATTCCTCGGTATTCGGTTGGGAAGTCGGGGAATCGAACTGGGGGTATCGTTCCGCGATCACGGGGGCATCCGGCAAACCAGGAATCAATGGAGGGATCGCGCAGGGCCCCGATGATTTTCCCCATGGAACGAGGATCCAAATCGAAGTAGACGACATCGACGAGTCGATAAACAAGTCGGTGGACATGGGAGCTCATGTGATCAGGGGGAAGATGGAGTTCGATCAGTATTATCTGGCATACCTAGTAGATCCGGTAGGTGTCGGATTCGGGCTTGTGCAGTACAAGTAACATAAGCGGCATACCGGCAGACGCATGAACATTGCCGATTCGGAGGGGATGACTTGGAAGCAAGGGAGATTTTGTTGCCTGGGTTTACGGTGGTTGGTTATAAGATCGAGGCCAACCTTGACGAAATAGAAGCAGGGTTAGGAAAACAGACTTACGATGCGTTGATTTCAAGTAAGGATGAAATTGCAAATCAGACGAATGGGAATGTGATACTGATACAGATATATCCAATGAAGCCCGGCTTTCATCCGCGTGTCGATCGGTTCACTCAAATATTCGGCTATGAAGTCACAAGTGCGGATCGCGTTCCGGCAGAGATGATCCAATATACCGTTCCGGAAAGCAAGTATGTTACCTACACCCATCAAGGATTGGAATCCGAATTGGGCATAACGTACGACTACCTGTATGGGAAGTGGATTCGGGAAACGGGCAACGAACCTAGGGGATACGATTTTGAAATCTGGGACGACAGGTACAAGCCTGACAGTCCGAATAACGAAATTGATGTATTCGTGGCATTGAAGTAAAAGGTTATGCAATCGAGGGGGTGTACCATTGGAAGGGAATAAGGCGAACATTCAGTTTCATTTCGTCGGCTTTAAACATACGGGGAGATTCGATCAGTATGAGACGCTTGTAGCGAAAGCGTTTAAAGCATGTAAACACAGTGCGACTTCACACTGGAAGAAGAAGTAGAAGTATTGCTTCCGATCAAGGAGTAACTTAGAATTCGATCAACGAGAGACCTACAACTATTAAATAGTCCTGGCGGCTGCCAGGGCTTTTCGTTGTTTCCTATGAACGGAACGACCGTTTCCAGTGTGAATTTAGAACTATTAAATTAGATCTATTGACAACGCTTTCAGGCCGAGAGATAATTATTCCAACGAATGATTAAACGTTTAATCATATGGCTGAGGAGATCATTATGTCGGAATATCGTTCGCGCGCCACAATTAAAGACGTTGCCAAATTTGCCGGCGTTTCCGTCGCGACGGTGTCCAACGTGATCAACGGTACGGGGCGCGTTTCACAGGATACGGCGGAGCGGGTCCAGGAAGCCGTCCTCGCTTTAAATTACACGCCTAGCGCGGTCGCGCGCAGCTTGAAGGACAAAGAGTCGCAGTTGATCGCCGTCGTCGTCCCTTTCATGGAGCGCGGGCGGCTGCAGGATAACCCCTTTTATTGGCAGCTCGTTTCCGGAATCGAAGAAAGCGCCCGCAATCGTTCGCTTCAAGTGATATTGGTCGGGGCGGAGCAAACCGAAACGTTCTCCTTCGTCCACGAGCGTCGCTTGGACGGTCTCATTGTCGTCGGCATTTCCGATGATTCGCCCCTCTTGCCGAAGATCGTATCTTTAAGGGTCCCCTGCGTATTTATGGATAGCTATTTATCGGACGCCGACGCTTATCAAATTACGATCGGCGACGAGGAAGCGGGCTATGTAGCCACAAGACATCTTATCGATTTAGGTCATCGGCGCATCGCGCTGCTTACCGGCGGAATCAAGCGCGGAGGCGTGAACCATTACCGGTATCAAGGGTACATCCGAGCATTAATGGAGGCCGGACTCGAGCCGGACGCGTCGCTCGTCATTGAGCACCCGGTGTCGCCGGAAGGCGGCTATGCCGCCTCGTCGCAGCTTGTCGCCATCCGACCCAAGGTTACGGCCGTATTCGCCACCTCCGATGCGTCGGCGATCGGACTGATTCGCGGCTTGACCGAGCACGGTTGCCGCGTGCCTGGCGATTTGTCCGTCGTGGGCTTTGACGATATTCAGTACGCTTCTTATACCGTTCCGCCGCTGACGACGGTCCGGCAGGACATTCATGCGAAAGGACAAAAAGCCGTCGAACTGTTGATGGCACAAACCGAAAACGTACCGTCCCGATCCGGCAACACCGTCGTACTGCCTGTTTCGCTAATCGTGCGCGGCAGCACGGCCCCAATTCGGAAAGGAGGGGATTTATGAACTAGAACTAGTCCGACCGATTCCGGCTGCGCAAATGGCATGAAGTCGATATCATTCGAAAGGTGAGATGAAATGATGAAGTCGTTTACGAAAAAACAATGGTTGGCGTTATCGCTATCCGCTGCGTTAGTATTCACGGGCTACGGTCCCCTTGCACATCCTCAAACGGCTGAAGCCGAAACAAGCTCCGGCGCATTAGGCCCGTTAACGCCGAAGGATACAGTATATCAGATCATTACCGATCGTTTCGCGGACGGAAACCCTTCGAACAACGTTCCTGCCGGCTTCGACCCGACCTTGTTCGATGACCCCGACGGCAACGGTCTCGGCAACGGCATCGATCTCAAGCTTTACCAGGGCGGAGATTGGCAGGGCATTATCGACAAAATCCCTTATCTCAAAAACATGGGGATTACGGCGGTGTGGATTTCCGCCCCGTATGCGAATCGCGACACGGAAATCGTCGACCATCAAGCCGACGGCTCCATCAACCGTTGGACTAGTTTCCATGGATATCATGTGCGGAGCTATTTCGCGACGAATAAGCATTTCGGCATGATGCAGGAGTTCGAAGCGCTGCGGGACGCACTGCACGCTCAAGGAATGAAGCTGATTATCGACTTCGTCTCCAATCATACGAGCCGCTGGCAAAATCCGACGGCAGGCAACATTCCCGAAGACGGTCGCTTGTACGAACCCGACAAAGACGCCTCCGGAAATTACGTCTTCGACGCCAATGGCAACCCGGTCGACGCGAACGGCGACGGCAGCGTGGAAAATTTGGTCGCGGATCCGCATAACGACGTCAACGGCTTCTTCCATGGTCTCGGCGATCGGGCAGGAGACGACAGCAAGTTCGGCTTCCGCCATAAGGAGCTCGGGTCGCTGGCAGACTTTTCGCAAGAAAACGGAGCCGTTGTCGCGTATTTAGAGAAGGCCGCCTTATTTTGGAAGTCGAAGGGGATCGACGGTTTCCGCCACGACGCAACGCTCCATATGAATCCGGCCTTCGTCAAAAATTTCAAAGACGCCATCGACTCGGCAGGCGGCGGACCGGTATCCCATTTCGGCGAATTTTTCATCGGCCGCCCGGATCCGAAGTATGAGGAGTACCGAACGTTCCCCGACCGTACGGGGGTCAACAATTTGGATTTCGAGTATTTCCGAGCCGCGACGAATGCGTTCGGCCATTTCAGCGAATCCATGAGCGCTTTCGGCGATATGATGATCAAAACGAGCGCCGACTACATTTACGAAAATCAAGCGGTAACGTTCCTCGACAATCACGACGTGACCCGTTTCCGCTTCATTCAGCCGAACAACAAGCCGTTCCACGCTGCGCTTGCGACGCTGCTTACCTCGCGCGGAACGCCGAACATTTATTACGGAACGGAGCAATACTTATCCTCCGCCGACTCGAGCGACATTGCCGGCCGCGTGTTTATGCAAACGTCCGCCTCCTTCGACGAGACGACGACCGCATATAACGTGATTAAGAAGCTGTCGGCGCTCCGTCAAGCCAACGACGCGGTCGCGTAC
This sequence comes from Paenibacillus sp., assembly GCF_035645235.1. GTDB lineage: Bacteria > Bacillota > Bacilli > Paenibacillales > YIM-B00363 > Paenibacillus_AE. Next base: position 14,251 of record NZ_DASQMZ010000101.1, read on the forward strand.
GGGGAGACGTCTGTGATGTACAGCTCGAACGATGTACTCGTGTTTAAGCGGCAGTTTTACGACAAGCAAGTGATCGTGGCCGTCAACCGCCAGCCGGATCAAAGCTTCACGGTCCCGGCGCTGTCCACGACGCTGCCTGCAGGAACGTACAGCGACCAGCTTGGCGGATTGCTCTTCGGCCAATCGATCAGCGTCTCCAACGGCCAACTGGGCAGCTTCACCCTTAGCGGCGGCGAAGTGAACGTATGGTCGTACAATCCATCGCTTGGCACGTCGGTGCCGCGCATCGGCGACGTCGTCTCGACGTCGGGTCGCGCAGGAAACCACGTATACATCTACGGCACGGGGTTAGGCGGGTCGGTCACCGTGAAGTTCGGTTCGACGGCAGCGACGGTCGTGTCCGCCTCCGATACGATGATCGAGGCGATCGTTCCGAACGCGCCGGCAGGCGTGCAAAACATCACGGTAACGAAAGGCGCGAATACGAGCAATCCGTTCCGTTACGAAGTGCTTTCGGGCGATCAAGTCCAAGTCATCTTTAAGGTTAACGCAAATACCGTCTTTGGCGAAAATGTCCATATCGTGGGCAGTCTACCTGAGCTCGGCAGCTGGGATCCGGCGAAGTCGACCGAAGCCATGATGACCCCGAACTATCCGGAATGGTTTTTGCCGGTCAGCGTGCCGGCCGGAACGACGTTCGAGTTCAAGTTTATAAAGAAAGACGCAAACGGCAACGTCGTCTGGGAAAGCGGAGGCAACCGAATCTTCACGTCGCCAAGTTCGCCGAGCGGCGCGGTCGATACCCCGGTTTATACGTTTCAGTAACGAGTAAATAGAAACAGAATACTATCGGGATCATCCCCTCATGGCAGACAGTGAGAAACACTGTCGACCGGAGGGGATTTTTTCATCACTGTCCGTGTTTCTCCTGTATGGTAAAATAAGGATATCCCTCTAGGGACTAACGAGCGGTAAGTTGGACGTGGGGGATGTAACGAAAGAGAACTCATGAGTAAAGGAGCGGCTGTCGTGTCAGGCGATTTCCCAAGGAACGATAAGCAAAAGCCGAATTATGCGCTGGTATTCGAGGATGATTTCGATTCGGATCATCTGGACGATACGAAGTGGTATCCCTATTATTTGCCTCAATGGAGCAGCCGTGCGAGAAGCAAGGCGAATTACCGTTTCGAAGACAGTAAGCTGATTTTGCAAATTACGGAAGATCAAGAGCCATGGTGTCCCGAATTCGATGGAAACATTAAGGTTAGCAATCTGCAGACAGGCGTTTATTCCGGACCGCTCGGAAGCGAGCTCGGGCAGCATCGGTTCTCCAAAAAATGCCGCGTTCGCGAAGAGCAGGTCGAGACGCGCTTATTTACGCCTCGCTACGGCTATCTGGAAATGCGGGCGAAAGGGCTTCGCAACCCCAATAATCTGTGCGCGCTCTGGATGATCGGCTTCGAAGACCGTCCGGAGCGATCCGCCGAAATTTGCGTCTTCGAGCTCAAAGGCTGGAATCAGAGCGCTGGCGCCGAGCGGTCGACGGTCGGCTTCGGCATCCACCCGTTCGGCGATCCGAAGATCGAAGACGAATTTTTCGAGCGCGAGTTTCCGATCGACGCAAGCCGGTTCCACATTTACGCGGTGGACTGGAGCGCGGAGGGCGTCAATTTCTACATCGATAACGCCCTCGTTCATACATCGAAGCAGTCGCCCGATTACCCCATGCAATTGATGCTGAACGTATACGAAATCCCCCGGCCGGCGCACGAATCCGAGCAGCGTCCCGTATACCCGAGCGAATTTCATATCGATTATATCCGGTTTTATCAGAAAATATAAAAGAAACGGCGCGGACAAGTTCGCGCCGTTTCTTTATGCACCTTTACTGCTTCGACAACGTCTCCCAAGACTTCTGCATCGCTTCGAGCAGCTGTTCCTTCGTCATCTGTCCGCCGACGTAGGCTTGCATCGCGTCCGCGAACTCGTTGCTCGTCGCTTCGCCGCCCGGGAACTTAAACCAGTTCCAGCTGAGCGTCTTCCCTTGCTGGCTATAGTCGATAATGTCTGCCGCGAGCTGGCCGAGCACGCTCTCGTCGGCTTCGATGTTCTTGAACGCCGGAATGAACTTGAACTCTTCCGTAATGTAACGCTGGCCGACGTCGGAGCTGACCATCCAGTTCAGGAACGCCTTCGCTTCTTCCTTCACGGCGGAGTTCTTGTGCACGACCCAGTTGTTCGGCACGCCGACCGGCAGTTTATCCATGGCGTCCGCATTGTCGTTGATCGGCATCGGCAGGAAGCCGATGTTGATGTCCGGGTTCGTCTCGGAGATGGCCACTTGCGTCCAGTTGCCCTGCTGCGTCATTGCGGCCTTGCCGAGCGCGAATTCGGTTACTTGCGTGTTGTAGTCGGTCTGCAGCGGGTTTTCGCCGCCGTACTTCAGCGTCAGGTCGAACAATTGCATCCACTGCTCGAACGCTTCGTTGCCCGGAATTTTCCCGCTGCCGTCTTTGAGCGAGGCGATGAACGCGTCCGGATCGGCTTGATGCGCGAACGGGATGTTGACGAAGTGGTTGCCGAGCACCCACCATTCGCCGTAGCCGTTAATGAACGGCTGGATGCCCGCCGCCTGCAGCTTCTCCGCCGCCGCTTCCAGCTCGGACAGCGTACGCGGCGTCTCCGTAATGCCGGCCTTCGCGAACAGGTCCTTGTTATAAATAAATCCGTATCCCTCGAGGTTGAGCGGCTGGCCGTACAGCTTGCCGTCCTTCGTCATCGGTTCCTTCGCGACTTCGACCAGGTTCTCGACCCATGGCTGATCGGAGAGATCCTCGAGATGCTCGTGCCACAGTTCCAAGTCCGAGAAGCCGCCGTTGTTGAAGATGTCCGGCTTGTCGTTGGAGTTGAACTTCGCTTTCAGCGCCGCGCCGTAATCCGCGCCGCCGCCGACCGTCTCGATTTCGATGTTGACGTTCGGGTGAAGCGCCTCGTATTCTTCGATCATCTTCGTCAATTGCTCGGCGATCTCGACCTTGAACTGGAACATCTTGATCGTTACTTCTTCGCCGCTTCCGCCGCCGGAGGCGTTCGAGCCGCCGCCGCCGCCGCCGGAAGCGTTAGAGCCGCCGCCGGAACCGCCCGTATTCGAGGCGCAGCCGGCCAGAACGAACGATAGCATGAGGACTGCGGATAACGCGGTAGATAACCATTTTTTCATGTGCGAAAGACCTCCCAAGATTGAATATAGTTTATATGAAAATGATGCGTGTTGCCTAATCCGGTACCGATCGAGCGACGACTTATCCCTTCACGGAGCCCGCCGTAATGCCGGCGATAATATGCTTTTGCATCGCCAGGAAGAAGAGCACGATCGGAGCGACGCCCATCACGAGCCCGGCGAGCGCCAGGTCCCATTGCTTCGTGTACTGCCCGAAGAACGAATACGTCGCGAGCGGGATCGTCCGCAGCTCCGGGTCGTAGAGGAACAGCAGCGGCAGCAGGAAGTCGTTCCAGATCCACAGGCTGTTCAGCAGCACGACCGTTACCGTCATCGGCTTTAGCAGCGGGAATACGATGCGCCAGAAGACGCCGTACGCGTTGCAGCCGTCGACGACCGCCGACTCCTCGATTTCCTTCGGAATCGACTTGATAAATCCATGATAGAGAAATAAATTCAGCGAGACGCCGAAGCCGAAGTACGCGACGCCGAGCCCCCAGAGGCTGTTCATAATGCCCATCCCGCTGGCGACGCGAACGAGCGGGATCATGATCGACTGGAACGGGATGACCATGGCCGCGACGAACAAGAACAGCAGCGTGTTGTTTAACCGGCCCGGATGGCGAACCATGCGATAGGCGGCCATCGAGCTGATGACGATCAAGCCGATATTGCTTCCGGCCGTGATCAGCAGCGAATTCAGGAACGCGCTCGGGAACCGCATGATGTCCCAGACGCGGGCATAATTGCTCCACAGGAACGCTTCCGGCCAGCCCGCCGGATTCGCCAGCACGTCGCCGAAGCTCTTCACCGAGTTGACGCCGACGAAGTAGAACGGCACCAGAAACAGCAGAGCGATCAATAGGCCGGCCGCATCCAGCCCGAGGAGGCGAACGGAATACGAGGATCTCATCACGCCTCCACCTCTCTTTTCTTGGTGAAGTACACCTGCAGCGTCGTAATGATCGCTACGACGACGAAGAAGATGAGCGCCTTCGCGGTGCCGATGCCGTATCGGTTATTTCGGAACGCCTCTTGGTAGATGTTTAGCGCGACGGATTCCGTCGAACCGAACGGACCGCCCTTCGTGAGCGACAGGTTCAGATCGAACACCTTGAACGACCAGGAGATAGTGAGGAACAGGCATACGGTGACCGCCGGCATAATCATCGGTACGATAATCGTGCGCAGCAGCTGCAGCCTCGTCGCCCCGTCGATGCGCGCGGCCTCCATCAGCTCGCTCGGCACGTTCATCAGCGCGGCGATGTAAATGACCATCAGATACCCGGCGTATTGCCAGATCGTCACGATGACGATGCCCCAGAAGGCCGTGCCGGCGGTACCGAGCCA
>NZ_DASQMZ010000102.1:0-27848 GCF_035645235.1 Paenibacillus sp.
AAGGGGCTCAGATGGACCGCGTCGGCGATCGTCTCCAACGCCAATGGATGGGGATACCGCTCCTCGATAAACCGCATGGCGAGACGTACCGTTCGCTCTGCGGACAGCCGCCGTTCGGCATTCGTTCGATACCGCGTCAACCGAAGCGTCTCCACGACGAGCAAGGCAAGCCAAGCGTCCGAAGCGCGCTCCCGCTCCGGTGACGGGGAACGGCATTCCTCGATCAGCCGTTCGAACCGCTCCCGCAAGAGCGGGAACCGGTCCTTCGAGGCGATTACGTTCGGGCGGTCGGGCGGCAGGAGACAATCGGGGCGGCAGCCCTCGACGCGAAGGCCTTTATACCCGACGTAATGGAACGCGAACGGACCGGTTGCGTCGGAGCGTTCGCGATGCCAGACGCCGGGAGGAAAGAATACGAGATCACCCTTCTTTGCCGAAACCGCCACGTTCCCGATCTCGTACCAAGCCGTCCCCTCGACGATCAGCAGCAGCTCGCCGTGTTCCTCGTGTCGATGGAGCGGGATGACGGAGACGTCGCCTGCTTTTTTCCGAATCGTGGATGCATACAAGCATTCGGGAGCCGCGAGAAGGAGCGTCATAGTAACGTCGACCTCCATAAATAAGCAAGAATGAGGAGAAAGAAGTCAAGAACAGCGATGGTTCGTTCTCGGAATGTACCATAAAATGACTGTGAAATAAACTATGGGCATTGGGGGATGCGGGATGGCGATGGAATCGGATCGCAAGTTCGAGGAGGTTTTGGAGGAGCTGGGGGCATCGGAACGATCGCTGACGGAAGAGGAACGAATGTCGCTGGACGAACGCGGTTTCGTTGTATTTCACGACGTGCTGGACGATGGGACGCTGTGCGCGCTGCGGGAGAAATACGAGGAGTTGATGCGTAAGGAAGGCGCTTCCGCGGGAATGGAGGTTCATCAAGAACAGGGGACGCGTCGATTGTCCGATCTGGTGAACAAGGGAGAGGTCTTTGACGCGGTCTACCTGCATCCGAAAGTGCTCGCCGCCGCGCGCCAAATCATCGGAAGACCGTTCCAGCTCTCCTCGTTGAACGCTCGCGACGCGATTCCCGGGGAAGGCTTGCAGGCGCTTCATGCCGATTGGGGCCGGAGACGGGCGGACGAACCGTATCATGTATGCAACTCGATCTGGCTGATCGACGATTTCACGGAAGCGAACGGCGCGACGCGCCTCGTGCCGGGAACGCATAAAACCGGCGACGCTCCTGCCGACGTGCTGGCCGATCCGTCGTCGCCGCATCCGGACGAGGTGAAGCTGATCGCGCCGGCGGGCGCCGTTTGCGTATTCAATGCGCACGTGTGGCACGGAGGCACTCTCAATCGGACGGACCGGACGCGACGCGCATTGCACGCGTATTACGTCGCGAGAGAGTGGCCGCAGCAGCTGAATCAAGCCGAGTATATCCGCAAGCGCACGTACGATCGATTGTCTCCCGCCGCCCGCTATATCTTGAACGTGTAAACGACCGTCCTCCTGTGGTAGACTTTAAATAAAAAACGCGACCTGTCCGCGGCCGCCGGGAGCGGCGGGCGTTCTGGAGCGGTCGCGTTTTCCCCAACAAAGGATGGTAGCGATGGAACAGAAACGAATCAGCATCGTGAGCGCGCCGTTCGGGCTCGGCTCGAGCCGGCCGGGCACGGAGCTGGGGCCGGAAAGTATGAAAGCCGCGGGCCTGCTGCGCCAAATCAAGCAGCTCGGTTTCGAAGTGACGGGCGAGCATACGGTCCACGAGCCGAAAGCGGCTTCGTCGGAGGCGGGCGCCTCCTCGAGGATCAAGCATCTGGACGCGGTTCGCGCCATGTCCCGGCGGGTGGCGGACCACGTTTCGGACGCCGTGCGCGAAGGCAGCTTTCCGCTCGTGATCGGCGGCGACCAGAGCGTCTCGATCGGCGCGTTCGCGGGGCTGACGAAGCATTACGAGCGGCTCGGCGCGATTTGCTTCACCGCCTACGGCGGCCTGCTCGACGAAGCGTCGTCGCCGACGGGCGACGCAAACGGCATGCCGCTCGCGATCGCGCTCGGCAAGGCGGGCTTCAAGCTGACGGACGCGATCGAGGGCGCAAGACTGCTGAACAAGGACAACCTGGTCCTCATCGGCGTTCGGCATCTCGAGCCGGAGGAGCGGGAGATCATCCGGAGCGAAGGCATCGCCTTCTTCTCCATGTACGATATCGATAAGCTGGGCATCGAGCGCGTCATCCAGAAGGCGATGGATATCGCGGGGAACGGCACGGACGGCATCCATCTGAGCGTGTCGGCCGACGGCCTCGACCCGCTCGAGGCGCCGGGCGTCGGCTTCCCGATTCCGGGCGGCCTGTCGTACCGGGAGGCGCATTTCGCCTGCGAGCTGCTCGCGGAAACCGGCAAAATCACCTCGATGGACGTCGCGGAGGTGAACGCGTCCCAAGACGAAAACCGCCGCACCGCGCGGCTCGCGGTCGGCCTCGTCATGTCGGCGCTCGGCAAGCGCATCATCTGATGCGCATGGCGGTCCTTGGCGCGGGCTCGATCGGCCTGCTGCTCTCCGGCAGGCTGGCGGAAGCCGGCGCGAACGTGACGCTCCTGTGCCGCACGGAGGCGCAGGCGCAGCGCATCGCCGCCGACGGCGTGGAGGTACGCGCGGCGGACGGCGTCGCCAAGCGCATTCGCCTGCCGGCGGCCCCCGCCGTGCGCCGGGACGGGACGGCGTTCGCCGCCGCTCGCCCGGCGGATTGGGTGCTGCTGGCGTTCAAGCAGACGCATTGGGACGACGCCCTGCTCGCGGCGCTGGCGCACGCGGCGGCTTCAGGCGCCAAGCTCGTCTGCTTCCAGAACGGGCTCGGCCACCTCGAACGGCTCGCTGCGGCCGGCGTTCCGCCGGAAAGAACCTACGTCGCCGTCACGACCGAAGCCGCGAGGCGGGAGGCCGCGAACGTCGTGACGCATACGGGCGCCGGAACGACGCGGCTCGGCTCGGCCGACCGCTCCGCCCCGCTCGATGCGCTGCGGCCGCTCGCGGAACGGCTCGCGGCGGCCGGCTTTGCCGTCGCCGTCGAGCCGGACATCGCCCGCTTCGTCTGGCGCAAGCTGCTCGTCAATGCGGCGATCAATCCGCTGACGGCCCTCTTCGGCGTGCGCAACGGCGAGCTGGCGGCGTCGAAGCCGTACCGGCGCATCATGAGGGCGGTGCTCGGCGAAGCGTTGGCCGTCGCCGAGGCGGCCGGACTCGAGCCGGAGCCGGAGGCGGACGCGTGGCGGCAAGTATTGGACGTCTGCGCGCGGACGGCGGCGAACGATTCCTCCATGCTCCAGGACGTTCGGGCCGGTCGCGAGACGGAAATCGAGTCGATCACCGGCGCGCTGCTGCGCGAAGCGGCTGCCCGCGGCGTGCCCGCCCCCGTGAACGAGGCGGTGTACCGGCTCGTGAAAGCGTGCTCGGAACGGCAAGCGGGGCGGGGATAATTTTCATTCCCGGGATTCATAGAAGTTTCGCTTGCAAAAATCTCCTTTTCGGCATAACATGTTTATAATTACTTCTTATTTAGAATAATTATAAATATGGAGCCGAGGAGGGATCGCGCTTGATCGAGAAAGATTTCCACCATATCAGTCACCGCAAAGAACAGACGAAAACGAAGAAAACGCTGTGGATCACGCTGATCCTGACGCTCGCCTTCACGATCGTCGAGATCGTCGGCGGCCTGCTTTCGAATTCGCTGGCGCTGCTGTCCGATTCGGCGCACATGATTTCGGACGTGTTCGCGCTGGGCCTCAGCATGACCGCGATTTATATGGCCACCCGCAAGCCCAACGGCAAATATACGTTCGGCTACGTCCGTTTCGAGACGATCGCCTCGTTCCTGAACGGCCTCGCGCTCGTTATTATCGCCGGCGGCATTTTCGTGCAAGGCATCGTTCGCGTCATTCGTCCCGAGCCGATCGAGCTTGGCCTCATGCTGGGCATCGCCGCCGTCGGCCTCGTCGTCAACGTCGTCCTGACGGTCGTGCTCAGCCGCAGCATGGAGGAAGAGAAAAATCTCAACGTCCAAAGCGCGCTCTGGCATTTCATCGGCGATCTGCTCAGCTCCGTCGGCGTCATCGTCTCGGCGATCTTGATCTACTTTACCGGCATACTGCTGTTCGACCCGCTGATCAGCATGGTTATCGGCGGCATTATCGCGTCGGGCGGCTATCGTATCGTGAAGGAGTCGTACCGCGTGCTGATGGACACGGTGCCCGATCATCTCGACCTGGAGGCGATCCGCAGCGACATTCTCGCCGTCGAGGGCGTCAAGAACGTGCACGACATGCATGTGTGGACGATTGCGACGGATCAATACTCGCTCACGGCGCACGTCTTCGTGCAGCAAGACATTCAGCCGATGTGCGTGACGCTCGCGGTCGGCGAGATGCTGAACGCGAAGCACGGGATCGCCCATTCGACGATCCAGATCGAGCATCCGCTGCTGCATGACCACGGCGAGTTCGGCAAGGAGCAGTTAAAAACCGTGTCTTAATCGGAAAATGAACGCGAACGACCGCTCCGCGAGGCTCGCAGCCCGTCGGGCGGTCGTTGTTCGTTCCGGAGAGCCGCGCCCGGAGCGGAGCTCTTTGATCCTTATCGTTTTTACCGCGGGAATAAATAGTCGACCAAGCTTTGCTGCATCGCGAAGGCGGAGCCGACGGCAGCCAACGCGTATTGCTGCAGCGTCTTGTTCCGGTCGAGCTGCGCCGCGAGCTTCATCGGATCGACCTCTTGATATTTCGCCACGAGCTTGTCGAGCTCCGTCTGTTTGCTTTCCATTAGGTTCGACCGCGATTCCAAAATAAATTCGCTCGTCCCGAGCCGCTGCTGCAAGCCCGAGAGCGTCTCGGCGGCCGCGTCCAGGCTCGTCAGCGCCGCGTTGGCGTTGCCGACCGACGAGATGCTCGTGTCCTCGAGATCGAGACCGTCGTCGCCTGCCGTCGTGTTCGGCAGCGTCAGCTCGTAAAACTCCCCGTTCGGTCCGGTCGCGATTCGAAGCCCTTCGTCCGCATAGGTGCCGTCCAAGTATTTCGCGCCGCCGATGCCGGCGTTTTCCGCGATCGCATTCAGCTCTTCGGTCAGTTCCTCGTACTGCTCGTTCAGCGCGGCGCGTTCCCCGTTGCTGAGCCCGCCCGCCGTGACGCGTTCGGCCAGCTTTCGCATCTCTTCGATCATTTCTAGTTGCTGCCCGACGGCGTCCTGCACATGGGAGGCGGCCGCCAGTCCTCCGTCGATGTTGTCGAGATACATTTCATAGGAGGCGCTTTCGGTTTCGTACGCCGAGATGCGGCGGAAGAGCTGCGGATCGTCCGAAGGGGAATTGATGCGTTTCCCTGTCGTCAACTGCGTCATGAGCTTATCGTTCGTCTTCTGCAGCCGCTGATAGTTGGAGATCGATTCCAAAATCGATGCGAAAGATATCGTCATGCCGTCCCCCTCCTATCGAATCGCGCGCCGCACGAGCTCGAGCGCTTCGTCGTATCGGCCCCGGTGAACCTGCAGCGATGCCAGCGCGTAGCACGCGATCAAGGCGTCGCAGACTGCGGCGTCCGCGCACGGATGCGCCGCGCTTCGCTTGATCCACGTCGACAGGGCGTTTAGGAGCTTTAAAGCCCGCAGCTCCTTTCGCGCCCGCGCGATCGGCTCCGTCGCGGCGGCCGCTTGCCTGATCGCGACGGCCGCCGCTTCGTGCAGCTTGACGGCGGCGCTCCGCCCGTCCAGCGTCGAGGCGTACGTCTCTTGGTATCCGCGCAGCCGCTCTTGGTATGAAGTTTGTTCCATCGTTCCGTCCCCTTCGCCCGTCTATTTACTCTATCTCTATGTGCGGGAACGAAACATATGCGCGAGATTCGATAGAAAATAGAAAAAGGACCGTCCGCGGCCGGACAGTCCTCTGAGGAGACAATTTATTTCGCGATAATCAGTTCGAGCCCTTGTTCCGCGAACTCTTCGACGACCCCGGGCTTGACGTCGTCGTCGGTGACGAAGGCGTCGATTTGCTCCGGGCTTGCGAATTGAACGAAGGAGTTGGCGCCGATCTTGCTGCTGTCGCACAGCACGATAACTTGCGACGAAATTTTGACCATGATGCGCTTAATTTCGGCTTGATTGATATCGGGCGTCGTACAGCCCTTCTGCAGGCTGAAGCCGTTCGTGCCGAGGAACGCTTTGTCGACGTTCAGCTCCGACAGCAGGTTCGCGGCGAACGGGCCGATCGTGCAATGGAACTTCTTGCGCAGCGTGCCGCCGATAATGACGACTTGTACGCCTTCGAAATCTTCCAAGCAGCGGGCGATCTCGATGTCGTTCACGATGACCGTGACGTTGCGCCGATCCTTCAGCAGCTTGGCGAGCTCGAGCGTCGTCGTGCCGGTATCCAAGATGATAATGTCGCCGTCCTCTACGAATTGCAGCGCCCTGCGGGCGATGGCTTGCTTTTGTTTATGATGCTTTACCGTCTTGTTTTGGTTTTCGAGCTCGAAGCCGACCTTCAGCGTGTCCGGCGGAATGGCGCCCCCGTGCGTCCGCTTGATGAGCCCGTTCGCTTCCAAATCGCGCAGATCGTTGCGGATCGTGGCGGGCGACACCTGGAAATGGGCGATCAAGTCCGGCACGAGCACCTTGCCGCGCTCCTGAACCAATTGGACGATCTCCATCTTTCGCTCCTCGGCGAACAACACGTCCTTGGCGGTTTCTTTGGAATTCGCACCTTCCATAAACATTCCTCTTTCCTCGCGGGATCGCTACGATTATATCATAATATGCCATAAATCGCTATCATCCGTTACAATCGAACAAGAAAATCGAAAAATATTTCATTGACATCCCTTAAAATGTGAAAATATAATAATATAAGATAATAAAAAACAACAAAGAAAAGATAACAACGCGCAAACGAAGGGGAATGACTATGAATCGAAGAGAGATCGGCATCGCGATCATCGGCGCGGGGCGGGCGGGCCTTATCCACGCGCATAACTTTCGCAAGAGCGTTCCTTACGCGCGCTTGGCCGCCGTCGTCGACCCGAACCGCGAAGCGGCGGAAGCCGCGGCCAAGGAGCTGGGCATCGACACGTGGTACGCCTCGTATCGCGACGCGCTCGCGGACGACGCGATCGACGCCGTCGTCGTCGTCACGCCTACGATCTATCATCGGGAGATCGTCGTCGAAGCCGCGAAGGCGGGGAAGCATATTCTTTGCGAGAAGCCGATGGCGATGAACGCCGCGGAGTGCGAGGAGATGATCGCCGCCGCGGCCGAAGCGAAAGTGAACTTGCAGCTCGCGTTCATGCGGCGCTTCGACGCCAGCTTCTTGGACGCGAAAGAGCGGATCGACGCGGGGGAGATCGGGGACATCGTGTCGATCCGGTCGCTCACGCGCGGGCCGAGCACGCCGCAGCCTTGGATGTACGATTTGAAGAAGAGCAACGGGCCGCTCGCCGAGGTGAACAGCCACGACATCGATACGGCGCGCTGGTTTACCGGCTCGGAGTTCGCGAGCGTCCATGCGATCGCCGGCAACTTCCGCTGTCCCGACGCGAAGGCCGACTTCCCGGACTTCTACGATAACGTATTATTGACGGCTCGATTCGAGGACGGCAAGCAAGGCGTGATCGAAGGCGCGCTCCACGTACAATACGGTTACGATTCGAGGGTGGAAATACTCGGCACGCACGGGGTGCTTTTCATCGGGCAGCTGCACGAGAAGACTGTCATGACCGCGACGAAAAACAAACAAATTACCCGGCCGTTCATGAACAGCTGGCGTCATCTGTACAAAGACGCTTATCTTGCGGAGGATACGGAGTTCGTGCAAAGCATTCTAGAACAGCGGGCGCCGAAAGTGACCGGCATCGACGGCATGATGGCGGTCAAGGTCGTGGAAGCGGGCAACCGCTCGATTCGGGAATCGTCCATCGTCCGATTGACGGAATAGGCGGCTGCTCATGATGACAACCAATTAGAGGATGGTGACGAGCTATGCTGGCCGCGCAAATGACGGGCGTTCGTTCGATCCGGCTGCGGGACATCCCCGTGCCCGAGATCCAGGAAGACGAAATTCTTGTGAAGGTCAAGAGCGTCGGAATCTGCGGTACGGATATGAGAATCATCGGGAACGGCTTTCCGGGCATCGACGAGGCCCGGCCTAGGGTACTGGGGCATGAAATCAGCGGCGTCGTCGCGGCCGTCGGCCGCAACGTCGCGAGTTACAAAGAAGGCATGCGCGTCGCGATCGCTCCGAATATCGGGTGCGGGCTTTGCCGAGAATGCATGCGGGGCGATCAGCACCTATGCGCCAAGTATTACGCGCTCGGCGTGCAGATCGACGGCGGCTTCGCGGAGTACGTGAAAATCCCGGCCGCCGCGGTACGCTCCGGCAACGTGTTCGCGCTGCCGGATCACGTCGGCTTCGACGCCGCGGCCGTCAACGAGCCGTTGTCCTGCGTCTATAACGGCATCCGGCTTTGCCCGATCGCCCTCGGCGACGACGTCCTGATTATCGGGGCCGGGCCGATCGGCATCATGTACGCCATGATGGCGAAGCTCGCCGGCGCGGCGCGCGTCATCGTCGCCAATCGCGGCGCGGCGCGGCTCGAGCTCGCCCGCTCCGTCGACCCTAGCTTCGTGACGGTGCAAGCCGACAAGCTGAAGGAGACAATCCACGAGCTGACCGAAGGACGCGGCGTCGACGTCGCCGTCACCGCGAATCCGTCCCCGGAGGCGCAGCAGGTCGCCGTCGAACTCACCGCGATGAACGGGAAAATCAACTTTTTCGGCGGGCTACCGAAGGATAAACAGATGGTATCGATCAATACGAATACGGTGCATTACAAGCAAATTTTGCTGACCGGTTCCACGAAAGCGAACAACGAGCATTTCGGCAGCACGCTGAAGTTTATCTCCTCGGGCATCTTGGACGTCGGCAAGCTCGTGACGGCGCGGTACCCGCTCGACCGGTTCGAGGAGGCGCTCGAGCATGCCTCCAACGGCAGCGGCATGAAGACGGTCATCGCATTCGACGATTAATGAACGCTACAAGGAGGCGGAACGGATGACGGAACGGAAAGACAGGCGGACCCCTTGCGTCGTCAGCCTCGACATCGGCACGCAAGGCGCGAAGGCGGCAGCCCTGACGCGGGACGGCGGTATCCTTGCCGAAGCGTTCGTCTCGTCGAAGCTGATCCGCGGCGCGGGCGGCCTCGTCGAGCAGCGGCCGGACGACCTGTTGGGGGACGCCGTATCGGCGATCGCGCAGTGCGTCGCGGCGCTGCCGCCGGGCTCCGAAGCGAGCGCGGTCGCGCTGAGCGGGCAGATGGCCGGAACGATGGGCGTCGGCTCCGACGGCGAAGCGGTCACGCCGTACGACTCCTGGCTGGATACGCGATGCGAGGCGTATTTCGACGCGATCAAGTCGCTGGGGGAGTCGGCGGTCATCGCGGAAACCGGTTGTCCGGTCACGTACGCGCACGGACCGAAGACGCTATGGTGGAAGCATGAACGTCCGGAGACGTACGCGCGCATCGCGAAATTCGTCGTGCCGACCGCGTACGTCGCCGGCCGATTGACCGGCGCCGGGGCGGACGGGGCGTATATCGATACGACGCATCTTCATTTCTCGGGCTTCGCCGATACGGCCGCCGGGCGATGGTCGGACGGCCTGCTGTCGGCGCTCGGCGTGGAGGCGGAGAAGATGCCGCGCATCGTCGAGCCTTGGGAGCGCATCGGCGGCTTGACGGCCCGGATGGCCGAGGCGTGCGGCCTGCCCGCGGGAACGCCGGTGCTGGCGGGCTGCGGCGATACGGCCGCTTCGACGCTCGGGGCCGGCATCGTCCGCCCCGGCATGCTGTTCGACGTCGCCGGTACCGCCTCGGTGCTCGCCTGCTGCGTGGACGACTTCCGGCCGGACACCGAGCATAAGACGCTCATTACCGCGCGTTCGGTCGTGCCCGGCCTATGGGCGCCGCTCGCGTACATTAACGGCGGCGGCCAATGCATCGCCTGGTTCCGGGATCAGCTGCGGCAAGACGGCGCAGGACCGAATTTCGACGAGCTGAATCGCGGCGCAGCGTCGATGGCGCCGGGCGCCGACGGACTGTTTTTCGTGCCGCATTTCGGCGGACGCGTCTGCCCGAACAATCCGCTGCTTCGCGGGGCGTGGATCGGACTCAATTGGTCGCACGACAAGTACGGCATGTACCGCTCGATTCTCGAATCGATCGCCTACGAGTATCAATTTTACCTCGGTATCGTCGCATCATCGCTGCCCGGCGCGCGGTTCGACGAGGTGCGCGTCGTCGGCGGAGGCGCCAAAGGCGCGCTGTTCAATCAAATTAAAGCGGACGTGCTCGGCATCCCGTACGCCCCGCTGCGGCACGCGGACACCGGCCATCTCGGCAACCTGCTCGTCGCCGGATACGCGCTCGGGTGGCACGACGATTTCGCCGCCGAAGCCGACCGGTTGATCGGCACGTTCGGACGGTTCGAGCCGAATCCTGAGGCGCACCGCGCGTACGAGGCGCCGAAGCGCGCGTACCCGAGGCTGCTCGAAGGCTTGACCGAGCTGCAGCGCGCCGTCCGGGGAGAGGCGAGGCCATGAGCCCGCCGTCTCCGCAGGAGCCGCTCTTCGCCGAAGAGCGCAAGAGCGGCATCGTGGAGCTGGTCAACCGGCGAAAGAAGGCGCTCGTTCCGGAGCTCGTGCGGCATTTCCAAGTGTCGCCGGCGACGATCCGCAACGACCTTCGGGAGCTCGAGCAGCTCGGCCTGCTTCGCCGGACGCACGGCGGCGCCATTCCCGTCGACCTCGCCCGCGTCGGCTTCGAGTCGGAGCACGAGAACAAGAGCGTCGAGAAGAAGGATCGCAAGCAGGCGATCGCCCTCAAGGCGCTCGAACGCGTCGAGGACGGCGACATCGTCCTGCTCGACGCCGGCACGACGACGCTGGAGCTGGCGAAGCTGCTCGGGCGGCGGAAGGACGTCACCGTCGTCGTGAACGACCTTGACATCGCGATCCATCTTGAGAACGTCGAGGGACTGAACGTGATCCTGATCGGCGGGACGCTGCGGAGGCATTTCCATTGTACCGTCGGCACCTTCGCCACGAGCTTGCTTTCCGAGCTGAACGTCGACAAGCTGTTCCTCGGAACGAACAGCTTCAGCGTCGTGAAAGGCTGCACGACGCCGGACATCTCCCAAGCGGAGGTCAAGAGGTTAATGATCCGCGTCACGTCCGAGGTCATCCTGCTTTGCGACAGCAGCAAATTCGGCAAGACGTCGTTCGTGCAGTTCGCGCCGTTGTCCGATATCGACGCCGTCATTACGGACGCCGCGGTCGATGCGAGAGACGTCGACGAGCTGACGGCTCAAGGCATCGACGTCTATGCGGTCGAGTTCGGGGTTCGTCCCTAACGAAATAGGAGGTTATCCAGTATGTTATTGCCTGCACCGGCCGATCGGCCGACGATGTATTTCATCGGCGTAACGACGGGCCAATCGTCGATCATGAAACTGTTTCCGCTGTGGGCGGAGGCGCTCGGCCTGAAGGATGCCGTTATTAAAGGCATCGATATCGAGATCCACGCCGATCCCGCGACGTATATCGAATGCGTCGAGTTCATCAAGCGGGACCCGCTCTCGCTCGGCGCGCTCGTCACGACGCACAAGATCGACCTGTTCCATGCCGCGCGCGGCTCCTTTGACGAATTCGACGCATTCGCGGAGGCGTTCGAGGAAGTGTCGTCGATTTCCAAGCGCGGCAGTCGTTTGATCGGTCACGCGAAGGATCCGATCACGAGCGGGCTCGCGATGGAAGCGTTCATCCCGAAGGGCCATTGGGCCGGCGGCGGGGAGGCGTTCCTGATGGGCGCCGGCGGCAGCGCGCTCGCCATCGCGTCGTGGCTCACCGATCCGCCCCGCGGCGGCGACGTGCCGTCGAAAATTATCGTGAGCAATCGGAGCGAGCCGCGCCTTCGCTCGGCCGAGAAGCTGCTCGGCCGCATCGATACGCCCGTACCGTTCGAGTACGTCCTGTGCCCGGAGCCGGCGGACAACGACGCCGTGCTCGCGCGCCTTGCGCCGGGCTCGCTCGTCGTCAACGCGACCGGCCTCGGCAAAGACCGCCCCGGCTCGCCGCTGACGGACGCTGCGGCGTTCCCGGACCGCGCGCTCGTGTGGGAGCTGAACTATCGGGGCGAGCTCGATTTCATGCACCAGGCGAACCGCCAGAAGGAAGCAAGAAGTCTGCATGTCGAGGACGGCTGGATCTACTTCCTGCACGGCTGGACGCAGGTGATCGCCGAGGTGTTCGACCTCGAGATGACGGCGGAGCGCTTCGCGGCGTGCGAGCGCATCGCGGCCGCCCAGCGCAAATAACGCCCGAAGAAACTTACCGAATCCGAACGAGGAGGAACCGCCATGTCCGCGTTTTCCGCGACACCCGGCCAAGCGCCGGCGGCGCTGGCGCCGTTCAGCGTCTACTTTAGCCTTAACAACGGTCTTTCCGACACGAAGCCTTCCTTGAAGCGCCATCTCTCCAAGATGGCGGGCATGTACGCCGACGATGCGGCGTACCGCGCCATGCTGGAGAAGGAAGACACGCTGTTGTACGAGTTTTACGATCTCGGCGTACCCGAGGCCGAAGGCAATTTGGCGTTCGGCACGAGCATCGTCTATCCCGGCAAAGTCGGGGACGAATATTTCATGACGAAGGGCCACTTCCATACGATTCTCGACACGGCGGAGGTGTATTATTGCATCGGCGGCAAGGGGTATATGCTGATGGAAAACCCGGAAGGCGACGTGCGCATCGAGGAATTTACGCCCGGGCTCGCCGTGTACGTGCCCGGCCGTTACGCGCATCGCAGCATTAACGTCGGCGCGGAGCCGCTGATAACGTTTTACGTATTCCGCGCGGACGCCGGCCACGATTACGGCAGCATCGAGACGAAAGGCTTCCGCAAAATCGTCGTCGAGCGGGACGGAACGCCGTCCGTCATCGACAACCCGAAGTGGAAGTGACGCGATATGACCGGAACGCCTTATAGGATTTTGGTCACGCCGCGGTCGTTCGGCAAGAACGATCCGGAACCGTTCCGAATGCTGGAGCGGGCCGGCTTCGAGATCGTCCGCAACCCGCAAGGCCGCATCCTTACGCGCGTAGAGATGCGCGAGGCGGCGCGCGACGTCGACGGCATCGTCGTCGGCGTCGACCCGCTCGACCGCGAAGTGCTGGAGGCCGCCCCAAAGCTGAAAACGGTCGCCAAATACGGCGTCGGCACCGACAATATCGACATGGACTATTGCCGCGAACGCGGCATCCGCGTCACGACGACCGTCGGCGCGAACGCCGAGGCGGTCGCCGACTTCGCGCTCGCGCTCATGCTGGCGGCGGCGCGCCGAATCGTGCCGATCGACGCGGGCTGCCGGCGCCTCGAATGGGGCAAGGTGACCGGCGTCGACCTGCACCGCCGCACGCTCGGCCTCGTCGGCATGGGCATGATCGGCAAGGGCGTCGCGCGGCGGGCGCGGGGCTTCGACATGCGCATCCTCGCGTACGACATGGCCCGCGACGAGGCGTTCGCGCGCGAGACGGGCGTCGAGTACGTCGACGATTTGAGAGAGCTCGCCTCGAATGCCGACTTTATCAGCCTGCACTTGCCGCTCACGCCGTCGACCCACAATCTCTTTAACGCGGAGCTGCTCTCGCTGATGAAGCCGACGGCGGTGCTCGTCAACACGGCGCGCGGCGGGCTCATCGACGAGGACGCCTTGTACGATGCGCTGAAGCACAAAAAAATTTGGGGTGCGGGGCTCGACGTGTTCGAGCAAGAGCCCCCGGAAAACCGTAAGCTGCTCGAGCTCGACAATCTCGTCATCGGCTCGCACACGGCGGCTTCCACGTTTCAAGCGATCGATAATATGGGGCTGATGGCCGCGACGTCGCTGGTCGACTTTTTCCGAAACTATGCTCAAGGGGGAACGAACGAATGAAGCTCGGAATCCACGCCTACGCTTGGTGCTCGCAATGGACGAACGACACGCTGGACCTCATCGATCGGGTGAAGGGGCTCGGCCTCGATTTCATCGAAATTCCGCTCATGACGCTGGACACGTTCGATGCCGCGGCGGTCAAGGCGCGGCTCGACCAGGTCGGCCTCGAGGCGGTCACGTCGACCGTGCTGCTCGGCGATACCGATATCACGAGCTCCGACCCGGCCATCCGGGCGAAGGGGCTGCAATACTTGAAGGATTGCATCGATGCGACGGCCGCCATCGGCGCGACGAGCTTCTCGGGCGTCGTCTACTCGCAGCACGTGAAGGCGGCGAAGGCGCGTCCGACGGACGACGAGTGGGCGTGGTCCGCGGCGGCGCTTAAGGAAGCGGCGTTATACGCGCAGCGCGTCGGCGTGACGATCGGGCTCGAGCCGGTCAATCGGTACGAGTCGTACCTCGTCAACACGTGCGAGCAGGCGCTGCGCCTGAAGGAGATGATCGGCGAGCCGAACATCCGGGTGCACCTCGACACGTATCACATGAACATCGAAGAGAAAAGCTTTTACGAAGCGACCATGAAAGCTGGCGCCGACCTGATCCATTACCACCTCTGCGAAAACGACCGCGGCATCCCCGGCACCGGACTCGTGGACTGGGACGGCATGTTCCGCGCGCTCGGCGAACTGAAATACGACGGCTACGCGGCGCTCGAGTCGTTCGTCGACGTGACGGACAACATGAACACATGGGTATGGCGGCAGCTCGCGCCGAACGGCGACACGCTCGTGCGCGAAGGCGTCGCGTTCATTAAGAGCAAGATGGCACAATACGGCTTGCAATAGGGGGAGAGACGTATGCAGCAATATCCGAAAATCGGCATCCGCCCGATCATCGATCGCCGCAAGCTCGTTAAGGCGGCGACCCGCCACGTCGTGCTCGGCCTCGCGAACGAAGTCGCTTCGTTGCTGAGCGCAAACTTGCGCTATCCGAATGGGGAGCCGGTCGAGTGCGTGCTCGCCGACGACGCCATCTCCGGCATGCCGGAAGCGGCGAAGGCGACGGAGAAATTCCGCCGCGAGGGCGTCGGCGTCGTGATCACGGTCGCTTCGGGCTGGTGCTATCCGCTCGAGACGATGGAGATGAATGCGGAATGGCCGCACGCGATTTGGGGCTTCAACGGCACGGAGCGCCCTGGCGCCGTCTATCTCGCCGCGCTGCACGCCGCGCATAACCAGAAGGGGCTGCCGGCATTCAAGATTTACGGCCGCGAGGTGCAGGATATGGACGATAACACCGTGCCGGAGGACGTGAAGGCGAAGCTGCTGCAATTCGGCAAGGCGGCGCTGGCCGCGGCCACGATGCGGGGCAAGTCGTACCTGTCGATCGGCTCGGTGTCCATGGGCATTGCCGGCTGCATTGTCGACGATTCGTTTTACCAGCATTACCTTGGCATGAAGAACGCCTACGTCGACATGACGGAGGTGACGCGCCGCATCGACAAGGGCATCTATGACCCCGAGGAATACGAGCGCGCGCTCGCTTGGGTGAAGGAGCATTGCGCGGAGGGCGACGACCCGAACCCGGAGGATATGCGCATTCCGCGGGAGCAGAAGGATCGCAATTGGGAGTTCGTCGTGAAGACGGCGCTCATCGTGCGCGACCTCATGGTCGGCAATCCGAAGCTGGCCGAGATGGGCTACGAAGAAGAGGCGTATGGGTACAACGCGATCGCGGCGGGCTTCCAGGGGCAGCGCGAGTGGACGGACCACTTCCCGAGCGCCGACTTCCTCGAGGCGATTCTCACGTCGTCTTTCGACTGGAACGGCACAAGAGAGCCCTACATCGTCGCCACCGAAAACGACAACCTGAACGCCGTCACCATGCTGTTCAATCATCTGATTTCCCACACGGCGCAAATTTTTGCGGACGTGCGAACGTACTGGAGCCCCGAAGCGGTGAAGCGGGTAACCGGCGAGACGCTGCAAGGCGCGGCCGCGAACGGCATTCTTCACCTGATTAACTCCGGTCCGGCGGCGCTCGACGGCACCGGCGAGCAGCGCATCGAGGGCAAGCCCGCCATGAAGCCGCATTGGGAGATTACGCCGGAGGAAGTCGAGGCGTGCCTCAAGGCGACCTCGTGGCGCCCGACCTACATGGATCAGTTCGTCGGCGGCGGCTACTCGACCGACTTCCTGACTAAGGGCGGCATGCCGGTTACGATGAGCCGCATCAACCTTGTGGAAGGGCTCGGCCCGGTGCTGCAGCTGGCGGAAGGCTACACGGTCGAGCTGCCGGCGCACGTGCACGACAAGCTTGATGCGCGTACGACCCCGACATGGCCGACGACGTGGTTCGCGCCGATCCTCGTCGACGGCGACCCGGTCTTCTCCGATGTCTACGGCGTCATGGAAAACTGGGGCTCCAACCATTGCGCGATCAGCTACGGCCACATCGGCGGCGAGCTCCTCACGCTCGCGTCGATCCTGCGCATCCCCGTGAACATGCATAACGTGCCGCGGGAGCGCATCTTCCGCCCGAGCGCGTGGAGCGCGTTCGGCACGAAGGACCCCGAGGGCGCCGATTACCGGGCTTGCGCGACCTACGGTCCGCTGTACAAATAATGACGACGGCGCGCATTCGAACGATCCGCGGGGATATCCCCGCGGACGATTTCGGCTTTTGCCACAGTCACGAGCACGCGTTCCTTGCGGGCGGGCATCCGGCAACGCTCAGCCCCGTCCTTCGCATCGACGATTACGACGCGACGGTGGCGGAGCTGCGCGAGTTCCGCGCCGCGGGCGGCCGCGCCATGGTCGACTGCCAACCGCTCGGCTGCGGCCGCATGGAGCGCGAGTTGTTTCTTGCGTCGACTGAGACGGAAGTGCACCTCGTGGCGTCGACAGGGTTCCACAAGCTCGCGATGTATCCCGAGGGGCATTGGATCCGGACGACATCCGAGGAGCGGTTGAAGGACATCTTCGTCCATGAGCTGACAGAGGGGATGTACACAGGAACCGATACCCGCGAGCCGGAGGCAGCGATCGACACCAATGACGGCATCGC
Organism: Paenibacillus sp.; assembly: GCF_035645235.1. Lineage (GTDB taxonomy): Bacteria > Bacillota > Bacilli > Paenibacillales > YIM-B00363 > Paenibacillus_AE. The sequence continues at coordinate 17,096 of NZ_DASQMZ010000102.1, forward strand.
CAAGCTGGCGGTCGACGCCAAAGCCGGCATCATCAAGACGGCGGTCGACGCGGACCGGATGGCCGACCCGGACAAACGCTGGTTCGCGGCGGCTGCCGCCGCTTCGCTCGCGACGGGCGCCCCGATCGTGTGCCATACGGAAACGCACGAAGAAGCAATCTGGCTGGCAGATTACTACATGACGAAGGGCGTCGAGCCTCGGAAAATCATCTTGTGCCATCTCGATCGAACGACCGAGCGGCCGGAGACGCACCGCGAATTGGCTCGGCTCGGCTGCTACCTGGAATACGACACGATCGGGCGCTTCAAATACCACTCGGACGAAGAGGAGGCCGAGCTATTGCTTCGCATGCTGGACTGGGGCCTCGCCGACCGCATCCTCCTCAGCCTCGATACGACGCGCGCGCGCCTTAAGCATTATGGCGGGGACATCGGCTGGACGTACTTGCTCGATCGCTTCCTGCCAATGCTGCGCGACCGCTACGGCGTCGCCGACGCGGACATCCACCGTTGGATGGTCGCCAATCCCGCTGAAGCGTTCGCCTTCATATAACAACGCGTGTGAGCCGTCCCCTTCGCGGGCGACGGCTTCTTCGCGCTGTCCCGCACCCACCTTTCCAACCTGTTTCCCTCAACTCAGCGCCAGCCCGGCCATCCGACGAACCGTCAGCCCCCCTCTCTGCCACTGCCTTTCCAACCTGATTCCCTCAACTCAGCGGCGCCCGTCCGGACGACGACACATCTGCCACCCTGCGACTGCCTTTCCAACCTGTTTCCCTTAACTCAGCGCCAGCCCGGCCATCCGACGACACATTTGCCACCCTGCGACTACCTTTCCAACCTGTTTCCCTTAACTCAGCGCCAGCCCGGCCATCCGACGACACATTTGCCGCCCTGCGATTGCCTTTCCAACCTGATTCCTTCGATTCAGCGGCAGCCCGTCCGGGCGACGACACCGTATTACACCGTTCCGCGCCGCCACTTTCCAACCTATTTCCTATAGCACAGAGCCCACGTCGGCATACATGGAACTTAAGAAGGGTAGGGAGATGGGCCGCCTTTAACGCCCGAACTGAACTGAGTAGAAGGAAAAAGGTTAGAAAGAAAAAGGGAGCAACTAGGCAGTACAATGAGGATTCCGGCGGGTTCAGCTGAGCAGAAGGAAAAAGGTTAAAAAGGAGCGGGGAGCAACTAGGCAATACAACAAGGATTCCGGCGGGTGCAGCTGAGCAGAAGGAAAAAGGTTAGATAGAAGCGGGAAATAACTAGGCATTACAACGAGGCTGCCGGCGGGTGCCACTGAGTAGAAGGAAAAAGGTTAGAAAGAAGAAGGGAGCAACTAGGCAGTACAATGAGGATTCCGGCGGGTGCAGCTGAGCAGAAGGAAAAAGGTTAGAAAGAAGCGGGGAACAACTAGGCAGTACAACGAGGCTGCCGGCGGGTGCCACTGAGTAGAGAGAAAAACGTTAGAAAGAGCGGGGAACCCCGGCCATGGATATCGAAGCGGCGGGGTTCGACCCGGAGGCATGGGGCCGGTTAGGTCGGTTGGGCGGCTCGTTCTCGGAGCTCGGCCTCGAAGCGTTCTTTGACGGAGTCGTTGCTGCCTTGCGTCGAGAGGCGGATTTCACGGTATTCCCGGACGAGGGCGCGGATCGTCTCCAACTCGTCTCGCTCGGCCGCTTCGCCGACGGATTCGATGACGGAATGGCCGAGCGCTTCGCAGGCCTCGCGGAAGGCGGCGTCGGGGTCGGACGTTTTCCGATAGTCTTGGTAATATCTTTTCAGTCGTTCGATCAGCGTTTCGTCCCGATGGGCGGTCATGCATGTTCCACCTTTCCTGATTCTCCCTAATACGATGTCCGGAAACGAGAGTTTTATGTGTGCAAGCGATTACGGTATAATCGAAAATAACTACGGCAACGGACAAGGAGTCATCGTATGCTTATCGTAAACAACCTGACGAAATCGTTCGACGATGTGCAAGTGCTCAGAGGCGTCGATTTGGAAGTCAATCGGGGGGACTTCGTCGCGGTGATCGGCGGCAGCGGGAGCGGGAAGAGCACGCTGCTGCGCTGCCTCCTCGGGCAGGAGAAGCCGGACGGCGGCGATGTGGTGTTCCAGGGCGTAAATTTGGCGAAGGCATCTTGGTGGACGAGGTGGGAAGCGAGCAAGGACTGGTCGGTCATCGGCTCGACGGATCAGCTGAACGGACGCCGGTCCGCATTCCGCAACGTCGTGGTCGGCCGTTTCCGGCAGTTCTCGTTCTGGCGGCAGCTGCTCGGCGGCAAGCCGTCGGAAGAGGAGCATGTGCGCGCGATGGATTATCTCGAGCAGGTCGGCTTGCTCGATAAGGCGAGTCAGCCGGTAGAGAAGCTGAGCGGCGGGGAGAAGCAGCGGGTGCTGATCGCGCGGGCGCTGTCGCGGGGCGCGAAGCTGATCGTCGCGGACGATCCGGTATCGAATTTGGACCCGCATTCGGCGGAGCGCATCATGGAAAGCTTCAAGGAGCTGTATCGGCGGGAGACGGTGACGGTCGTGTGCGCGCTGCAAAATATCGAGATGGCCGAGAAATACGCGTCCCGCATCGTCGGTCTCGTCGACGGCCGCGTCGAATTCGACATTCGCGCGCGGCGGCTGACCGGCGCGGAGCGGAATAAGCTGTTGTCGTAACGCGCGCAATGCCAAAAAAAAACCTCCACCTACTTCGGTTGAACGCCAGAGGCTTCTGGCGATCGAACCCGGATAGGGGAGGTTTTCCTTTTTATGCGGCAGGGTCGGCGTCGGGAAGTTTACGCCTCGCCGAAGCCGCGCCAGTCGATGAGCGTCGAGAGCGCCTCTCGCCGGCGTTCGGCGATGCGGCGATATACGTCGGGCGCCGCGTCGGGGCGGATGGTTTCGTACAGGCCGTCGACCCGCAGGCGGCCGTCCGCAAGCCACCGCAGGGCGGTCGCCAGGTTGCCGTAGATGCTCGGTTCGCCGGCGTCACCTGCGTAGAGCGGCAGCTCCCATTCCCAGCCGCTGCGCAGCCTTACATAACGGTGGAAGACGACGCTCATGACGTCGTGCGCCGTGTGCTCGCTCCGCTGCGACCAAGGGACGCCGGTCAGGACGACCTCGCCGCCTTTGGCGACCAAGCGGCAGCCGGCGAGCGCATCCTGCTCTTTGCCCGTACAGTCGATAAACAACGCCACCCGGCCCGCGACGGCCTCGTCCGTCTCCGGGACAGCGGCGTACGTCGCCGCGACGTTGAACGTATCGAGGTGCCGTCGGCGCGCCTCCGACGGATCGCCGGCAAGCGTCTCGTAGCCGCAGGCGGCTACGGCTTGCGCCGTCAGGTTGCCGATCAGGCCGAGGCCATTGACGAAGACGCGCTGCGGCGGCCGCGCCGCCGTCGTCGCGATCGCGCTCATCGCCATGTTGGCCATGCGGGCGAACGGCGCTTTCTCGACGGCGAGGCCTGGGGGCAGCGGCACGATGTCCTTGCGGGCGAACCGCTGGCGCGACTGATGGGCGCCGAGGCAGAACGCGTAGTCGCCGGGGGCGACGTCCTTCACGGCGCGGCCGACCGCAGAGACGCGGAAGACGGCGGCGTAGCCCGGAACCCACGGCAGCGCGGGCGGGTTTTTGAAGAGAGCGAGCTCGGTGCCGGAGCTGACGAGGCTCGTAACCGTCACGCCCTCGACTTCATCGTCTCCGAGCGGGCGCCGATCCGGCTCGTATGGCTCGAGCGCGGCTTGCTCGCGTGCGGGGAAGACGACGCGGCATCCCGAAACCTTTCCTTCCGGCCCTACCATCGCGCGAGCAGCTCCAGGTTCGTCTTGAGCTTTGCGGACGCGTCGACGTAGACGTACGCGCCGCCGTCGAACGAGCCCCGTTGCGTGAGCGGGATGCCGAGCGAGGCGAGCGACGCGCAGGTGCCGTCCAAATCTTCGACGAAGTCGAACGCAAGATGGTGGAAGCCTTCGCCCTTGCGGTCGAGGTCGGCGCGCCACACGCTGTCCGCCCCGTCCGGTTGAATGAATTCCAGCTGCAGGGGGCCCATGTCGACAAGGTGAATGCGGGCGCGTCCTTCGGCCGGCCGCCCAAGATACGTCGTGTTCGCGCGGTCGTACCCGTCGGTCTCGAACGACCAGGTGCGGGCGCCGAACAGCTCGGCGTACGCGTTCGCGACGGCGGCCGCGTCCTTCGTCAGGAAGCCGAGATGGACGACGCGCTTCGTGCCGACCGCGCTCTGCGAATCCCGCGGCGCCGGACCGACGGCGAAGCCGCCTTCGGGGACGACGGGCAGCGGGTTTCCGTCCTCCTCGAGCAACTCGAGCACCGTCTTCAGCGTCTCGCGCGAGTCGAGGCACGCATAGCGCCCGCCCGTAAATTCCCCGGTTTGCTCCGCGGCGTACCCGCGCTCCCGCAAGGCGGCCAGCGTGCCGGCCATGTCCTTCACCTTCACGGCGAAATGGTGAAAGCCTTCGCCTTCGGCGTCAAGAAAATCCTTCCAGCCGCTGTCGCCATCGTCGGGCTGGATGAATTCCAGCTGCAGCTGCGGAAGATTTAAAAAGGCGAGTTTTGCGCGGCCCGAGGCGAGCGTCCCGCGGTAAGTCATCTGCGTCTGCTCGACGGGGTCCGTCCAGACGACGAACGGATCCGGCAAACCGAAGAAGTCGGCGTACGCGCGGCTCGCCGCTTCCGCGTCCTTCACGATAAATCCGATTTGACAAATGTAGGCGCTTGCGCATAATACGGGGGATGCCATGGCGGAGTATCTCCTTTTTATTGTTGTATGGTATCAAATTCAACTAAATATTAACTTATGTTATCGAACGTAGCAATAAAACAATAAAATGATTGCACATGGCAGGATGTGCTTGCCGGGGGAGGGTTCGTTTTCGGGGAATAGGGGGTTGCGAAGCTGACGGTCGTTCCGAGGCGACGAGTCTTTCTGTTGAGAGAATGCCGAACACGTCACCGTTAACAACAAACGATATAAAACAATAAAATATAATTGACTTCGAAAAGGAATCGTTCGATAATGACAGTAACGACGAATTTCATTATGCGAAAAGAGGACTTTATCATGACGAATTCTTCTTTGGATATTTCGTATTACCGACCGATCGCGGGGAAGCGCTATCTTGACGAAGCGCAGGACGAAGCGTACCGCCGGTCCTCGCTGCACGGCGATGCGGCGATCGAGGCGGAGAGCCGCTTGCCGTACCGAGCGGCGGCGGCGCTGCCGTCCGAAGGGCCGGCGTCCGCCGGCGAACCGGAGGCGCTGTGCCTCTCCGGCGTATGGCGGATGAAGGGCGCCGATCCGGCCGATCCGGGCGATCCCGCGCCGTCGACGGGCTGGTTCGGCCGCAGGGGCAAGGACAGCCTGGGGATGGCGGAGAAGTGGTACGCTCCGGGCGCCGAGCGCGGAGACTGGGACGAGGTGCAGGTGCCGACGACGGTGCAGAAAGCGCTCGTGACGCTCGGCAAGCTGGAAGATCCGCATTGGAACACGAATACGATCGACGAGCTGGACACGCACGGCGAGCCGAAGGAGCGGCCGGTCTGGTTCCGTCGGACGCGCGTCGAGCGGCAGGATTGGTGGTTCGCCAAGTCGTTCGATTTGCCGGCGCCGTGGCGCGGCAAGCGGCTCACGCTTCGGTTCGACGGCATCGACTATTCCGGGACGGTGTTCCTGAACGGGGCGTCGCTCGGCCATCATAAGGGGATGTTCGGAGGTCCCGAGCTTGATATTACGGGACTTGCCAGGTTCGATGCGCCGAACGAGCTCGTCGTCCGCATCGATCAGGCGCCGGAATCGTGGAACGGGTATCTTAAGGGCAGTCCGGGCTTCGGCTGGCACTACGGGCATCTGATTTCTTTAGGCATTTGGAAAGACGTCTGGGTACGCGCGGAGCCGGACGTCGCCGTCGTCGACCCGTTCGTCGCGACGCGGTCGATCGACGCGGGCGAAGCGAAGCTCGTGATCGAATATACGCTGACGAGCGCGCTGGCGGAACGCGCCGCGATCGTTATCGAAGGCGAAATTCGAGGGAAGGGAGACGCGTCGGGCGACGTCGTACGCTTTCGCAACGAGGTCGACGTCGCGTACGGGCGCAATCGGTTCCGCACCGAGGTGGCGCTCCCGAATCCTGCGCTCTGGTGGCCGGTCGGATACGGCGATCCGTCGCTGTACACGCTGACGCTCGGCGCGCGCGCGGCCGACGCGGCCGAGGGGCCGATCGATGCGGCCGGCGTCTCCGCCGACTTCGGGGTGCGGACGATCAAGATGCTGCCGCTCGACGATACGCCGCAGGAGACCGATTACCGCTGGCAATTCGTCGTCAACGGCGTGCCGATGTTTATCAAGGGCGCGAACTGGTGCTGGCCGGATCCGATGCTCGAGCAGGACGAAGCGAAATACGAGCGGATGCTCGAGCTGGCGCGGCGCGGCAACGTGCAAATGCTGCGCGCCTGGGGAGGCGGAATCGTCGAGTCGGATATCTTCTACCGCCTGTGCGACGAGAAGGGCATTATGGTGTATCAGGAATTCCCGCTGTGCTGGGGACCGATCGATTCGCCGCACACGGACCTCGGCGTGCTCGACCGTCAAGTCACGGCGAATGTAAAGCGTCTGCGCAACCATCCTTCGCTCGTCATGTGGGGCGGCGGCAACGAAAACGGGCCGCACGGCGGCGCGGACGAGGGGTTGTTCCTCGTCGGACGCCGGTGCCGCGGCTTCGATCCGTCGCGGCCGTATCATCGCACCGACCCGTGGGGCGGCAGCGTGCATAATTGGCACGTCTACCACTTTGGGGAGCCTCTCGACGCGGCGACGCTCGCGATGCCGTCCGTCTTCTACGGGGAATACGGCATTCCGAGCATGACGAACCGGTCGTCCGTCTTGCGGTACATGCCGGAGGAAGCGCTCGCCGAGTGGCCGCCGACGGAGGAGAGCCGCGGGTGGCTGGCTCACTTCCATCAGTTCAGCTTGAAGGATCCGATTAAGGCGATGCGATACGGCGCCTACGGTCCGATCCGCGGCTGGGAGGAATATATCGCTTATTCGCAAACCGCGCAGGGCGAGTCGATCCGCTTCACCGCGGACGTGCAGCGCGCCGGCGCCGGCAAGACGAAGACGGGCTTTTGGTTTTACAAATTTTCCGATCTGTTCCCGGGCCACTCCTGGGCGGTCGTCGACTTCTACGGAACGCCGAAGCTGAGCTATTACCGGGCGCTCCAAGTGTGCCGGCCGCGCGCCGCGTTCGCGACCTTCGAGCGGTACGAGGGGTGGCGGGCAGGCGAGACGTTCGCTGCGGCGCTGCACGTCGCCAACGACACGTCGTTCCCGCTGACGGGCGCGAGCGTATCGGCGACGGTATACGGGAGCTCGCTCGAAGCGCTGGCGACGAAGCGGTACGACGGCTTGACGCTGGAGGCGAACCGCACGGTCGCGCTTGGCGAGCTTTCGCTCGCGCTTCCGGGCGCCGAAGCGATTCAACCGTTCCTGCTCGCGGTCGCGCTGCGGACGGCGGACGGCTCGCTCGTCTCGGACCAGTGGTATTGGTTCAATGCCCAGCCGAAGAGCGAGGTGCTGCTTGCGTTCGAGCGGAGCCATACGCATAACGACAACGAATATCCCGGGGAAGAGGCGGCGAAGGCGTTCGCGCTGTACGCGAATCTGGAGGACGCGCCGCTGCGGCGCCTGCCGGAAACCCGGCTAGAGTGGTCGATCGAGCGCGAAGGGAGCCGCGGCGCGATCCGCGTCCGGAACGTCGGCTCGGTGCCCGCGGTGCGCGTTACGGTGGAAGGGTTCCCCGACGACTGGGACTGCTACTTGGACGACAACGATTTCGGTTTGGAGCCGGGCGAGGAGCGTCGGATCGGCTTCGAGGCGGGCGAGGCCGCCGCGCTCGGCGCGCTGACGCTCTGCGCCTGGAACGCGCCGCGGACGGCGCCGTCGGCGTAATCGGCAGGCGGAGACTCGCGGTACGCGCACGAGAGGAGATCAGCGACTTTGACGAACGCAAATTACGCAAACCATAACGGACGTGCCGAGCATGACCGAACGGCGGGCTGGGACGCCCGCTGGATCGCGAAGGCGCAGCCGGACCATCGCGCTTGGAGCCGCATCGCGCTCGAGACCGACGTCGCGATCGAAGCCGGAGAAGCGCATGTATTGTTCGGCGTCAGGGACGACCGGCGCTATTGGGGCTGCGAGCTCCGCGCGGCGGAAGGCGAAGCAGCCTTCTATTCCGTCGAGGACGGCGCGCGGACGGAGCGCGGCCGCGCGGCGGCGCCCGAGCTCGCCGCCGCGCCCGCCCGGGCGGCGGCGCGCATCGCGCACGAAGGCGACGCCTTAAGGCTGTATGTGAACGGGCGATTGGCGTTGACGGCAACCGCGCCCGCGTCCGAGGTGCCGCCGGGAACGATCGGATTCCGAACCGGCGAACGCGGGCGAGCGGTGTTCCGCGAGCTTCGCGTCTTCGCCGAAGACGGCCGCGCGCTGTACGTGAATCGGTTTTACGACCCGAGCTGCTTGCAGTTCACCGCCGGCGCCGTCGACGCGACGGGCAGCGGCCTTCGGCTCGAGGAGGGGATCCTCGCCCTCTGCGAAGCGCCCGTATCCGCGGACAGCCCGTTGTTCCGCCGGGCGTTCGTCGCGCCGTCGGACGTCGTCCGCGCGACGGTTCGCGTCTATGCGGCGGGCTGGTACGAGCTGCGCGTCAACGGGCGCAAGCTGGACGATCGCGTGCTCGCGCCTGCCAATACGCCTTATGGCCGCAGAATGCTGTACGACGAGTATGACGCGACGTCGGCGCTGCGGCAAGGGGGCAACGCGATCGGGCTGTGGCTCGGCAACGGGTATAACATGAACTACTCCCGATGGGGCTGGAAGTGGAAGCGGGAGAAAGCGGCCTTGCTGCAGTTGGACATGACGCTGGCGGACGGCTCCGCGCTCCGGATCGGAACGGACGAGACGTGGCTGACGGCGGACAGTCCGCTGCTGATGAACGACATCTACGACGGCGAGACGTTCGACGGCCGGCGGGCGTCGGCGCTCGAGGGCTGGGACACGTACGCCTACGAGCCGGCGGCCGCGGACTGGTCTCCGGCGATCCTCGCCCCGGCGCCGGAAGGCGTCCCGGAGCGGAACGAGCAGCCGCCGGTCCGCGCCTTCGAGCCTCTCGCGCCGACGCGCGTCCTGCGTCCGCGCCCGGGCGTCGCCGTCTACGACTTCGGCCAAAATATCGCGGGCTGGGCCCGCGTGCGCGTCGAAGGCGCCGCAGGAAACCGCCTGACGCTAAGATACAGCGAGCTGATCGACGCCGAGGGCAACATCGACCCGTGGACGAACCGGAACGCGCGGGCGACGGACGTGTACATCCTGCACGGGCAAGGCATCGAGACGTACGAGCCGCGGTTTACGTACCATGGCTTCCGATACGTCGAGGCGAGCGGCGACCCCATCGAGGCGCAGACGCTCCGCATCGAAGCGGTGCCGATTCGCGCGGACGTGACGATCGACGGATCGTTCCGCTGCGCCGACCCGCTCGTCGAACGCATCCAAAGCAATCTGCGGTGGTCGATCCTGAACAACTTGGTCACGATCCCGACGGATTGCTGCCAGCGCGACGAGCGGACGCCGTGCATGATGGATTCCGCGGTCGTCGAGGAGACGGCGATGCTGAATTTCGGCATGCGGGACTATTATCGAAAGTGGCTCGGCGACGTCGAAGACAGCCTGTCGAACCCGGATTGGAGCGGCGACAAGGTGACGCTGCCTTGGCATCTGTATCGGCATTACGGCGATGCGGACACGCTCGGGAAGCAGTATGCATCCATGAAGAGCTATATCGATCATCTGGCCGCCAAGTGGCCGGACGGCATCGTGACGGAAGGCTTCGGCGATTGGTGTCCGCCGAACGACGACGGTTGGGAAAACTACTTCCGCGAGGTCGCGATCGTCAACACGGCGCTCTATTATCGGCAAACCGCGGTCGTCGCCGAGGCGGCCGGGGCGCTCGGCCGCGCGGAGGAGCAAGCGCGCTACGAAGCGCACGCGAACGAGATCCGCCGCGCCTCCCACGACCGCTTCTACCGAGGGAACGGCGTCTACGGCGACGGCACCCAGACGGCGCAGCTGCTGCCGCTCGCGTACGGCTTGGCGTTCGAAGAGGCGGCGGGCGAAGCGTTCGACCGGCTCATTGACGCGATCGCGGCGAAGGGGAACCGTCTGGATACAGGCATCTACGGCACGCGGTACCTGATGGACGTCTTGGCCGACGGCGGACGGATCGACTTGGCGTACGAGCTGCTCACCCGCACCGATTACCCGAGCTTCGGCTATCAGATCGAGCAAGGGGCGACGACCCTCTGGGAGCAATGGAGCTTTAAGGGGGGCATGCATTCGCACGATCACGCGATGTTCGCGGGCATCGGCGCTTCGTTCTACACAAGGCTGGCGGGGATTCGTCCGCTGGAGCCGGGCTACGCGAAAGTCGAGATCGCGCCGAGCGTGCCGGCGAAGCTCGACTGGGTCGAGGCGGCGATCGACACGGTGCGCGGCCGCCTCGTTTCGGCTTGGCGGAAAGAGAGCGGGCGCGTAACGCTTGAGATCGAGATCCCCCAAGGAGCGACGGCGGTCGTCCGGCTGCCGCGTCCGGTCGACGGCGCGGAGCCGAAGCGGATCGAGGTCGGACCGGGGAAACACCGATTCACGAACTGACGCGCTTCGAAAAACGAAGAGGCAAGCCGCTACCCGGCC
>NZ_DASQMZ010000103.1:0-9958 GCF_035645235.1 Paenibacillus sp.
AAGGCGAATTGAGGCATACATTCACTTTTATAACCACGAACGACCTCAAAGAAAGTTGAAAAAACTGACACCTGTGAAGTACAGGTGCCAGTTCGCTGCATAGGGTGTTATTTAACTGTCCACAAAAATGGGTCTTGACCACTCCCGAAGGAGGAACAGGGGCGTGCTTCGCCACAAATCTTCTATTTTCGTATCATGCGGCTCGCTATTCGCCTCCGCGCGCCAGCTTAAACTTCAACATGAGCAAATGCGTATTCAGCCGCGACCGCAATCGAAGGCTCCGCTCCAGCACGCCCTTGCTCGTGGCGTATTCCCCGCCCCGCTCGGGGCCGGCATCCCCCGGCTGCACCGGCTGCACGGCCGGCTTCGCCCAGGCGAACCGGTCCGCCGCTTGCCCCAACTCGACAGGTTGCCCGTAGTGCGCGAACATCGACGTCAGCAGAAGAATACATACCGTCTTAAACATCATCCGCAACCCCTTCTTCCCGGAAAATGAAAAGCCCACCCGCAGCCAAGCGCTGCAAGTGAGCCGGTACGTGCTTCGTACGCCAGTTCATCATCGGCTCGATTTGCGGCAGCTGGCTGGCATGCTCTCGCGAGCGTAGCCCCTATAGCTTTGCGTCCCCGCCTTTCAGCGGGTTTGCCTTGACATTCGCCAAATCGCTATGTAATTGGTAACGCGCCGTCTCGGCTATGCACCTTCCACCTCGCCGGCGCCCCAGCCGCCGCCCAAATCGAACTTCGGCAACAGACTGGACATATTGTAATTCGATTCGAACGTAATGCTAAGCCGCAGCTTGCCTTGCCGTACGGCGAACTCGAATTGAATTTCGCCATGCGTCCAGCCGACTTTGTGACTCAACGCCTGAATCGCCATCCGTCGAAAATCGTTCCGCTGCGCTTCGGTCAAACCGCTCGTTCCTTGGAACGGCCTCGTCTTGCTCGTCTCGAACGGGTCATGGCGAATGCCGAACTTCCCGATGACGTTATTGCGGATTTGAACGAAGACGATGCCGGAAGACAAGTTCGAAAGCTCCTCGCTCAACTTCCCGAACACCATATTCAATTGCTTCGTCAGCGCCTCGGACATCTCCATACATTACTTACCCCCCTTCTGTCAACAGGATTACACGCGCGTCAACTAGTGGGTCGTGTGTCCTATTATAGTGGAATAACCAGTTTGTGACAATAGTAATTTTGCAAATAGCGAAAAAATTCTACAAGATGCGACACTCGGATGTAAAAGCTCCCGAAACGTAAAGTTCCGGGAGGCCTGGTTGCATTTATAACAATGGCGGCAGATGGACTTCTTCCACGACCGCAGGAGAAATCTCCTTCAGAAGGGATAAAATATCGTTATGATCGTACACATGATCCCCATTCACATCCGTCTGCAGTAGTTGCAAATAGGAAACGACATCGCTCAACTGGATGCTCGTTTCGTCACCCGACGGCTTCAACGCCCCGCTCAATGTGCGTACGGCAAAGTCGGAATGAACGCCTCCCAAGGAGACGCGAAGGACGTAATCATCCTTCACTAACATAACGGAGGATATGGTGACCGGCGTCATGTCTTCTTTGTAAAGCAATTGTTTTGTCGCCCCGTGCGTCACCTCTACCGTGTCGAACCAGTGCTGCAAGTTCGTCCCTCTAGGGATATAGGACACCCCATCCTCCACAATCACGCCTGCGGTTGTGGAGACGATGACCGGCGCCAGCCCCAGGGACAGATAGGACGGCGGGCCGTTCGATTCCCGATCATAAATTGCGATACGGGTCGCGCCGGCGGGAATTGGCGTATGCATCGGAATCATAACCGAAGTATGATATAAACCGTATTCCTCGTCTCCTTCGTAGGATTCTTCCACGGGTAAAGACAACCAGAAGAACGACTTTACGCTAAGCAACGGATTCGTCCAGAGCGTACCCGCGTCATTCGCAAATAAAATTTCCGCGCTTCCGAACGGCTCCGTCGTCTCCCAGCGAAGAATGCCTCCTATTTCCGTTACATCCTCATCGCCATCAAGGAATGTGACGTAAGACGGCGACTCCCCCTCCGGCTCGATGACGAACGGTTCGGTTGTCGTCCCTCTCACGTTATCGACGACCCGAATCGGGGCTCCCCAAGGCGAAGGGATATCTTTCTCCCCCAGAAGGACGACAACGTATAGCAGGACCCCGTTGCTTGGATCGTAAGGGAATTGCAATTCATAGTTGCTTTGATTTATAGGGGCGGTGGCAAAGACGTCTAGGTCATACTCGGATTGACCCACGATTCCGTATTTTTTCGCCGGACCCGTTCGAGCGACCGGATCGAAGGCTGCAATAGGATCGTAACTATCCCGTTCCGGATCCCGGTCTACCATGTGCGCGGCCTGTAGAATGGCCTCGGGCCCCATATCCCAAAGGGGGACGAACAAGTTCGTTCTACTCTCAACACCGCCGGTCACGGTGTAAAAGCGTATCCTTGTCTCATCGGTAATCACTTTATCGGTGATCGTGACGGAATACTCCTCTGACGCTGCCGAAATATCATTCGGAGAAGCGAGGCCTTTCAGCTCGCCGGCGTCATTTTCAAAATAAAGTCTGAACGCATCATAGGTTATTACATCAGAGAAGGAATTGTACCATTCAACCGTCCCCGAGAATACGCCATCGACATCGCCTGCATCGTAATCGCTTACCATGACCTCCTCCGGATGAGGAAGGTAGCTGTCATGAAGGTAGAGATGTACGGCGTTCTCGCCCTCTCAGTAAATATACCAATTTCTCAACATCGTGGTACCACATCGACCCTTCCCCCATAGATAGTTGAAGCTCGACCATCCCGGGATAGGTGGTAAATGTCGCTTGCCCTCCCTCGCCAAATTCGGCCGTGTCGACGATGGATTCGCCCTGGTAAAGCGTCAAATACCCATAGTTCACTTCTTCACCGTCAGGGTATTCCGCCGTCACCGTCAGCGTCGCTCCGGGTTCGGCCACGGTCGCGACCGTATCAACGAAAGCGGAAACCGTGTCCTCCCGCTTCGTGTACAACCGGATGATGTAATCTCCCGGCTCGAGTTCGGCTAAATCGAACTGGTTATCGCCGGCATCTCTCGTCTGGATGAACTCCGGGGATTCGGTATTACCGTTATAAAACACCTCCATTTCGATAGACTGATGCTCCGAAAATAACGGTTCATCGAAACTGACCTCGATCGTGTCCCGCTCTACGGTGACTTGCACGTTCTCCACCGGCTTGGGCGAAAGATCGTAAGCTTTGATCTCGCTTTGTTTCACCGGCGTCGGAACAGGCGACCATGCCTCTTGGAAAGCGCCGAGCAAGTATTCGGCGTTACCGGTATTGTTCTTACCCCAACCCCACACGGACCCGTCTGCATTCATGGCGAAAGCGTTCGAAAACCCTGTGTAAAGGACTTGGACTTCTTCTAAATTATTAATCTCGACGAAGGTGTTGCTATAGTTGATTTCGTAATTAGATTCATCTAGACCAAGCAGATCTTCCCATGGGTCATAGCCCACACCGATGACCCGGCCGTCCTGCTGAAGCGCAAGCGTCACGTAATTAACCGGATGGATAGAAACGGGGAGGTTATTTTGAAACTTGGGCACAATTTTCGGCGTGGGCTGATTCACGTGGTTACCATCCTCGAAGCCAAGCTCGCCTTCCGTAGCGTTTCTCCCCCAAGCATATACGTCTGTTGCAGTCGTCGCGAAAGAGGCTTGCGCATTCGGACCTGAATAGATATGCGTTACGCCGGTAAGACCCGGCACCTGGGTAGCGACGTTCACATCGGATACCCCGGTAGAGTGACCAAGTTGTCCGGAGATGTTTTGCCCCCAAGTCCAGACCGTACCGTCTTCCTTTAACGCCATCGCATGGGAGAAGCCTGCCGCAATCTCGACGACGTCGCTAAGATAGTCCGACTCTCCGGCCCCCGTCTTTACCTTCAGGGGCGTTGCCGCTTGAGTCGTCCAGGCAGCTTGTCCGAGTTGTCCATACGAATCGTTACCCCAGGCCCAAACAAATCCTTCCGTATCGAGTGCCAAAGCGAAATTTTTCCCTGCAGAGATGGATTTCACCGTTACACCTGTAGGGAGTTCGACTTCCGAAGGAGTGGAAAATGAGAGCAACGGGTATGAGTCTATCGTACCCCAAGCGTATACGCTTCCGGTAACCGTTCGAGCAAGCGCGAAGGCTTCGCCGACCTCGATGTCCTCGGCTTCGGGCAACGGAGTCTCCGCGCCGATCGTAACTTGGCGGAAATATTTCGAAGACGTCGTATCTCCCGTCCCTAACTGATAGGAGGAGTTATTCCCCCAAGCCCACACCGTGCCGTCCTCCAGCAGAGCAGTCGTGAAAGAGGCGCCTCCCTCCACCTTAACGACGGAGGCCGCGCCAACTTCTTCATCGACCGCGAACGCGGTTCCGGGCGGAACGATCACGCTAATCATCAGGCACCAAGACAACGCCACCGTTACCCATCGTCGAAACTCCATACGTCTCATTAATCCCATTCTCCCTCGTTTCCTATCGGTAATAGATATTAAGTATACCAGTTCAAGGTTGAAATTGGGTTAAACCTATTCATTTAATCATTAATAATCTGTAAAAAAAAACCGTAATGCATAAGTTCGCATTACGGTTGGTAAAGTATAGTTTTTGTTATTCCGCCTCGACCGCCGCCGTCGTCTCCGTCTCCGTTATAATGACGCTCTGCGTCTCCGCGTCGAAGTCGACCGTCGCGCCGAACGCTTCGCTCAGGAAACGCAACGGGATGACCGTTCGGCCGTTCACGGACTCCGCCGCGACGTCCAGCTTCACCGCGACGCCGTTCACGTACGCCGTATCGCTGCCGAGCGTCAGCTTCACCGTCACGTCGCCGCGCACGACCGTCACCGTACGCGTCGCGTCGTCGAAGCTGACTTCCGCCTGCAGCGCCGCCGAAATCGCGCGGAACGGCACCAGCGTGCGACCGTTCTTCGTGAACGGTTTCACGTCAAACTCCGGCTGCTTGCCGTTGACGAACGCTTTCAGCTCCGTGCGGCCCGCCTTCACCAGCAGCTTCGCCAGCTTCTTCACCAGCTTCGTGTCCGTCGGAGCCGCAACCGCCGCCTCCTGCTGCGCCGCGACCGCGGCCTCCAGCTCGCCTTCCGCCTCGAGCGCCGCCGCGAGCGCCGCCGCGTCCACCGAACGGTCGGCTAAAATCTCAAGCACGACCTCCGCCGCCGCATTTTCCTTCAACTGCAGCTTCACAAGCGCCTTCTCCAGTCCGTGCGTTTTGCCGCCGCCGTGCTTGCCGCCTGTGTCGTCGCCGTAGACGTCTCCCGTCACGCTGGCCTCCGACTCGACTTCCGCCTCGAGCTCCACCTTCGCCTTCGCTTCGGCTTTCGTCTCCGCCTTCGCCTTCGTCTCGCTCTTGCCCTTGCTTTCCGCAGCGCCCGCCGCCGCCATGCCAAGGCTCATGCTGGCCACCAATGCGCTCATCGCGAGCAATGCCGTCTTTTTCGTCCAATGGTTCCGTTCCATCGAAATCATCCTCCCTGATATGTATGTTCTCTTGATGTCCATAACGTTCGGGCAGGCTGTCCGTTATGTGGGGGTCGGGGCAGGAAATCAATTTATCCCAGAAAACGAAACCGACCCCCTCGCCAAGCGAGAGGGTCGGAACCTTTTCTATTCTTCGTGCGCCGCGAACGAGATGGCCGGAAGGAAGCTCAGGAGTATCTCGAGGTCCCTGCGGTCGGCGTAGCCGTCGCCGTCCAGATCGATCGGTCCGACCTGACGCAGGTAAGCGACTAGCTGCGCCATCCCGACGCCTCCGCCCGACGGATCGATCGCGGCCTTCGCCGCCGAGACAGCCGCTGGCGTCACGATGCGGAAGCCGGCGAGCACTTCGTTCAGGCCGCCCGCCGCCGAGCGCACCGCGCCCGCGCCGAGCGAGAGCGAAGCGCCCGAGCTCCAGACGATCGCGGACGATTCGTCGGTCGCGGCCAACGCCACCCATACCGCGCGGGGGTCTGCAGCGTCGTAGCCCGCCATCGCCGCCGACGCATTCACGCCGGCGAACGAGAACGCGGCAGCGTCGAGCGTCCTCGTCTTTTCGAGCGGACGGTCGAACACCAGCTTAACGACACTGTCGTCTCCATGTGCGTAAGCGACGGCGTAACGCAGCGTCGGAGACGCCTCCGGCGGCACCGACACAATGTTCGTCACCTCGATGGACGCCGCCGCACGGTTGCCGGCGAGGTCCTCCGCGAACACCGTAAACCATCCGTTCGCCTCCGCCGTAATCGCGAACGCGTCGACCGTTGAGACGTACCCCTCCACCGTGTCGAAGTCGCTAACCGTATACAGACCCGGCGCCCACTTCAGCACGGCGATGCCGTTCATCGAACCGACCGCCGCCGCCGAGACGAAGACGTTCACGCTGCCTTCCGTCGTCTCCGGCGGCGCCGGGAAAGCCGTCAACGTCACGATCGGCGGCGTCGTCAAAATGTTCCCGATGCCGACCGTCTGCGTCTTCTCGTTGCCGAACGTGTCCCTTACGGTAACCGCGTACGTTCCGTTCGTCGTCGCAACCGCCGTCGCAAGGTAGGTTCTCCTGTCGGGATCGCCGTCCTCGACTTCCTCGAAGAGCAGATCAGACGACTCGCCGCCGTCCTGCTCCCAGCGCAGCCACTCGATTCCGTTCGACTCGCCGTACACCGTCGCCGTCACCGTCGCCGTCACCGGTCCGTTCGTCGGCGCGCCGGGGGCGACGTCTACGGTAACGGACGGCGTCACGACGTCGATGTTCGTCACGTTCACCGTCGTCAGCGTCTCGTTGCCCGCGAGGTCCTTCGCGTACACCGTATACGTCCCGTTCGCGCTCACCTGAAAGCTTAACGATGATGTAATATCGTCCCCGGCGGAGGCGAAGTGCTCCGGATCGGCGATGTCGCCTTCCTCCCACTTCACGACTTGCAGCGCATTGCCGACCTCCTCTCCGTACACGGCTGCCCCAACATGGACGGCGACGCTTTCGTTCGTCGCCGCCTCCGGCGAGACGGTCAGCGCTAACGTCGGCGGGGTGCGAACGACGCGGTCGATCGTTATCGTCTGTACCCCTTCGTTGCCGATCGAGTCTCGCGCGTAGACGGTATAGACGCCGTTCTCGGTCGCGAGGAACACGCCCGTAAACCCTGTCCCCTCGGTCGCGAAATACGCCGCGTCCCGCACGCCGGCGGCCCACTTCGTCGTCACCAAACCGTCCGCGACGTTGCTGACCCCCGCGGTGACATGGATGCCGACGTTCGACGGACCGGCCGACGGCGTCAGCGCGATGACCGGCGTCAAGATCTCGACCTCGACGGCCGTGGAGGTATCGTATACGTTCCCGACCAAGTCGTACGCCCGGATGCGCAAATCGAAGTTGCCGTTCGCATGGATCGAAGTGAACGAACCGATCGGCAGCCACGAGCCGCCGCCGTTCAACGAATATTGCACGTACGCGATGCCGCTATGCACATCGTTCGCGGCGAGCGAGCGGAAGCGTACCGCTTGATTGCTCTTCGTGCCCGGCGTATAATCCTGTCCGTTCGTCTTCTCCATGACGTATGTAAGCGTCGGCGCCGTCTTGTCGACCTTCACCACCGAAGCGAAAGTCGCGAGGTTGCCCGCGACGTCTTTCGCGCGCACGACGACATTCCGGACGCCCGAGGTCGCGAACGTCAAATCGCCCGTCAGGTCTGAAAACGTCTCCCCCCCGTCGACGCTGTATTCGAAGTCGGCGGCCGGGACGTGGGTCGTCAGGTCGACCGCCGAAGCCGCGAGGGTGACGGTTTCCTGCACCCAAGTATCGCTAACATACGTATCTCCCTCGCCTGACGTGAGCGTTACATCCAGCTCCGGCGGCGTCATATCGATATAAATGTTATAAGCCGTCGTATCCGCGTAGTTTCCGACCGCGTCCGTAGCGCGGAAGAAGACTGCATGCATGCCTTCGGTGAGGGTAAACCCGCTGACCGGCCACCACGTCTGTTTCCCGTCCAGCGAATATTCCAGCGTACTCACGCCGCTGCCCCCGGTGTCGGCTGCCCCCCAGTCGACCAGCACCGTCCTGTTCGTCCAGGACGCGACCGAATACGTCCCGCCAAGATCGGTAACGAACTGCGGCACAGCCGGCAAAGGCGCCGTATTATCCAAGAAGAACGCATCGGTGCTGACCGTGAGAAGGTTCCCGGCGACATCGCCCGCGACCGCATGCAAATACCAAGCGCCGTCTTCGCCGGACAGCGTGACCGACTCGCCGTCCGCGAAGCTCGACCATCCCGGGTCCGACGCGTCCGGCGGCGTCGGCGACTGCGTCCACATATACCGGAACAACCCTGGATCCAGGCCCAAGCCGAGCGACAGCTGTGTGACGTCGATCGTCGCCGAAGCGGTCTTCGCCCACGCCCCGCCGCTGCCGGACGGCGAAATCGTAACGGACGGCAGCTCGAAGCCCGAATACGCGCTCTCGTCGCCGCCGTCGCCGCCGCCGGTGACCGTCGCAGTCGCGGTCAACGACGGGTCAACTAGCAGCGAGATGCCGCTCGTCACCGTAATGACCGGATACACGCCGCCCGCCGCAAGAACGTCCGACCGCGTACAGGTATCGGTCAGGTTGTTACACGTCCAACCCGACCCGGAAATCGAGTTCAGCAAAAGGCCGGTCGGCAAATCGACCGTCACCGTCACAGCGGTCCCGTCCGTCGGCCCATCCCCGACGTTGCGGACCGTGAGCGTATATTGCTGACCGCCCAAGAAGTAGTTGCTGGCGCGCACGATGTCCACGGCCAAATCCGGAACGCCTGCCGACGAGGCGGGGGAGCTCGGAAGCGCCGCAAAGATGCCAACCGCCGCCGTCGCATAGAGCGCTGCAAGAAGCCACTTCCGGATTTTCTCATACATGATTTTATCCCTCACTTCCTATGAACATTATGCAGCTTGGCAACCGTCATCCGAGCACAACAAAGCCCGCCCCCGGGGGGCGGAGCCGATGTCCGCGTCATCATCTCCATATTAGTTATATAGTACCATGAAATAGGTCGAATCCTATCGGTCGATCGGTTCATTTTCCGAGTTTTTGATACAATATACAGAAACAACTCGTTGAAAAGGGAGTTCCCCGGTCATGACCATCGCCGTCATCGGCAATATCTTCCTGGATGTGAAAGGCTACGCGGCATTCGCTTACGACCCGCAAGGCAAAAACGTCGGCGACGTTCGCTTCGTCCACGGCGGCGTCGGCCGCAACGTGGCCGTCAATCTCGCGTCGCTCGGCGCGCCGACGCGGCTCGTCGCGACCGTCGACGATAGCGCGCTGGGCGGCGAGGCCGTCGACCGATTGCGCGCACTAGGCGTCGACGTCGACTTCGTACGTCCCGCCGAACGCGGCATGGGACTATGGCTCGCGATTCTAGACGAGAACGGCGACCTCGCCGGGTCGATCTCCCGCCAGCCGAACTTCGACGGCCTGCTCGGACTGCTCGACGACGCCGGCGCGGACGCGCTGCGCGGCGCGACGCATGTGGCGCTCTCGATCGACCTGACGGAATCGGTCTCCGCGATCGCCCTCGCCCGATGCCGCGGCCTACCCATATACGGCTTGCCGCACAACCTGCAGGTCGCGGCACGCCATCCGGAGTTGCTCGCGGAGCTGGACGCCTTCGTCTGCAACCATATCGAATTCGACCGACTGCGCGGGGCGGACGAAGGTCCCGCAAGCGGCGACGGTTGGTCCGGGCTCGCGAACGACGCAAGGCTGCACGCCGTCCGCTCGTTCGCCGACTCGCGCGGCCTGCGAGCTCTGGTCGTCACGCAAGGCGCCGCAGGCTCCGTCTTCTACGACCGCGCCTCCGGCCTCGCCGGCCATCAACCGGCCTTCCCGACGCGCCTCGTGGACTCCAGCGGGGCGGGCGACGCCTTCTC
>NZ_DASQMZ010000104.1:0-11361 GCF_035645235.1 Paenibacillus sp.
CCAGAGGCGCTCGCGCTGTTCGGCGTCGGCGACGCGGGCGGCGTCCGGGTCGAAGGCTTCGCGCCGTCGAACGCCGTCGTGCCGTGGGGCGGCGAGCTGTCCGCGACGTTCGGGCTTTGCGTCGACGGCGACGGTCCGCGAAGGCTCCGCATCGAGTACGCCATCGAATACGTAAAGGCGAGCGGCGCTCGGACGCGCAAGCTGTTCAAGCTGTCCGAGCGGGTGTACGCGCCCGGCGAGGCGGCGCTGTCGTTCCGGCAATCGCTGCGCGACCGAACGACGCGCAAGCATTATCCGGGGGAGCACGCGGCCGCGATCGTCGTGAACGGCGCGGAGCTGGCGAGGTTCGCGTTCCGATTGGAAGAAGAGCGGCCGTGAGCCCTCTTCTTTATTTTTTTAGCGAAAATCTCTAAAAATATGATAGGCTATTTATATGAAAAACGTTACAAATGGAGGCCGAAGCGATTGAGTATACGTCAACGCATCTATTTGGGATTCGCGTCGGTCATTGCGTTTATCGCCGTCTTCTCGGTCGTGATCGTTCACATCATGTCCGGGATGTACGACAACACGGAGCGGATCGGGACTTCCCTGTACACGAAGGTGCAATACGCCCACGACATTCAAATTACGGTCGGGCGCATGAACGAGGCGCTGCCGAATTTGCTGCTCTTCGAGGATCCGGTGGAGTCGCTGCGCACGATCGCCGCGGGGCGGGAGACGCTCCGGAGCATCCACAGGGAATTGGCCGGCATGATCGAAACGCCGCAGGGCAAAGCCTACTACGAGGAAGCAGGACGTCTGTACGCTTCATATGAATTGGAGACCGACAAATATATCCGGTTGGCGGAGGCGGGCGAAACCGAGGCGGCGAGAGCGTTCCTCGTCTCGATCATCCAGCCGAAAGAAGCCGAGCTGATGGCCGCGCTGGACGACTTCACGGCGCTGCAAGAACAGCTGATGATCGAACAGGTCGCGGATTCGGAGCGGCAGCATCGGATCGCGATGACGTTGATGTGGATCGGCATCGCGCTGACGGCGCTGTTTTGCGGCGCGACGGGAATTGGGGTCGTGCGGAGCACGCTGCGCAGCATTCGCTCGATCTCGGACGTCATGAACGGGATTCAGGAACTTGCCACCGTATCGGAGCTGCCGCGGATGCGTTTCGAGGCGGCCGACGAGATGGGTGCGATCGTCAAATCCTACAATCTCATGGCGGACGCCTTGGAGTCGCATGCGAAACAAGACGCGGCGCACCATCGATGGCTGGAAGCCCAAAATTGGGTGAAATCGAACGTCGCCGGCGCCATGAACGCTTGCCAGGGCGCCAAGACGGTCGACGTCTTCGGCGAGCGGCTGCTCAGCCACGTCGTGCCGGCGATCGGCGCGGCCGCCGGCGCCTTATACTTCGCGGACGCGACGAAAGCCCCGGACCGGTTCGTCCGGGTCGCCGCGTACGCGTTCGACCCGACGTCCGAAGTCGTCGAATGCGCGTTCCGGCACGGCGAAGGGCTGGTCGGGCAATGCGCGGCCGACGGCGCGCCGATCATGCGCGAGGCGCCGCCGGGGTATTTGCGCATCGTCTCCGGCCTCGGCCACGCCGATGCGAATTACGTGCTGCTGCTGCCGATCCGCTTCGAGGGCTCGGTCGTCGCGGTGCTCGAGCTGGGCGCCTTCGCGCCGTTCGAGCCGCGCGCGATGGAGTTTCTGCAGGAGCTCGCGGCGGGCTCGCTCGGCGCGTCGCTGCAGAGCATCTCGTACCACGTGCGGGTACAAGCCCTGCTCTCCGACTCCCAGACCTACGTCGAGGAGCTGCAGACGCAATCCGAAGAGCTGCAGCAGCAGCAGGAAGAGCTGCGATCGCTGAACGAGAAGCTCGCGGAGCAGTTCCGTTATTCGGAGCAGCGCGGCAACGAGCTGGAGCAGATCCGGGCGGAGCTCGAGGCGAAGGCGGTCGAGCTGCAGGCGAGCTCTCAATTTAAGTCCGAATTTCTTGCGAACATCTCGCACGAGCTGCGCACGCCGCTGAACAGCTTGCTGATTTTGGCCCAGATGCTGGCCGACGACGCGGAGCGTACGATGTCCGACAAGCAGCGGGAATACGCGAGAACGATTTTGTTTTCCGGCAACGAGCTGCTCGCGCTGATTAACGACGTGCTCGACCTGTCGAAGATCGAGGCAGGGCAGATGACCCGGTCGGAGGAGCCGATCGAGCTCGGCTCGTTCGCGGCGGACGTCGCCCGGCAATTTCGCGGCGTAGCGGAGCGGAAAGGGCTTGCGTTCGACGTCGACGTGGAGCCCGGCGTCGCGGAGGCGACGCTCTTGACCGATTCGCGGATGCTGCAGCAGATCGTGAACAACTTGCTCTCGAACGCCTTCAAATTTACGGACGCCGGCACGATCGCTATGCGCATCTATGAAGCTATGCCCGTGCCCTCGGAGACGCCCGCGCCCGAGGGTGCGGTATGGGTGGCGTTCCAGGTGCGGGATACCGGCATCGGCATTCCGGCCGAGAAGCATGAGTTGATCTTCGAGGCGTTCCGGCAGGCGGACGGGAAGACGACGCGCAAATACGGCGGAACGGGGCTCGGCTTGTCCATCTCGAAGGAGCTGTCGAGGCTGCTCGGCGGCACGATTCGCCTCGAGAGCGAGGAGGGCCGCGGCAGCACGTTCACGGTGACGATCCCGATGCGCCCCTCGGACGGCGCGCGAATCGGCGCCGGCGAATCGTTGGCGCCGAGCGAGCAGCCGTTGCTGCACGACGGCGGCGAAGCGGCGCAGGGCGCTGCCGCCGACGCCGGAGGCAATGTTTCCTTCGGGAAAATATTGCTCGTCGACGACGATATCCGGAATGTATACGCATTGACGGCGGCGCTGCTGGAGCAGCGGTACGAAGTCGCGTACGCGGAGGACGGCGCCAGCGCGCTTGCGGCGCTCGAGGAGCAGCCGGACATCGACTTGGTGCTGATGGATATGATGATGCCGGGGATGGACGGCTACGAGGCGACGCGACGCATCCGAGCGGACGCGCGCTTCGCGAAGCTGCCGGTGATCGCGCTGACCGCCAAGGCGATGAAAGAAGACCGGGATATGTGCCTGGAAGCGGGCGCGAACGATTATGTAAGCAAGCCCGTGAAGCTGGACAAGCTGCTCTCGCTGCTCCGGGTATGGTTGGACGATTCCGGGGAGCGGAACCGATGAGCGGGCTCCGGCCGAACGGGCCGTCCGCCGACTTGCAAGCGACAAGCCGAGGGGAGGACGGAAGCGGGGCACGCCGCCCGGAGTCCGCGGCAGTGCCCGAGGACCGGGAGCAGCAGACGGAGCGGGTGGAAATCGAACTGCTGCTGGAGGGCATTTTCCGAATATACGGGTACGACTTCCGCCATTATGCGCTCGGCTCCATCTGCCGCCGGGCGAAAGTGCGGATGCAGGCGGAAGGGCTCCCGACCTTATCGGCGCTGCAGGCCTTGGTGCTGCGCGACGCCGGGGCGATGCGCAGGCTGCTGCAGGATTTCAGCATTCCGGTGACGGAGATGTTCCGGGATCCGGCCTACTTCCTCGCGCTCCGGGAACGGGTGCTGCCGGAGCTCGCATCGCTGCCGAGCTTTCGGATTTGGCATGCCGGCTGCTCCACCGGGGAAGAGGCGTATTCGATGGCGATCATGCTGCGGGAGGAAGGGCTCGAGGGCCGGGCGACGATCTATGCGACCGACATGAACGAGCGCTTGCTCGAGACCGCCCGCGGGGGGCGCTACCCGATCGCCCGCATGAAGCAGTATACGAGCAATTACTTGCGCGCGGGGGGGCGGCAGCCGTTTTCGGAATACTACTCCGTCTCCGGCGACGAAGCGTGCTTCGACCCGACGCTCCGCAAGCATATCGTCTTCGCCCGGCACAACCTGGCGACGGATCATTCGTTTAATGAATTTCAATTGATCTTGTGCCGCAACGTGCTGATTTATTTCAATCCGGCGCTCCAGAAACGAGTGCTCCGCTTGTTCCGCGACAGTCTGCCGTCCGGCGGCATTCTGGGGCTCGGCGTGAAGGAAGCCGTGCTGAACACGTTGGAGTGGTCGGAGCTGGATCAGTCGCTGCGGTTATATAGAGCTTTGTAGGTGGGGGGCTGAGCATGAACGAGCGGGATCACCTCCGGAGGGAACCCGATGCGTCCTTCGAGGAGAATGTGGATATCCTAATGGTCGACGATCGGCCCGAAAACTTGCTGGCGCTGGAAGCGTGCTTGGCGTCGCCCGCGTACCGGCTGATCGCCAAGCCGTCGGGCGAGGATGCGCTGCGTTACGCGCTGCAGGCGGACTTGCGTCGGCTTGCGCTCATCCTCATGGACGTGCATATGCCCGGCATGGACGGGTACGAAACCGCGATGCTGATGCGCGAACGCAAGGAGCTTCGCCATGTCCCGATTATATTCATCACGGCGACGTATAAGTCGAAATCGAACGTGAAGCAAGGGTACTTGTCAGGGTCGATCGATTACGTATTCAAACCGTTCGACCCGGACATTCTGCGGTGGAAGGTCGAAAATTTCGTCAGCCTGTACCGGTACCAGCGGGAGCTGAATCACAAGAACGCCCTCCTGCAAGAACGCAACCGGGAGATCGAGCTCGTCAATCGCCGGCTGACGGACGCGGAGCGCAGACTGCTGCAGCATCAGAAGGTGCTGGAGCAGGTCGTCGAGGAACGTACGAAGCAGCTCCGGGAAGCGAATCAAGAAATATACCGTTCCAACCGGCGGTTTCGCACAGTGTTTTACACGAATCCGAACCTGATCGCGATCCGCCGTCTGCACGACGGAACGTATTTGGACGTCAACGACGCGTGGGAGAAGGTGACGGGCTGCGACGTCGAACGAATGAACGCGTTAGGGGAAGCGGCGCTCGGCATCCGCGAGAGCGACCGCCGCGAAGCCGATCCGCACGACGGGTCGAAGCAAATCGAGTATACGACGCGGAGCGGGGAACGGCGGCATGGGCTGCTGTCGGCGCAGGTGCTCGAGGTAAACGACGAGCCGTGCGAGCTGATCGTCATCACCGACATTTCCGAACGCGTGGCGCTGCAGAAGCACTTGAACCGGCTCGATCGGTTGAACCTGATCGGGGAGATGGCGGCGGGCATCGCGCACGAAATCCGCAATCCGATGACGACGATCCAAGGCTTCCTGCAAATTTGGCGAAAGTCGGAGGCGCCGCTGCCGGCGGAGCATATCGACCTGATGCTGTCCGAGCTGCTGCGCGCGAATCAAATCATTACCGAATATTTGTCGCTCGCGGGCAATAAAGAAAGTCAGTTCGGCTTGCATCGCACGCAAGCCCTTATCGAATCGGTCTCGCCGCTGCTCCAGGCGGTGGCGGTCATGGCCGAGAAAAGCATCGAAGTGCGCTGCGAGTCGGAGGGCGTGTACGTGCGAGCGGACGAGAACGAGATGCGGCAGGTGATTCTAAACCTGGCGAAGAACGGGCTGGAGGCGATGGACGCCGGCGGTTGTTTGACGATCCGCACGCACGCCGACAGCGAAGCCGCGATCATCGACGTAATCGACGAGGGACCGGGCATTCCGGACCATGTGCTGGAGAAGCTCGGGACGCCGTTCTTCACGACCAAGGAGCAGGGAACGGGGCTCGGGCTGGCGCTTTGTTACAGCATCGTGGAGCGGCACCAAGGTACCTTGGCGGTAACCTCCGGACCGCGAGGCACGATGTTCAGCTTGCGTCTTCCGCGCGTCGCGGAGGACGAAGTGACGGAAGGAACGAGGGAGGTGGAAGCATGAAATTCGCCATCGAAGGGGCGCAGCTGCGCGTCGACCCGGAAGAAGGGTATGTCGGTCAAGTGCGCTTCCGCGTCGAGGGGCACCCGAAGGCGTACGAAATTACGCTCTTCAGCGAGAAGGGCAAGGCATGGGACTACGGGCTCCATTTCGCCGACGAGTCGGGCAGCGAGGAGCTGATCGATGCCGTCGAAGCGTTCCTGGAGGAGGACGACGACGCTTTCGACGCGCTCGTCGAGGCGGCGCTCGCCGCGAAGGATCAGGCTTGAGGGCACGCGCGTAGATCGAGAAGACCCCGGGGAACGGGGTCTTCTTTACGGTTGGGCACTACTGCCTGCAGATATGCAGGTATTTCTCGTCTTCCGCCCTTTGCGAGGCGCTGGATATGCAAAAAACGTAGTTGATAAGCGCTTACATCGCCGCTTTGCGAGGAAAATAACTGCATATTTTGCAGTTCGGCGTCGCCCCCGCCCTCGCCTCCGCAGCCGCTATGCGAACGCGAGTAAGAAGGCATGTCAGCAGCGGAGGCCGTCCGGAAGGACGGCGCGCTGGCGGTAATGGAAGCGGGATCGCGGCTCGAACCCGAGCTTGCGGTACAGCGCGAGCGCGGGCGCGTTGTCCTCGACGACCTGCAGCCAGAGCGTCACGGCGCCTTGCGCCTTCGCCCACGCCGCGAGCGCGCCCATGAGCCGTTCCGCGGCGCCTTGCCGGCGGCGGTCCGGGGCGACGATGACGTTGCTGACGCCGGCGTAGCCGCGCTCCGCGACGACGGTGGCGAGCGCGGCCGTCGCGCCGTCCGGCGTCGTCAGCCGCGCGAACGCCTTAGGCGGGCCGATCGCGCCGAAGATGTGCCGGTACGCCGCGGCGCGCGCCGGCTCGAAGCCCTCGAGGCGGATAAAGTCGGCGATCCACGCGTCGTCGGCCTCCTCCTCGAGCACAACTTCGAACCGGCCGTTCTCCGACGCGCGCCGGAGCGTCTCGTCGGCGGCGCCCGTCATGAGGAAACAAGGGAACCGCTTCTCGTAGCCGGCCGCGGCCAGCGCGTCGTCGACGCCGTCCGGCGTGCCGTCGCTGACGAAGAAGCAGGACGGCAGTCCACGCCGGCGATAAAACGTCTCCGCCGCGGCCAACCAGTCCCCTTCGGGCACGTCGCCGACGGTCCAGACGCTGTTCGCGCGCATCGTGACGCCGAACGTCGCCCGCAGCCGCCAAGCGCCGAGCGCTTGGGACGTGTACGGCGCCCACGCGTTGGCCGCGAGCTCCTCGAGCAGCCGCACCTCGCGTTGCCGATCGCTTTCCGCCGCGCCGCTGCCGGCCGCGCCGTTGCCCGCAGCTCCGCCACCCGCTGCGCCGCTCGCCGCCGGCCGGCCTTCGCCCCCGGCGGCGCCGCTCCGCCCGTCCGGCTCCGCCATATCGACCGCCTCCTCTAGAATACCTTCGTCGTCCACGACTCGCAGTTCCACACGTCCGTCGCGACGTCGCGGTAAAATTCCGGTTCGTGCGAAATGAGCAGCACGCTGCCCTTATACTCCTGCAGCGCCCGCTTCAGCTCGGCCTTCGCGTCGACGTCCAGATGGTTCGTCGGCTCGTCGAGCACGAGCACGTTCGTCTCGCGGTTGATCAGCTTGCACAGCCGCACCTTCGCCTTTTCCCCGCCGCTCAGCACGTCGATTTTGCTCTCGATATGCTTCGTGGTCAAGCCGCATCGCGCCAGCGCCGCGCGGACTTCGAATTGCGACATCGCCGGGAATTCGCTCCACACTTCGTCGATGCACGTCTTGCCGCTGCCGCCCTTCACCTCTTGCTCGAAATAGCCGATATGCAGGTAATCGCCCCGCTCCACCTCGCCGGCCAGCGGCCGAATTTCGCCGAGGATGCTGCGCAGCAGCGTCGTCTTGCCGATGCCGTTCGCGCCGACCAAGGCAACCTTCTGCCCGCGTTCCATGCGCAGGTCGAGCGGCCGCGACAGCGGCTCCTCGTAGCCGATGACGAGACCCTTCGTTTCGAAAATGAGCTTCCCCGACGTCCGCGCCTCCTTAAAGCCGAATTGCGGCTTCGGCTTCTCCTTGGCGAGCTCGATCACGTCCATCTTGTCCAGCTTCTTCTGCCGCGACATCGCCATGTTGCGCGTCGATACCCGCGCTTTGTTGCGCGCGACGAAGTCTTTCAAGTCTTCGATTTCCTGCTGCTGCCGCTTATATGCCGATTCGAGCTGCTGCTGCTTCGCCTCATAGACGGTCACGAAGTGGTCGTAGTCGCCTACGTACCGGGTCAGCTCCTGATTGGCCATATGGTAAATCAAATTGACGACGCTGTTCAGGAACGGGATGTCGTGGGAAATTAAGACGAAGGCGTTTTCGTACTCTTGGAGGTACCGCTTCAGCCACTCGATATGCTTCTCGTCGAGGTAGTTCGTCGGCTCGTCGAGCAGCAGGATGTCCGGCTTCTCGAGCAGCAGCTTCGCGAGCAGCACCTTCGTCCGCTGGCCGCCGGACAGGTCGTGCACGTCCCGGTCGAGCCCGATGTCGTCGAGCCCGAGGCCGCGCGCGATCTCCTCGATCTTCGCGTCGATAATGTAGAAGTCGTTCGTCGAGAGCGTATCTTGATACGTGCCGACGTCCTCGAGCATGCGCTCCATCTCCTCGGGCGTCGCCTCCGCCATCGCCTCGTACAGCCGATTGATTTCGGCCTCCATGTCGAACAAATATTGGAACGCCGTCTTCAGCACGTCGCGCATCGTCTGCCCTTTCGTCAGGACGGCATGCTGGTCGAGGTAGCCGACCCGCACGTTGCGGGCCCATTCGACCTTGCCGGCGTCCGGCTCGAGCTTGCCCGTGACGATGCTCATGAACGTCGACTTGCCTTCGCCGTTCGCGCCGACGAGGCCGATATGCTCGCCCTTCAGCAGGCGGAACGAGACGTCGTTGAAGATGGCTCGGTCTCCGAAGCCGTGGGATAAATTCGTAACCGTGAGAATGCTCATTGCGGGACACGCATCCTTTTCCGATATAGATGTATTCCTGAATTATAAAGCCCGCGCCGCGCCGGCACAATGGAAATCGGGTTAGCGCTCGGCAATGTGGGTATAATAGGGGAAACTTTTTGCCGGAAAAAGGAGGCTTGCCCAGTGCGGACGTTCGACGACATGCTGTTTACCTTCCTGCTGTTCGGGACCTGGTTCGTCATCGCCCTCTTCTGGGCTCGGCAGCCGCGTTTGCCCAAGGACGTCACCTTGTTCGTCGTCATGCTCATGTCGATGATCGAGACGATCCTCTTTACGATCGCCACGATGACGCTGCGGCTGGTGTCGTTTCCCGAGCAGCCCGAGATGTTCGTGAATCACTTGCTGCTGCGCAACGTACTGCGGCCGACGATGTATTTGTTCGCCGTATCGGCTTGGTTTCTCAGCGACGCGCGCTGGAAGCGGTGGTCCGGGTGCGCGGCCGTCGTGCTCGGGCGGATGCTGCTGACCTGGACGGTGGAGCGGCTCGGCATCCTGAAGTTCGAGAAGATCGGGTACGGGCACTTGGTGCTCGGCGACATTGCGTTGGTCGCGCTTTCGGTGCTGGCGGCCTGCGCGTTCGTACGGTATACGCGAGGGGAGCGGGGGGCGCTCGCATGAAGGTGTGGGACACCGCTTGGAACGCTAACGAGTGGTTCGTCGTCGGCTTGACGGTCGTCGGCGTCGCGTTGACGTGGCTGCTGCCGCGGCGGTTCACGCGCAGCGCGACGGTGCTGTTTATTGTGTTCGGCGCATATTTCGGCGTCTTGTTCGACCATGCGTTCGCCGTGGAGCCCTTCGATTTTTACGATGTGAACGATACCGGGGCGTTCGAGTTCATCGATTTCTTGACCTACATCATGTACGGACCGTTCGGATATTTGTTTTTGTATCTGTACGATTGGCTGCGCATTCCGGGGCGGCTCGCCCCGCTGTACGTGCTCGTTTGGTCGGCGTTCGGCATGGTGCTCGAGGGCGTCGGCGCGCATCTCGGCGTCTTCCATTACAAGAACGGTTATGAATTCGATTACTCGTCGATCGTGTATTTGGCGCTTCAGCTTTGTTCCTTAGCGTTGTATCATTACCTCATGAGCCAAAACCAAAGGAGAGAAACCGGAGCATGAGCATGGTTACGCGATGGCGGCGGGCGGGCCGTCCGGCGGCGGCGCTGACGGTTGTCGGCGCCGCCTTCGCGGCGCTGCTCGCCGGCTGCGGCTTCGGCGGCGGCGCCGCGGACGTCGCGGCGGAACGAGCGTGCTACGCCGTCACGCGCGTCGTCGACGGCGACACGTTCAAGATCGACGCCGGCGCGGGCAAGGACGACACGGTGCGGCTGCTCGGCGTCGATACGCCGGAGACGGTGAAGCCGGACGCGCCCGTCGAGCCGTACGGCCCGGAGGCGAGCGACTTCGCGAAGCGGCTGCTGACCGGGCGCACCGTCTGCCTCGAGACGGACGTGCGGGAGCGGGATCCATACGGCCGGCTTCTCGCTTACGCGTACTTGGAGGACGGCACGTTCGTGAACGAGCGGCTGCTCGCCGAAGGGTACGCGACGGTGCTGACGATTCCGCCGAACGTCCGCTTCGCCGATCGGTTCGTCGCGGCGCAGCGCGAGGCGCGCGAGGCGGGCCGCGGGCTGTGGGCGGCGCCGGACGCGGAGGCGCCGGGCGCGGCAGGCGGCGGAGCGTCGGGCGGCGGAGCGGCGGGTGCGGCGTCCGGTGCGGCGGGCGGCGGAGCGGCGGGCGGCGGTGGAGGCGCGGCGGCGTCGGGCGCGGCAGGCGCGGCGTCCGGTGCGGCGACGTCCGCCGAGCGCCCTCCGGCCACCCCCGACGTCGGGCCGGACCGCGACTGCGGCGACTTCGCCGCGCAAGCCGAGGCGCAGGCGTACTTCGAGGCTGCCGGCGGCCCGTCGCGCGACCCACACCGGCTCGACGGCGACGGCGACGGCATCGCCTGCGAAGGAAGATAACGCGGACCCGGGCAACCGTCCAATCCGCTGCGCCTCCTTGCGCATACATTGTTCTTGTAAGCGTAAAGGAGGTGAGGCTTCATGGCAGCAGTTGGCGGTGCATTCACTTCCACGGGCGCGATCCTCGTATTGTTCATCTTGTTGGTTATCATCAGCCGTACGATGCTTGGCTACTAATCGGTGGCAACCTAGGGAGCCTCGGGATTTCGATCCTGGGGCTTTCTTTTGTTTTGGCTTTGGTGTCGGCGTCTACTCGACTATCATCCGTGGGCTGCGGCGCTCGGCGCTCGGCCCGGGGCGGCGGGAAAGCGCAAATTTTGAGCTTAACCTCGGATTAAGAGCAAAATTTGAACATAAGAGCGGCGGGGGCGGTGCGGCGGCGTATTGAGCGAGGGAGCGCGGGGCAGCGGCAGTTCGGCGAGGCGGCGGAAAGAGCAAATTTTGAGCTTAACCGCGAAAAAAGAGCAAAATTTGAACATAAGAATGGCGGAGGCGGTGCGGCGGCGTATGGAGCGAAGGAGCGCGGGGCAGCGGCAGTTCGGCGAGGCGGCGGGAAAGCGCAAATTTTGAGCTTAACCTCGGATTAAGAGCAAAATTTGAACATAAGAG
>NZ_DASQMZ010000105.1:0-24285 GCF_035645235.1 Paenibacillus sp.
ACGCGGACCGAAAGCCGGTGCGCAACGCGATTTTGTGGAACGACACGCGCACGACGAAGCAATGCCGCGACATCGAGGCGGCGCTCGGCGCGGAGCTCCTAGAGATTACGCGCAATCCGGCGCTCGAAGGCTTCACGCTGCCTAAGCTGCTGTGGGTGAAGGAGCACGAACCGGAGCTGTACGCGCGCGGGAGCGTGTTCGTGCTGCCAAAGGACTACGTTCGCTATCGGTTGACGGGCGACGTCGCGATGGATTTGTCCGACGCGGCGGGTACGCTGCTGCTCGACGTGCGGGCGAAGGCGTGGAGCGACGAGGTGGCGCGGCGCGTCGGCGTCGACCGCGCGCTCTGCCCGCCGCTCGTCGAGGCCGGCGCGCTCGTCGGCACGCTGCTCCCGGAGATCGCGAACGCGACCGGATTATCCGCCGCGACGAAGGTGTTCGCGGGCGGCGCCGACAACGCGTGCGGCGCGACGGGCGCCGGCATCTTGTCCGAGGACGCGGCGATGTGCAGCATCGGCACGTCGGGCTTCATCCTCGCGTACGAGAACGATAAAAACCGAGACTTCGCCGGCAAGGTGCATTTCTTTAACCATGCCGCGCCGGACGCGTATTACGCGATGGGCGTCACGCTGTCGGCGGGCCACAGCCTCGGCTGGTTCCGCGACACGTTCGCGCCGGGCGTCTCCTTCGGCGAGCTGCTGAAGGACGTCGGCGCCGTGCCGGTCGGCTCGAAGGGGCTGCTGTACACGCCGTATCTCGTCGGCGAGCGGACGCCGCACGCGGACGCCGTCATTCGCGGCAGCTTTATCGGCATGGACGCGTCGCATGGGCGCGCCGACTTCGCTCGCGCCGTCATGGAAGGCATCACGTTCTCGCTGAACGAATCGATCGAGCTGTTCCGCGCCGCGGGCAAGTCCGTCGGGCGGATCGTCTCGATCGGCGGCGGCGCGAAAAATCCGGATTGGCTGCAGATGCAGGCCGACGTGTTCCGCGCCGAGGTCGTCGCGATGAAGAACGAGCAAGGGCCGGGCATGGGCGCGGCGATGCTGGCAGCGGTCGGCTGCGGCTGGTTCGGCTCGCTCGCCGACTGCGCGAAGGCGTTCCTCGAGTACGGCCGGGCGTTTGCGCCGATCGCCGCAAACGCGGATCGGTACGCCGAGCTGTTCGAGGTGTACAAGGACGTCTATGCGCAGACGCGCGCGCTCAACGAACGGCTGCAGCCGTTCCGGGTGTGAACGAGGAAAACCGGGGGCGCATCCCCGGTTTTCCTCGCGTAAGAAGATATTTATTCGTAAGGAGGTCTTCCCCCGAATGAATTCATCCCTTTCATTGCAGGCGTTCGACCCCGCGACGGACGAAGAAGCGCTGGTCGAGTTTCTGTCGAGCCAAACATGGCCGTACCACGGAAATCCGAATCCGTCGGCGGAAAGCGTTCGCGAAGGGCTCGCGAGCGGGCGGTACACGGACGAAGAGCAGCGGACATTTTGGATCGTGGAAGGCGAAGGGGCGTCGGCGGCGAAGCTCGGGCTTGTCCGCGTGTTCGATCTCGGCGACCCGACTCCGATGTTCGACGTTCGGCTCGGCGAACAGAGCCGAGGGCGCGGCATCGGCGAGACGGCTGTCCGACTGCTCGCCGAGTACGTGTTTACGCGGTTCGAGGACAAGCCTCGCCTAGAGGGACATACGCGCGCGGATAACTATGCGATGCGCAAGACGTTCGTGAAGGCCGGCTTCGTGAAGGAGGCGTACCACCGGAAGGCATGGCCGACGGGCGGGACGTTATACGATTCCGTCGGCTACGCGATTACGCGGGAGGATTGGTCGGCAGGCAAGGTGACGCCGATCGATTGGAACGACTTCCCCTACTAACGAAAATGAAGACGGCCTCCACGCTTGCGCGGAGGCCGTCTTGTCATTTCGCGACTTTAAACCATACGTTCCGAAAGTCGATCATGCCGAGCGCGTTATGCTCGACGCCTCCGATCTTCGGATCGAAATACGAATCGAACGCGGCATGGAACAGAAAAATCATGGCGTTCGAGGCGCGAACCGCGTCGGAAAGCTCGGCGACGCAACGCCATCGGCCGGCGATCGTCGGTTCTCGAAACATGCGGCGCATGATGTCCCGGGCGATATCCCGACTGGCATCGTCGAGCAAATGCATCCCGACGCCGCTGCGCTTTGAGAACACGAGATCGACGAGCGTCGCTTCCCCCTCCTCCATCACGATGCTATAGAAAATAAGATGACCCGGTTCGTCGTTGGCGAACGTCTGAAAATCGCAGTGCCTCGAAAGCCGCGGCTGCAATGCGATGCCGTAAGCTGCCGCCTGCTCGCAAATAAACCGCACTTCCTTCTCCCGATTGACGTTCGCGTCGAAGACGAGCGCTTGTCCGTCGTACCCGGATTGCGACAGCAACGACCGGATGCGCTCCGGATCCGATTTCCTCGCAAGTCGAGGGCGTTCGTTCGCCTCGCGCAAGAACCCTTCCGCGAGTTGGAGCCGATCGTCGCCGAGTTCCTTCATCAGCCGCTCGCGGTCGATGATCTCGCGCAGCGCTTGCCGGAACGCCGGCTGCTGCTGCGGTCCCTCGCGCCGCAAATTGAATGTGATCAGTCGAGAACTGCTCGAGGTCGAGGTGCGGAGCCGGGTATACGAGCCGCCGCCGAAGGCGCCCGGGATGCCGCAAGCGCCTTTCTGTATGAGATCGAGCTGCGTCGTCATCGAGAGCAAATCGTCGTCGCTCGAGACGAAGTGGAGCTCCACCCGGTCGAGGTGCGCTCGGCTCAAGAAGTAATGCGGAAACGCATCCAAGACGCAGAGGCGATCCGTCCTTCGGACGAGCTGGAACGGCCCGGTGCCGACCGGCAAATCAAAGAATCGTTCCCCTTGCTGCTCGAGCAATTCGCTCGGCAGAATCGAAGCGAAGTCGAAGCCGAGCAACCGCGGAAACCAAACGCAAGACTCCCGAAGTCGAAATTGTACGACATGCGGCCCGATGGCGGCGACCTCGGCGACGACGCCGTAATTCGGGTGTTCGCTTAATCTTCTGAACGTGTAGACGACATCGTCCGCGACAAGCTCTCGCTTATGATGAAACAGAACGCCCTTGCGCAAGTAGAAAGTCCACAGCGTTCCGTCCTCGTTCGACTCCCAATGATGAGCCAGCCTCGGCACGGCATCCTCCAGGTTCGGGTCGTATTTCGTCAGCGTGTCGTATATTTGGCGGCATATGTGGCCTTCGATCGCGAAGTACACGTCGGCCGGATCGAAGGAAACAATCTGATCATACACCGGATCCCGCAGCGTATCGAGCGGGCGCTCCCGCCGATCGTCGCGGGAAAAGCCGAAAAACTCCGTCAGCCATCCCGCGAACCGTTCGGCCGCTTCCGGGCGTCGGCTCCGCTCCTGGACGAGGCGCATCGCGCCGCGTACGTCGCCTTGCTCGGCGAGCCGCCGGGCAATGTCCTCGAGCAGCGTCTCCGGGTCGGCGAGCAGCGCGATCTCCGACGTCCGCCCGCGCCCGCGGCCGGGCTGCCAGGCGATCCAACCGAGCTCTTCCATCTTCCGAATGATGAGCTTTGCGTTCCTATCCGTACATTGGAACGTGCGTAGAAGCCGCTCCACGGTGACGGGATGCGTCTCGCCCGTCTTCGCCGCGCCGATGTTATCGAATAAGTTCAGATAGTGCATCTCCAGCTGCATGCCGATCCCCCCCGAAGGTGCGAACTTCTAGTAAAGGTGAAATGCAAAAATATACACTTTCACTTTTCTTCCTCTTTTACAAGTTTACAATAAGAGGAAGAGATTTCACAAGGGGGCGTGACGAATGCATCATCCGTACGTAGAGGAAATGAAAGCGCGCGAGGAGCGGGAGCGGTTGGAGGCGGCGGCTCGCCGGGCGTGGATGACGGCGGAGGCCCCGAGGCGGGGAACGGCGCTGCGGCGGACGGCTTCGGGGTGGAGCTGGTGCCTCAAGCTGCGGGCGTTTCGCATCTGCGTTAGCTTCCGCCGCGGGGAGATGTCCGGAAGATAACTCCTCGAACTAGACTTTAGATGGTTCCCCTTTCCTGCAAATCGCGTTACACTAGACAACGAAGATCAAGATTCGGAGAAATAAAGCGATGGTTTCGGGAAAGCGGGCGTTGCGGTGGAGTTCGAAGTTTTATTGGCGGATTACGGTTATGCGGCATTATTTTTCGCTTTTTGCTTAGGTCTCGTCGGGCTGCCGATTCCGAACGAGGTCGTCGTCATGACGGGCGGCGCGGCTTCGTCGAGCGGCGCGCTGCTCGCCGTTCCCGCCTTCCTGATGGCCTATCTCGGCGTTTGCTGCGGGATGACGGTCGGCTTCGTGATCGGGCGCTATGTCGGCCAGCCGATTCTTCGCCGGGTGGGACGGCGTCCTAGAGCGGAGAAAGCGATCGAGCGGGCGCAGCGGCTGATCGACAAATACGGCAGCGCCGCGCTGCTGTTTACGTATTTCATACCGTTCGTTCGCAACGTCATGCCGTACGTCGTCGGCGCCAACGCGATGAAATTTCGCACGTTCGCGATATTCGCGTACGGGGGGGCGTTCGTCTGGACGACGATCTTCTTCCTCATCGGATATTTGACCGGAGCGCAACTCGACGAGGCGTTCGGCGCATACTAAGATGCGGTCGAACCACGATGAGAAGGAGGAATGGATTGGCATGGGTCGCGGACAAAACAAGCAATCGGTCGACAATAACGAATACCGGATGCCGCAGGTGCCGAAGTACGATACGCGCGAGCGGGGCAGCGCCGAGGAGACGGAGTTCGCGGAGGAGCTCGGCGACCGGTACGCGGTCGAGCGAAAGCCGGGCTTCCCGGCGACGGGCGTTCGACGGAAAGAGAAGTAGATAGCTAAGGAACCGCGTTCGCCGCGTCGCTGCCGGCGAACGCGTTTTTTTTCTGCGTCGCGCCGAATATGTCAACCACAGTTAAATGCTTCCGACGACTGCCCAACGTAAGTTAACCCGAGGCGGCCCTCCCTATGGTATGGTTAGTACAGTTGCGGAAGCAAAGGAGATGCGCCATGAAATTATCCGTATTTACGGTCGCGACGCCGGATTTGACGCCGCAAGCGCTCATTCGCGCCGCGAAAGAAGCAGGGCTTCAAGGCATCGAGTGGAGATATACGTCCACGGCGCCCGAGCGCAAGGGCGAAGCTCCCTCGTTCTGGGGCAATAATTTATGTACGATCGATCCGCGGACGGTGACGGATGCGGAACTGGACGCGCTGGCGGAAGCGGTGCGGGCGCAAGGCATGACGACGGCGGCGCTGACGCCGTATTTGACCGTGAACGACGTCGAGGCGACGGAGACGGCGATGCGCCGCGCGCAGCGGCTCGGCGCGAAGGCGATCCGGGTCGGCGTGCCGCGGTACGATCGCACGGCCGACTATCGTCAGCTGTTTGCGAAAGCGGTTGCGTACCTAGAGCAGGTCGAAGCGTTTTCGAAAAAGTACGGCGTCAAGGGGCTCGTCGAGACGCATCACCAGACGATTACGGCGAGCGCTTCGCTTGCCCATCGGCTCGTCGAGCGGTTTTCCCCCGAGCATATCGGCGTCTTGTACGATCCCGGCAACCTCGTGCACGAGGGGTACGAAAACTACCGGATGGGCCTTGAGCTCCTGGGACCGTACCTCGCGCATGTGCACGTCAAGAACGCGGGTTGGTTTCCGGGCGAGAAAGCGGGGGACGCGTGGAGCTGCCGGTGGGTCGCGCTCGACCGCGGCATCGTCGATTGGAAGCAGGTGCTCGCCGATTTGAAAGCGATCGGGTATGACGGCTGGTTCGGCGTCGAAGATTTCAGCGGCACGCATGACAGCAAGACGATGCTGGCGACGTACGCCGCCTGGTTCCGTTCGCTCGCGGAGGAAGTATACGCGTAATCGAAATCATTTTCCGAGAAAGGGATGTTTGAACAATGAATGAAGTCCGCATCGGCATCGTGGGCATGGGCAATATGGGCTGGGGGCACGCGCAGTATTTGGCGGCCGGCAAGGTAAAGGGCGCCGCGCTGACGGCGGTGAGCGATTTGTTCGAATCGAAGCGCAATCTGGCGAAGGAGACGTTCGGGGACGGCGTCGCGACGTTCGCCGATCCGGAAAGCATGTTTTCCTCGGGGCTCGTGGACGCGGTGCTGGTCGCGACGCCGCATTACGATCATCCGGACTGCGCGATCGCCGCGTTCCGGCACGGCCTTCACGTGCTGATCGAGAAGCCGGCCGGCGTATACACGAAGCAGGTGCGCCTAATGAACGAAGCGGCGGCGGCGAGCGGCAAGGTGTTTTCGATTATGTACAATCAACGCACGAACCCGCTTTATATGAAGCTGCGCGACTTGATCTCCTCCGGCGAGCTCGGCGAGGTGCGCCGCACGAATTGGATCATCACGAACTGGTATCGGTCGCAGAGCTACTATAATTCCGGCGGCTGGCGGGCGACGTGGGCCGGCGAAGGCGGGGGCGTGCTGATCAATCAAGACCCGCATCAGCTCGACCTGTGGCAATGGACGATCGGCATGATGCCGACGCGGGTGCGGGCGTTTTGCCACTTCGGCAAATACCGCGACATCGAGGTCGAGGACGATGTAACCGCTTATGTGGAGTACGCGAACGGGGCGACGGGCGTGTTCGTGACGACGACGGGCGAAGCGCCGGGCACGAACCGGTTCGAGGTGACGGGCGACCGCGGCAAGATCGTCGTCGAGGACGATAAGCTGACGTTCTGGCGGCTGCGCACGCCGGAGCCGGAATTCAACGCGACGTTCACCGGCACGTTCGGCGCGCCGGAGGCCTGGAGGTGCGACATTCCGGTGAAGGGCGACAACCCGGGGCATATGGGCATTACGCAAAATTTCGTAGACGCGATTTTGCGCGGCGCGCCGCTGATCGCGCCGGGCGAAGAAGGCATTCTCGGCCTGACGCTGTCGAACGCGATGCATCTGTCCACGTGGACGGACGACTGGGCGAACCTGCCGATCGACGAGGAGCTGTACTACGAACTGCTGCAAGAGCGGATCCGGAATTCGAAGTACAAGAAACCGGAGACGGCGTCCGACCGAATCGCGAACGTCGCCGGCACGTTCAACTCGTAAGATACGGGATTCACGCATACTGGGGAGGAACGCGCGAAATGCAAAGAAACGACGGCATGAATTACGCGCCGCAAGGGAAGCCGAAGCCTGTCGTCGAAGCCGGCGAGTTCGTCTTCGCCGCGACGGCGCTCGAGCACGGGCATATTTACGGGCAGACGAACGGGCTGCTCGAGGCGGGCGGCACCTTGAAGTGGGTGTACGATCCGGACCCGAAGAAGGTGGAAGCGTTCGTCGCGAAATACCCGCAGGCGCGGGTCGCCCGCGACTTGGACGAAATTTTGCAGGACGCCGACGTGCGGCTCGTGGCGGGCGCGGCGATTCCGTCGGAGCGCTGCGCGCTGGGCCTTCGCGTCATGGCGCACGGGAAGGATTACTTCACGGATAAGACGCCGTTCACGTCGCTGGAGCAGGTGGAGGCGGCGCGGGAGGCGACGGCGCGCACTGGGCAGAAATATATGGTCTATTATAGCGAACGCCTCCATGTGGAAAGCGCGGTATTCGCGGGCCAGCTGATCGCGGACGGCGCGATCGGGCGCGTCGTGCAGGTGATCGGCACGGGGCCGCATCGGCTGAACGCGCCTTCGCGGCCGGATTGGTTTTTCAAGAAAGCGCAGTACGGCGGCATTCTGTGCGATATCGGGAGCCATCAGATCGAGCAGTTTTTGTTTTACGCCGGCTGCAAGGACGCCCGCGTCGCCTCCAGCAAAGTGGCGAATTACCATTGCAAGGACTACCCCGAGCTGGAGGATTTCGGCGACGCGACGCTCATCGGCGACAACGGGGCGACGAACTATTTCCGCGTCGATTGGCTCACCCCGGCGGGCCTCGGCACGTGGGGCGACGGACGGACGATCATCCTCGGCACGGAAGGCTATATCGAGCTGCGCAAGTATATCGACATCGGGCGCGAGGCGACGCCGGATCACTTGTATTTGGTGAACGGCGAAGGCGAGAAGCATCTGTCGTTGCACGGGCAGGTCGGTTACCCGTTCTTCGGGGAGTTGATTTTGGATTGCCTCCACCGGACGGAAAAGGCGATGACGCAGGCGCACGCGCTGAAGGCCGGCGAGCTGTGCGTCCGCGCGCAGCTGGCGGCGGAGCGGGTAGAATAACCCCCGAGGATCGGGTACAATGGGGGGAAAGTCCGCCTGCGGGAGGAACTCCGTCCATGAGACCCGTCGAGCTTGGGTATCGTCGAACCGGCGATCCGGGGATGACGTTCCATTCGCATCCGTTTTACGAGGTGTTTTATTTCCACAGCGGCCGCTGCAATTACGTGATCGGGCCGAACGTCTACACGCTGCAGCCGGGCGATTTGATTTTGATGCACGGGCTGACGCTGCATACGCCGAATCCGGATTTGCGGGAGCCGTACGTGCGGAGCATGATACATTTTCATCCGGAATTTTTGCATGAGTTTATGAACCGAAAGTACACGGCGCCGCTGCTGCGGCCCTTCGAGGAGCTGCGCAACTATCGGCTCCAGGTCGGGGAACGGCGGGCCGAGGTCGAAGCGCTCCTCGCGGATATGGGCGCGCTGTACGCGTCCCCCGAGGAGCATGCGTACGAGCGGTTCTTGCTGCGGTTCGTGGAGCTGCTGTACGTGATCAACGACCTGTGCCGCAAGCCGATGGACCGGGCGGAGACGGCGCGCACCGACCGGGAGCGCCATGTGCAGCGCGTCATCGAATATATCGAGGCGCATTACGCCGAGGACGTGACGATGGAGGCGCTGGAGCGCGAGCTGCACGTCAGCCGGCACTACTTAGCGCGCATGTTCAAGGCGTGGACGGGCTGGACGGTGTTTCAGTTTTTGTATCAGCGGCGCATTAACCAGGCGAAAACCTTATTTTTGCTCGAAAACGATCTCTCCGTCTCGGAAGTAAGCGAATGCGTCGGCTTTAAGCATCTGTCGCACTTCAGCCGCGTCTTCAAGCAGTGGGAAGGCTGCGCCCCGGAGCGCTTCCGCCGGAGGCTCGCCCGCGCCGAGGGGAGGGGGTAGCGGACGCCGACGGACCCGCGCGCGTCTTTGCGCTTCCGCCGCAGCTCGCCCGCGCCTCCCGTCTTGCCGGCGCCGGCCGGGGCCCGCGCGTCGGATCGCCCCGCCGCTGGCTCGCCTGCGCCTCCCGTCTTGCCGGCGCCGGCCGGGGCGTGTTATGCTGGAATCAAATTAATCGACCCGCGCGCAAAGCATGCGCCGTTTCGCCTTCGGGCGGCGGCGGATGCTTTTTTCGTATGGGAGAAGGAGGCGCTATGAAGTTCGATGCCGTTTTCGAAAAATGGTTTGAAGCGCATGTTGCGGAAAGTAAGGGGGAACGACGTCGAAGGTTGAAGGAGAAGTACGGGAACGCGGAGATCGCCTTCCTCAGGAATGTATGGTTTCCGATATTCGGTTCGCTGGACCACTTGATCCCGGAGCACGAGGTGATGGATCCGACGGGCCGCGTACGGTTTATGGATAACGCTTACGTATACGCCTGCTGCCTCTGGGATTTGGAGGTGGATGGGTTCGGCCCCCACTTGAGGGATATCGATCGTTGGAAATTCGCGGATGAGCGCCGAAGGGACGTCATTTTCCAAACCATGGGGTGGCGGATCGCCCGTTTCGCTTACGACGATATTATCGAACGACCACACGAGTGTCGACGCCTATTGGAAGCGTGGATCGCCCGATTCGGCCCTTCTACGTTCGTGCAGGAGCGGTCTCCCTTGTGCGATACGATCGTGAGAAGAGCGATGGCGTTAGGCGGCGAGGTACGGCCTCGGGAGGCAAGAGCGTGGTTAGGGCTTAGCGACAAGCCGACGCTCGCCGTGCTTCGTCGGCTCGTTGCGGACGGCGTGTTGGAGCCGGTTCCCGCCGGTTCGTTACGCGTAAGCTTGTACCGCCTGCGGCCGGAAGCGCTGCGGGAATATTGGGTATAGTCGGAGAAACTCCGACTATCGCGGTGCTGAGCGCCGTCGGGGGCCGGATAGTCGGAGAAACTCCGACTATCGGGGTGGTGGACGCCGGTTGAGGGCAAATAGTCGGAGAAACTCCGACTATCGCGGCGGTGCGCGCCGACGGGGGCCGGATAGTCGGAGAAACTCCGACTATTGCGGTGCCGCGCGCCGTCGGGGGCCGGATAGTCGGAGAAACTCCGACTATCGCGGTGCCGCGCGCCGTGGGGGGCCGCGCCCCTCTTAGCCCCCGTAGATCGCGAGGCGGGCGGAGGCGTCCACGGCATCCGGCGGGCCGTCGAAGACGACGCGGCCTTCGCGCAAGCCGATGATGCGGGTGCAGTAGGCAAGCGCGAGCTCTGGGTCGTGCAGGTTGACGACGGTGATGCGGCGAGGGTCCTCGGCGTGGATGCGCGCGAACAGCTCGAGGATGCCGCGCGACGTGACGGGGTCGAGGCTGGAAACCGGCTCGTCGCCGAGAAGCACCGAAGGGCGCTGCATCAGCGCTCTGGCGATAGCGACGCGCTGCTGCTGGCCGCCGCTCAGCTGATCGACGCGTCGCGAGCCGAGGCCGCCGAGCTCCACGGCCTCCAGCGCCGCCAAGGCGCGGGCGCGCTCTTCGGCGTCGAAGTAGCCGACCGCGTTGCGCCAAGCCGGGCGCTGCCCGATCGCGCCGAGCAGCACGTTCGTCAACGCCGTCGTGCGCGGCACGAGCCCGAACTGCTGGAACACCATGCCGATGCGCGAACGCACCTCGCGCAGCTCCCGCGCGCCGAGGCCCGCGAGGCTCCGGCCGTTGACTTCGACGGTGCCGGACGTCGCCCGGACAAGCGCGTTGATGCATCGAATCAACGTCGTCTTGCCGGCGCCGCTTCGACCGAGCACGCCGACCATTTCGCCGGGGCGGAATTCGAGCGAGACGTCCGCCAACGCGGAGGCGCCGCCGCGCTTGCCGTACGAGACCGTAACACGATTTAATCTTACGCCCATCGCTCTCCTCTTCCCCCCAACCCGCGAAGTCCCCGATCCATTAGACGCCCGACGGCGCCCGATTACATCATCCGTCTGCGCACCCATGCGCTCAGCGTGTCGGCGCCGATGACGAGCGCCATAATCACCAGCACGTCCACGGTCACTTGCGCGTATTTAAATATTTTAAAATGGAGAAACAATTGTTGTCCGATGCCGCCCGCGCCGATGAAGCCCAAAATGAGGGAGGTGCGGATCGCGACCTCGAACCGGTAGAAATATTGCGACACGACGTTCGGAGCGATCTGAGGCAAAATCCCGTATAGCGCCACCATGGACTTCGACGCCCCGGCGGCGCGAAGCGCCTCCTGCGGCGCCGGGTCCGCCGCCTCGACGAGCTCGGAGACGAGCTTTCCCAGCACGCCGATATTGTGCAGCCATATGGCTAACACCGCGGCCATCGGCCCGAGACCGACTGCGACGACGAACACAAGACCGAAGACAATCTCGGGCACCGAACGCAGAAAGCTGAGGAACGCTCGAACGACGCTTCTCAGCCAAGGAGCGGCGACGTTGCCGGCGGCCATAAAGCTAAGCGGCATGGCGACGAGCAAGGCAAGGAACGTGGAGAGGAACGCGATCTCGACCGTGACGACCGACTGGCGGATCGCTTCCCGCAAGACGGACCAGTCGGGCGGCAGCCAATCGTTGCGCAGGAATGTCGCAATATTCGAAACGGCGGCCCAGCCGCTCCAGTCGAGGCCAAGGCCGCTCCAGCTGGCCGCGACGGCGGCGGCTAGGGCGATGCCTGCGATCGCCGTGCTTTTCTTTAGCCAAATCATGAGCGATGCCCCCGTTATTCGAGGCGGCCCTCCGCTTGCGCGACGGCGCGAATCGATTCGTAATCTTCGTTGCTGGCCGGGGCAAAGCCGGAAATGCCGAAGCCGGACAAGACCGCTTCATCGGTAATGCCGGCGAAGGTTTCCTGCAGCAGCTTGACGGTGTCGGGATCGGTGCCCTTCTTGACGGCCCACGGATATTGGTACAGCGCGTCGGACTGCCAGATGACTTTCAACCGGTCGCCGTCGATCGTGCCTTGCTCGACCAAGTTTTCGAAGATGGCGCTGTCGATCGCGCCGGCG
Organism: Paenibacillus sp.; assembly: GCF_035645235.1. GTDB lineage: Bacteria > Bacillota > Bacilli > Paenibacillales > YIM-B00363 > Paenibacillus_AE. The sequence goes on from NZ_DASQMZ010000105.1 coordinate 12,172, forward strand.
TCCACGTCTTTATTTTGCACGGCGAGCGCCGTAACATCGTGCGATCCGGTGTAGCGGAGTTCCTTCAGCTTCGATTCGTTTTCCGAAACGAGTACGCCGCGGGACTTTAACTCGACGCCGGGCACGAGCGAGCCGGAGGTTGAGCTGGGGTCGCCGAAGGCGAACGAGACGGCGCCGGGATCGGCGAACAACTCGTCGAGCGTATTCCACGGATGGTCTTTGTGCGTAATGATGTAAGAATGATAGAACGGCTTGCCTTTCACCAATTGAACGACGATCGCTTCCGCGCCGCTCTTCTGGTGCGCGACCACATACGTGAGCGGTCCGAAGAACGCCATGTCGACATGGCCGAAATTCATCGCCTCGACCACGCCGTTGTAATCCGGGTAGTTTTGAATATCGACCTCGCGGTCCAGCGCTTCCGTTAAAATGCTCTGAAGTCGCGTCATCGCTTCGCCGAGCTGCCCTTCCGTCTGGACCGGAATGACTGCGATGCGGAACGGAGCGTTCTCCCCTGCGCCCGATTCGCCGCCGCCGACGCAACCTGCCGTCGCGACGAATACGAGCGCCGCGGCGACGATCCACGCGATCTTCCGTACTTGCTTGTTCATGCTCCATCTCCTACTTTCTGTCTGTTTCCAAATATTCAATATACATTTGAAAATAATTCAACGTTTACTGTAACAAACGCCCCTCGTTCTTGTAAAGAAGCAAAGGGCTCGAATTTTTATTCGGACAGGCGGGAAGCCGCCTCCAGAAACAGCCGGATCAACGGGTCGGCGCCCCGGCTCGCCTCGTACGCGGCGTAAAACCGTCGTTCTGTCGGCAGCTCCGCGACGACCGAGACGCTGCGGGAGGGGGATAACGCCCATCGGGACACCGCGGTCGCCCCGATGCCCGCTTCGGCGAAAGAAAGCGCGGATTCCGTAGACGAAGACACCGCGGCGACGCGAAGCTCGCCGATCGAGCGGCCGAGCCGTTCGAGCGCATGCGCGAGCGCTTTGCGGGTGCCGGACCCTTCCTCCCGCAATATGAAAGGCATGCCGATCCAAGTCTCCGTCGGCAGAGGCAACGCTCGCTCCGCGTTCGGCGACGCCGTGTGCGGGCGGCCGGCGACGACGACGATCGTATCCTCGGCGACGGCCTCGAAGCGCAGCGCGGCCGACGGTCGAACGTCGCCGACGAGCGCGACGTCCACCTGGCGTTGCTCCAGCCGCGCGAGCGTCGACTCGGAATCGTCCTCGACGACGGAGAACTCCACGCCGGGGTACCGTTCGATCAGGTCCTTCAGCATCGAGGGCAGCAGGTAGGAGGCGGGGACCGTCGAAGCGCCGACCCGCAGCTTCCCCGACGGCGAAGCCGCGCGGACGCGGCACTCGGCGACGAGCTCGTCCCATTGGCGGAGCATCGCGCGGCCGCGCTCGTAGACGAGTTTTCCCGCCGCCGTCGGTTCGACGCTCGCTCCGCGGTAAAACAACGAGGCGCCGAGCTCGTCCTCGAGCGCCTTGACTTGCTTGCTGAGGGCCGACGTCGTCAGGCCGAGCGAGAGGGCGGCGTCGGTGAAGCTTCGCTTTTCGACAATATGCACGAACGATTGCAATCTCTTCAGCTGCAAGGGGGCACTTCCTTTTTCCGAAAAATGCAGGTTCCCTTCAGTATACAAAATCGTCGGGGGCAATGCATGAAACTTGAGAGAAAAACAGAAAATACCAACCGAGGCAATGACGTTAGGGGAGCGCAGGATGATTAGAGAGCAACGCACGATTCGCCGAAGAATTGCGGATATCAGCTTGTTCGGGACGACGCAGCTCCACTTCCGCAATCCGTGGATCGTCCTGTGGTGGTCGGCGGCTTTTCCGGGTACCGGTCATCTGCTGCTGCAAAAATATTTACGCGGGTTTTTGTTGTTCGTCTGGGAGATCGTCGTCAACACCCAATCGCAGTTGAACTTGGCGATGGTGTATTCGTTCAACGGACGGATCGAGGATGCGAAGGCGGTCATCGATTGGCGGTGGATGGCGCTGTATGCGCCCGTCTACCTATTCGCGATGTACGACAGCTACCGGTCGGCCGTCGACATGAATAAATTCACGTATTTGGCTCAACGGGAGAACGCGCCGATCGGCTGCTTCGTCATCGGCCCGATCGAGATCAATTACTTGGATAAACGCAAGCCTTGGGTCGCATTCATATGGTCGCTGCTGGCTCCGGGGATGGGCTATCTTTATGCGCATCGCATCATTAACGCGCTATTCGCGACCGTCACTTGGATTTTAGTGGCGTATATGTCGAAATGTTATCTCGTGCTGCATTATACGATGCTGGGCCGATTGGACTTGGCGATCATGGCGATCGATTGGGAGTGGGCCTTATATATCCCTTCCATTTATTTCTTTACCGCCTATGACGCCTATGTGAATACGGTCGAGACGAACAAGCTGTTCGACATGGAGATGAAGCAATACTTGAAGCGCGCCTTCTTTTCCCCGTCGGCGCTGCCGTCGTTTAAACCGAAAGAAAGCTGAGGCGAAATCGTGTGCATGTGATCGCGTCGTTCCCGTATTCGACCTACGTCGAGATCGCTATCGCCGAGCTGGAGGAGCAGGGCATTCCCCGCAGCCGGTTGATCGCCGTGCCGCTCGAGCGCCGCCCTTCCGGCCGAATCATGATCGATACGATGCACCGCTCCGACGGCAGCTCGTTGCTGGACATCGGGATGGCGCTCGGCACCGCGACGTCGGTCGTCACCGCTTCGCTGGGCATGACGCTCGCTTGGGGACCTGTTTACTGGGGGCTGATCGGAGCGGTCGCCGGCTTCGCGGTCGGCCTCGCGATCGACTTGGCGTTCGCTCGCCGACGCAAGCGGCAAGCGAAACGGACGCCGAAGACGGAAATCGTGCTAGTCGTGGATTGCGACGATTGGCTGGCGGATCGGGTCGCCGATACGCTATGGCGCCACCAGGCACACGGCGTCGCCGTCGTGCCGCCGGCTTGATCGCGATACCTAAAGAGGAGGAGAATGCTGTTGGTTTCGAAAACGCAGCCGACGTTAGCCGTCGTCGTTCCATGCTTTAATGAAGAGGCCGTGCTTCCGGAGACGATCCGGCGCATTCGGGCGCAGCTCGATCGGCTGATCGAGCGTCAGGCGATCTCGCCGGACAGCTTTATGTTGTTCGTCGACGACGGCAGCTCGGACAGTACGTGGCCGATTATCGTCGCGTACGGAGAGCGGGACGCGGCCGTGCGCGGGGTAAAGCTCGCCCGCAACGCAGGGCATCAACACGCGCTGCTGGCCGGACTGCTGCACGCGAAGGAGGCGGCGGATTGCGTCATCTCCATCGACGCGGACCTGCAGGACGATGTGGAAGCGTTCGAGGCCTTCATCGAACGTTATAAAGAAGGCTGCGAGATCGTGTACGGCGTGCGCGCGGCGCGCGCGGAGGATACGTGGTTCAAGCGGGAAACGGCGAACGCCTTCTACGCCCTGATGAAGCGCATGGGGACGCCGGTCATTCCGAATCATGCGGATTACCGGTTGATGAGCGCGCGGGCGATCGGGCAGCTCGCGTGTTACGGCGAGTCGAACTTGTTTCTTCGCGGGCTGATCCCGCAGCTCGGACTTCGTTCGTCGACGGTCGCCTACGACCGGCGTTCGCGCTTCGCGGGCGAATCGAAATATCCGCTCCGCAAGATGATTTCCTTCGCATGGAACGGCATTACGTCGCTTAGCGTCGCGCCGATCCGCCTCGTGCTCGGGACCGGTCTCGCGTTGTTCGCCGCCAGCGTCGCCGCGGGGGGATACGCGCTGTATGCGCACGGGCGCGGCGCCGCCGTGCCGGGCTGGACGTCGATGATGCTGACCGCCTGGCTGCTCGGGGGCATTCAGCTGATATGTCTCGGCGTCGTCGGCGAGTATGTAGGGAAGGTTTATAAAGAGACGAAGCGGAGACCGCGTTATTTCATCGAAGCGACGGCGATGGGGGACTCGGAGCCGCGCAGCCGGCCGAAGCCGTCCGCGCCAGGGGCGGAGGCGCTGGCGGCCCAGGACGCGTTGATCGAGCGTCAGGCGGCGGACCTGTTACATTAAATTGGGAAAAAACGATAGAACCCGCGTCTGCGATCGGCTACAATGGGAGTAGACTGCTAGAGCGACGGCGACGGGGGGATGACGATGTTTCATGCGGTGCGCATCGACAGGAAGGCAGTATGGAGCCTCTTCGGCTTATATACTGCCTTTTTGCTTTATATGATGCTGCTCGGTTTCGACCGAACGACATTCGAAGCAGGCGCATCCGACTATCGATGGAATCTCGTTCCCTTCGATACGATTCATCGGTATGTCTTTCATGCGAGCGCCTTCACGACGGGACAATGGGCCGTTAACGTACTCGGCAACGTCGGCGTGTTCATCCCATACGGACTGTTGCTGCCGGCGCTGCTGCGCCGTTGCCGGAAGTTCCCGGGAATGATGGCGACGTTCCTCGCCGGGCTGTTCGTCGCGGAGCTGCTGCAGCTGGTGCTGCGGGTCGGCAGCTTCGACGTCGATGATTTTATTTTGAACGCGCTCGGCGCGAGCTTCGGGTATGTCATATTTAGAAGGTTTAAGCCATAGACAGCGATTAGCTCGACAATGAAAGCGAGGGAAAACTTTTGGACGCCAGCGCTCATGAGGCGCCCGCCTTCGCCGCGTTCGGCGAATCGGCCGTCATCGTCTCGTTCGGGGCGACGTTCGAGCCGAGGACGCACCGGCGCGCCGTCGCGTTCGGGCGCAGGCTCGAGGCGGAACCGTTCCCGGGTTACGTGGAGCAGGTCCCGGCTTATACAACCGTATGCGTGTATTTCGATCCGTGGGTCGTTGCGCATGCTCCCGGGGAACGCGCCGCTCCTTACGATCGAGTCGTCGCATGGCTTCGGGAGCGCATCGCGCGGTGGGAACGGGACGGAGCGGCGCCGGACAATGACGCGGGAGGAAAGACCGTCCCGATTCCGCTTTGTTATTGCGAGGCGTGCGGTCCCGACTTGCCCGCGTTGGCGGCCGCGGCCGGACTGAGCGTATCGGAAGCGGTCGAGCTTCACCTAGGCGCAAGGTACACCGTAACGATGATCGGCTTTCTTCCCGGCTTTCCGTATTTGAGCGGGCTTTCGGAGCGTCTGTCGGCGCCGCGGCTCGATACGCCTCGGGCGGCGGTGCCGGCGGGAAGCGTCGGCATCGCCGGGCGTAACGCGGGAATTTACCCGACGGCCAGCCCCGGGGGATGGAACCTGATCGGCCGGACGTCGGTGCGCCTGTTTCGGCCGGAGCGGCCGGACCCTAGCCTGCTCGAGGTCGGGGATACGGTCGTCTTCGTCCGGGTCGCCCACGACGAGAGGGAAGGGACGGCGGAGCCATGGCGTTGATCGTGCGCAAACCGGGACTATGGACGACGGTGCAGGACGCGGGCCGGACCGGGTGGCAACGGTACGGCGTGCCGGTCGGCGGACCGATGGATGCGGCGTCGCACGCGGCGGCGAACGTGCTCGCGGGCAACGAGCCGGGGGCGGCGGCGCTCGAGCTGACCTTGGCGGGCGGCGCGTTCGAGACGACCGCCGACGTGCGTATCGCGGTGTGCGGCGCCGATCTGGAGCCGTACGTCGACGACGCGCCGCTGCCGATGTGGCGCCCCGTCGTCGTACCGGCCGGCACGACGATTCGTTTCGGAACGGCCCGGGCCGGGCGCTATGCGTATGTAGCGGTCGCCGGCGGATTCGACACGCCGCAGGCGCTTGGCAGCCGTTCGACCGCCGCGAAAGGCGGGTTCGAAGCGTCGATCGGCCGCCCGCTGCAGGTCGGCGATCGGCTGCCGATCGCCGACCCCGCGGCGGTTCTCGCCTCTGCAGGCGAAAGCCGGAGCCCGACGGCGGCGTACCCGCGCTGGCATCTGGGCGAAGCGTGGCGTTTCTCGGCGCCGGACGCCGCAGGCGAGCGCACGGTGCGCGCCTTGAGAGGCCGGGAATGGGAGCGCTTCGACCCGATCGTGCGCGGCAGCATCGAGCGGGGGGAATGGACCTGCACGGTACAAAGCGCGTCGGACCGGATGGGCTACCGAATGGCGGCATCGCTGCCGGCGGCGGTGCGCACGGATCAGCTGTCCGAAGCGGTCACGGCCGGCACGGTGCAGGTGCCGCCGGACGGTATGCCGATCGCGCTCATGGCCGACCGGCAGACGACGGGCGGGTATCCCCGTCTGCTGCAAATCGCCGCCGTCGACATCGGTCTGCTCGCGCAAGCGAGGCCCGGCGACGTCGTGCGTTTCGAACTCATCGAGCTGGAGCAGGCCGTCGACGCGTACATGGAACGGCTGGAGCGGCTGCGCTGGCTGCGCGAGCGGATTCGCTGGGCCGAACGGGAGGAGGAAGGGAGATCGCGACTATGAAACGGATCGATCTAAATGCGGATATGGGCGAAAGCTTCGGCGCCTACCGGATCGGCGAAGACGAAGCGCTGCTGCGGCACGTCAGCTCGGCCAACATCGCCTGCGGCTTCCACGCAGGGGACGCCTCGGTCATGCGTCGAACGGTGCGCCGCTGCCTGGAGCAAGGCGTTCGTATCGGCGCCCATCCGGGCCTGCCGGACCTGCAAGGCTTCGGGCGCCGGGCGATGGCGCTGTCGCCGGAGGAGGCTTTCGATATTACGTTGTATCAAATCGGCGCCCTGCATGCGATCGCCGCCGCGGAGGGCGGCGTTGTCCAGCATGTCAAGCCGCATGGCGCTCTGTACCATCTAGCGGAGGCCGACGAACGCATCGCGGCGGTGCTCGCGGAGGCGGCGGCGCGGGCGCCGGGCGCTCCGGCGCTCGTCGGTTTGTCCGGCGGCCGCCTTGCCGCGGCGGGCCGCGCGCTCGGGCTCCGCGTTCTGGAGGAGGCGTTCGCGGACCGCGCCTACCGTCCGGACGGCACGCTGATGCCGCGCGGCGAGCCCGGAGCCGTCCTCGATGCGCCGGACGCGGTCGCCGCGCAGGCGCTCCGCCTCGCGCGCGACGGCGCGGCGACGACGCCGCAAGGCATCGTCGTCGCCGTGAAGGCGGATACGATCTGCATCCATGGGGACGGACCGCGCGCGGCGGAGACGGCGGAGGCGATCAGCCGCGCCCTCCTGGCGGGCGGCGTCCGAATCGATCGACAGGAGGGGCATGGATGAACCAAGAAGAACGGATCGCGGCGGCGAGGGCGGTGGCCGAGGCCGCGGCGCGAGACGCAGGCCGCTATGCGAAACAACGGTTTCTATCCGAATACACCGTGCAGGAGAAGGACGAGTTCGGCGATCTGGTCACCGACGTCGACGTACACGCGGAGCGCATCATTCTCGATGCGATTCGGGCTTCGTTCCCGGACGACGCGATTCGCAGCGAGGAGACGGGTTGGAGCGGCGTCGAGGGCGATTGGCTGTGGCTCGTAGATCCGCTGGACGGGACGAACAATTTCGCGATCGGGCTGCCGGCTTTCGGCGTAGCCGTCACGCTGCTCTATCGACGCGAGCCCGTCGTCGGCGTCGTCTACGAATCGATGACGGATCGGCTGTACAGCGCGACGGCCGGCCAAGGCGCCTCCTGCAACGGCGTGCCGCTCGCGGCGCCGGCGATCGATCCGGAGAAGCCGCTGCGCAAGCGGACAGTCGGCTGGATTCAAGGCCATCAGGTGCAGAAGGAACCGGGCGCGATGCGGCTAAAGGCGATGCTGGACGAGACTTGCAAGCGTACGCTTCGGCTGTGGGCGCCTGCGCTGCTTTGGACGATGCTCGCGCGCGGCCAGCTGGACGGCGTCGTGCTCTACGACTCCGAGGGCGACGATCTTTATGCGGGACTCCTCATCGCGCGCGAGGCGGGTGCGGCGGTCCTTCGCTTCGACGGCACGCCGTTCGCCGGCATGGAAGAACATCCGTATTTAATCGCTGGGCGCGGCGACGCGGCGGCGCAGCTGATCGAGCTGGCGAACCGCGCGCGAGGCGAATAATTCCTTCCCTTCGGCAGAACGATAACCGTACCGCGCTTCGAGCGGGAAGCGCGGGCACATCGGCGAGCGAAGGAGGGGAACGCCATGACGTCGGATACGTCGGAATTCGTGCGCAAAGTGAAGGAGACGCAAGCGAAGGACGAGATGAACCGCAAGCGGAACGGCGCCGGTCACCCGGACGAGAAGCTGCCGAATCATCAGCATCGGAAAGGCCGGGGCGACTAAGCGACGCGGCAAAGCCGAGCCCCGCGGGTCGACTGCGCGCATGACGCGCGGCGGCCGCGCGGGGCTCGTCCGCGTCTCGGCCGCTTTGCGGCGACGTTCTCGCGATTATCCGGCGGCGCTCCGATTCGCTTCGATCAATTTATTTTTAATGAATTGGATTTTCTTCCTGGCAAAAAATTCGAGCGGCGCTCCGGACAACTCCTTCGGCCTCACGGAGACGTTCTTGTCGTTGTCGATAATGGTAACCGTTCCGTTCGGATAAAACCGAAACGTATAGTCGAAACCTCGTTCGATGAATCGATAGTTTTGAAGCTGAGTTGTCATAGGATACACCGCCTTGTGGGAACGTTTGTTTGCGTTCAGTATAGCAAACATCCGTTCGGTTGGGAAGGGGGATTTTCCGTCTTTCGGAAATTCCTTTCGGCGAACGGAAGGATTTCCCCGCTATCTTTGCGAATACATACATGAATTCATCTAGGAAAGCAGCGTGGACGTAATGAAGGTCAAAGGTTTTTGGCTATCGCTTTGGGAATGGACGAAGACGGGCGTCGTGGCGGTTTCGGCGGCGATTTTGATAAATTCCTACGTGCTTCAAGCATTCCAAGTCAAGGGCGAATCGATGCTGCCGACGCTGAACGACGCCGATTCGACGTTCGCGTTGAAAATCCAATCGGACTACGCGTACGGCGACATCGTCATTATCGACAGCCGGATCGGCGAACCCCGCTCGTGGCTCGACCCGGTCCGGGAGCACCCGTTGGTCGCGCGCCTGTTCGGCGAACCGGCGGAATACTTGTGGGTCAAGCGGGTCATCGGCAAGCCGGGGGACACGATCGAATTCCGGGACGGCCTCGTCGTCCGCAACGGCGAGGCGCTCGAGGAGCCCTACGTGCTCGAACCGATGCGGGCTTCGGCGGAGGCGGTCACGGTGCCGGAGGGCCGGCTGTTCGTCATGGGCGACAATCGGAACAACAGCACCGACAGCCGCGCCATCGGGAGCATTCCGCTCGACAACGTCATCGGGAAAGTCATCTTTACTTATTAACTTAGGAGAGGAACAACGCCTTTGACGACGGACCCGACATTGAAAATGCTTTCCGAACGCTGGCTCCCCGAGCGGTCGATCCGCGAGCTCGCCGAAGCGCTGCGGCGCGGCGAGACGACGAGCGAACGGTTGACGCTCATGTATATCGAACGCATTCTGACGCACGACCGCAACGGCATGAGCGTCAATTCCGTGCTCGAAATCAACCCGGATGCGCTTCGCATCGCGCGGGAGAAGGACGCGGAACGGGCGGCGGGGCGCGCGGCGGGCCTGTTGCACGGCATTCCCGTGCTCCTGAAAGATAACATCGACACCTTCGACCGGATGCATACGAGCGCCGGTTCGATCGCGCTGGCCGACTCGTTCGCGGACGCGGACGCGTTCGTCGCCGCGAAACTCCGAGCGGCCGGCGCGATTTTGCTCGGGAAGACGAACATGACGGAATGGGCGAATTTTATGTCGGATCGGATGCCTTCGGGGTACAGCTCCCGGGGCGGGCAAGTGCTAAACCCGTACCACCCCGGCACCGCGTTCGTCGGCGGCTCGAGCTCCGGCTCCGCCGCCGCCGCCGCGGCGAACTTCGCCGCGGGCGCGATCGGGACGGAGACGTCGGGGTCCATCATCTCCCCGGCTAGCCAACACGCGTGCGCCGGCATCAAGCCGACCGTCGGGCTCGTCTCCCGCGCCGGCATCGTGCCGATCTCCCGCAGCCAGGATACGGCGGGGCCGATCGCCCGAACGGTCGCGGACGCGGCGGCGCTCCTGACGGCGATCGCGGGAGCGGACCCCGCGGACGCGGCGACGTTCGCCCTCGAAGGCCGGGAGCCGCTCGATTATACGGCGTTCCTCGACCCGGAGGGATTGCGAGGGGCGACCATCGGCGTTCCGCGCGCTTACTTCAAGGAGCTCCCGCCGGAGACGGCGGCGCGGATGGAAGAAGCGATCGCGGCGCTGCGCGAGGCGGGCGCCGACGTCGTCGATCCCGTCTCGATGCCGACGGAGGACGACGAATGGGATTACGTCGTGCTCAAATACGAATTCAAGCCGGAGCTGAACGCGTATCTCGGCCGCCTCGGCCCGCACGTGCCGGTTCATTCGCTGGAGGAGCTCATCGCCTTCAACGAGCGGCATGCCGACCGGGCGCTCGCTTACGGCCAATCGGTGCTGCTCGAATCGCAAGCGACCTCCGGCGACCTTCGCGAGCCGGAGTATCTCGAGGCGAGAAGACGAGATATCGAACGGTCGCGCGAGCAAGGAATCGACTTCGTCCTCCGGGAGCGTTCCCTCGACGCGCTCGTCTTCCCGAACAATTGGGGCTGCGGCATCGCGTGCAAAGCCGGCTATCCGATCGTCGTAGTACCGGCGGGCTTCGCCGGCCGCGAGCCGGTCGGCCTCTCTTTCGTCGCGGGCGCCTTCGAGGAGCCGAAGCTGATCCGCCTCGCATACGCGTTCGAACAGGCAACGAAGTATCGCCGCTCCCCGGATTTATCGGTCGTGCCGGGCTAAAAGCGGGCAGTTGCAAACGGTCGGGGTTTTGTTATGATAGGAACGAACATGTTCGAAAGGGGATTCATATCCATGTCTAAGTTGAAAATCGCCGTTATCGGCAGCGGTTCCATTGCCATTCATCGCCACGCGCCGGAGTACGCCGCGCATCCGGACGTCGAAATCGTCGCCTTCGTCGACCCGGTCGCCGATCGGGCGCAGAAGCTGGCCGACAAGTACGGCGGCAAGGTGTACACGGATCATAAGGCGATGCTCGCGGCCGAGAAGCCGGACGCTGTAAGCGTTTGCACGCCGAACGCGCTGCACGCCCCGGTTTCGATCGACGCGGCGAACGCCGGCGCGCACGTGCTTTGCGAGAAGCCGATGGCCGTAACCGCCGAGGAAGCGCAGGCGATGATCGAGGCCGCCCGCAAGAACGGTGTTTACCTCATGATCGGACATAATCAGCGGTATATGCCGCCGCACGTGAAGGCGAAAGAAATTTTGAAAACGGGCAAGCTCGGCAAAGTGTTGACGTTCCGCACGTCGTTCGGGCACCCCGGCCCGGAGGGCTGGAGCATCGAGGGCAAGGGCGGCTGGTTTTTCCAGAAGCCGAAGGCGTACGTCGGCGCGATGGGCGACCTCGGCGTACATAAAGCGGATTTGATGCGCTGGATGCTAGAGGACGAGGTGGAGGACGTCGGCGCGTTCGTCGGCACGCTGCATAAGGAAGACACCGACGTCGACGACAACGCGACGTGCATTCTCCGCATGAAGAGCGGCGCCATCGGCTCGCTCGTCGCGTCCTGGACATACTACCGCGGCGAAGACAACAGCACGGTGCTGTGGTGCGAGAACGGCGTCATGAAAATCGGCACGCATCCGGAGGATCAAGTGATCGTCGAGCTGCGCGACGGCTCGGTCGAGAAGCATAAGGTCGGCGGCATCTCGACGAACGAAAAGCAGCTTGCGAGCGGCGTCATCGACGCGTTCGTCGAATCGATCCTGACGAAGACGCCTCCGTCCATCTCCGGCGAGGAAGGCGCGAAGTCGCTGAACGTCATCATCGCGGCGATGGAGTCGCAGGCGAAGGGCACGATCGTCAAAGTCAAATAAAGCAGGCGTCGCAAGACGCGCTTGCGCAGGCAGCCAAGCTCTCCCCCGGGTCCCGGGTCGGAGAGCTTTTTCTTTTCCGCCGGGAATGTCCAAAATGTCCAACGCTCCCGACCGAAAAGAGCAGCCGCCGGGACGAAATTGTGCTCGAGAGGGCAGTCAGCAGAAGAAATTCAATGGCCTCGGCCCAAATAATGTCCAAATTGTCCAAAACCGAACGGGAAGGAGAAAGTTCATGTTTACTAAGCCCAGCATTC
>NZ_DASQMZ010000106.1:0-17263 GCF_035645235.1 Paenibacillus sp.
ACGCCTATCCCTCCTTCTTCAAGTAAAAGAAGGGCGGAGCGGTTCGAGAACCTCTCCACCCTTCGTGTACACCTTACCGATTACTGATTTTGCTTCACCAGGTCTTCGACCGCTTTTTGCGCTTTCGCAAGCGCGTCTTCCGGCGACTGTTGACCTTGGATTGCGGCTTCGATTTCCGGGTTGAGCAACGTGCCGAAATCCGGAGCGGACACCGGTACCGGCGTCATGTGCGTGTACTCAAGGTTTTTCACCGTAAAGGCGTAAATCGGATCCTTCATCAATTCTTCGTCGGTGCCTACCTCTTTGTTTGCAACGTTGTCGAAGTTGTACATTGCCCAATACTTCTGAGCATCGTAATCCGTCATATACTTCAGGAACTCCCAGCTTGCTTCCGGGTTTTTCGCGCCTTTCGGAATTTCGATCGTGAAACCGCCGCCGATGCTGTGGTGGCCAGTGCCTTCTTTGAATTCCGGCATCGGCGCCACGCCGAAGTCGTCGCGGTTCGCCGCGAAGTCGCGGATTTGCGTCCAGAACGTGCCATTCTCGACCTTCATCGCCAGCTTGCCGGCGATAAGCGGTTCGTTCGTCTTGGAGCCGAACGTGCCGCGGAACGCTTCCACGTTTTCGCGACCGAGGCGCTCGTTCCAGGAAAGCAACCATTTCAAAGCTTCCAGCTTGTTCGGTTCATTGATGTTAACGGTTCCGTCCGGCTGTACCCATGCCCGGCCGCCGTCTGCGTTGATCATGAACATCTCATGGCCGCCGGCGAGAATCGGATGGTAACCGAGGCGCTCGATCTTGCCGTCCGGACCGATCTTGTCAAGCTTCTTCGCATATTCTTCGAGTTCCGCCCACGTCTTCGGCGGCTTCTCCGGATCGAGACCCGCTTCCGCGAACAACTTCTTGTTGTAGAACAAGAAGCGAGTGTCCGTGTTGAACGGAAGCGCGTATACGTCGCCGTTGTACTTCATCGCTTCGAAGAGGTACTCGTGGAAACGGCCGCTGATGTCGTCCTTCGCGAGGAACGGCGACAGGTTTTCCACCTGGTTCTTGTCGGCGCGCTGAGCGACCTTCGCGATTTCATGGATGATAGCGTCCGGCGGGTTGCCTGCCGCGATTTGCGCGAGCGCCTTCGTCCAACCTTCGCCGTACGGCAAGAATACGTATTTTACGTTGATCGCATCTTGAGAACCATTGAAATCAGAAACAATCTTTTCGATAATCGGGCGGCGGGTCGTAGAACCCCAGTGTGCCCAGAACTCCAAGTTTACTTTCTCTTTCGGCTTCTCTACAGCCGGTTGTTCGGCCGGCTTGTCGCCACCCGTCGCCGGCGTCTGCTCTGCTGGCTCCTGCGCGTCGTTGCCCCCGGCGCAAGCGGCCAACAAAGCCGACAAGCTGATGATCAATGCCAGAAGCAAGAACATCGATTTTCTTACATTCTTCATACTGCGGCACTCCCCCTAAATTATTATACAAACCTCAGAATCACTCAATAGCCAACACATTTAAGCGGTTTCATTGTTGTTTCTTGGCTACATCCCTTATTATCAACACAGACCCCACTGTTGTCAACAGGTTTTTTAGCGCTTTCACCAAAAATAACCCGTTGTTTCTTGTGGATTTGTTGGTTTGTGAGTTTGGTTTTATTAACACCCTCCATCCATGGTATAATTTCAAGCAACAATCCACATAACCCCTGAACAGGAGATCATCTTTACTATGTCCTCTCGTCCGAACATTATTCTTATTTCTACGGATCAGCAGCGATATGACAGTATCGCGGCGAACGGCAGCGACTTTATGCATACGCCGAACCTCGACCGGCTCGCGTCGGAGGGAACGACGTTCCGCCGCGCTTACTGCCCGAATACGGTATGCACCCCGTCCCGCGTCTCGATGATGACGGGCCTGCACCTGTCCCGCCATGGCTCGTACAACATCGGAACGGTCGCCTCCGACCCTTCTCTGTTCTTAAGCTCGCTCCTTCGAGAAAACGGTTACCGAACGCATCATGTCGGGAAGGCGCATTGGTTTCCTTGGGAATCCGATAGTCCGGAAACGAAAGACGCCTCCCGTTCGAGGACGCCGTTCGCCGACTTCGCCGGGTTTCATACCGCCGAGCTGTCTCGGGGGCACGGACCGTGGGCCGCGACGTCGGGACATTATGCCGCTTGGCTGGAATCGCAGGGCGTCGACCCGCACGACATTCGCGTCAATTTCCTGTTTAAAGGACAGGGCGATTATAATGGAACGGGCGATTCGCAGCTGCCGGAGCGGTATCATCAAGGCGCATGGGTTGCGGAACGAGCCGTTCACTGGATGAAGGAGCAGGCCGGCGATGCTCCGTTCTTCCTCAATCTCGGCTTTCAAGATCCGCACCATCCGCATATTTTGCCTTTCGACTTTCCGGACCGCGTCGATCCGGAATCGATTCCGATGCCGGATCTCGATACGGCTTCGGAGACGGGAACGCCGGAGCATGTGCCGCATTTCCGCGCCGGCACGCTGGTGGAGAGCAGGTTCAACGGCAAATTCGAAATGGCGGGCAACGGCAAATACGCCTGGGGGCCTTATTTCGCGAAGGACGATTTTCGGAAGCAGACGAGGGCTTACTATTATTCTATGGTTCAACTCATCGACCGGCAGGTCGGCCGCATTCTTGACGCGTTGGACGAGCTCGGTCTCGCGAACGAAACGTTCGTCGTCTTCACCTCGGATCATGGAGAGATGCTCGGCGATCACGGCATCGGTCAGAAGGGGCCCCTCGTCTACGAAGGCGTTACGAAGGTTCCGCTGCTTGCAAGGTACCCTGCCGGCTTCGGACCGCGTCCGCCGGTGGAAGCGTGCGCCTCCCTTGTCGACCTGGTCCCGACGTTCCTCGACGCCGCCGGCATCGTCGACCCCGTGCGGCGCGAAGGAATCAGCCTCATGCCGGCGCTGCGGGGGGAAGCCGAGCCGGAACGGCGGGGCGTCCGCATCGAATACAAAGAAGAACCGGATCGGATCCGGTTCAAATGTTGGGTGACCCCCGAGTGGAAACTTGCCGTCTATACGGGCGAACCGTTCGGCGAATTGTACGATTTGAAGAACGACCCCGGCGAGAAGCGGAATTTGTTCGCGGCGCCCGAGTTCGCATCGATCCGACAGGAACTGCTGCTGGAGCTGCTCGCCGATCTGGAGCGCGGCGAACCGGTCAATCCGCGCCCTTCTCGCGTGTGAAGACCGAGGGCGGCACGGCAAAAGCGGACGGGCATACCGCCCGTCCGCTTCATTTGCGTTTCGATCCTTTCATTTCCCCTTGAGCTTTTCCAAAATCGGCTTGTTCGGCAAGTAATGAAGCGACCTCACGTAACGGATGGTGCGAGTTTTCGCCCGCATAACGACCGATTGCGTCTCCGCGCGTTGGTCGGCGAAATACCGGACGCCGCCGAGAATTTCGCCCGGCGTCACCCCCGTCGCGGCGAAGATGACGTCCTCCGTCCCCACCATGTCGTCCATCGTCAGCACCTTGTAAGGATCCGATATCCCCATCTGCAGGCAGCGCTGGAACTCTTCCGCGTTCGCCGGCATAAGACGGCCCTGGAGCTCGCCGTCGAGGCATCGCAGCGCCGCCGCCGCGAGCACGCCCTCCGGCGCGCCGCCGGAGCCGACGTACAAATCAATGCCGGCATCCTCGAACGCCGGCGCGATCGCCCCGGCGACGTCGCCGTCGGATAAAAACTTGATCCGCACCCCGACCTTGCGCAGCGTCTTGATTTGCGCCTCGTGCCGGGCGCGGTCGAGAATCATGACCGTCAAATCCGAGATCGACTTGCCCAGCTCCTTCGCGGCGACGCGAAGCGTCTCCTCGAGCGGGCGTTCGATGCTCAGCTTCCCCTTGAGCTTCGGGCCGACGGCCAGCTTCTCCATGTACATATCCGGCGCATGCAATAACTGGCCCTTGTTCGCTACGGCGATAACGGATAGCGCGTTGTTGAGGCCTTTCGCCACGATTTCCGTGCCCTCCAGCGGATCGACCGCCACGTCCACCTCCGGCCCGTCCTGATTGCCGACCGCCTCGCCGATGTACAGCATCGGCGCCTCGTCCATCTCCCCTTCGCCGATGACGACCGTCCCCCGAATCGATACCGAATCGAACATCGCGCGCATCGCCTCGGTCGCCGCGCCGTCGGCGCTGTCCTTGTCGCCCCTGCCCATCCACGGCGCGGACGCGAGCGCGGCCAGCTCCGTAACCCTGACGATCTCTAACGCCAGTTCTCTCTCCATACTTACCGAATCCCCCTTTATATCAGCAGCGAACGTCCTGGATCGTCCCGGATGCTTCTCTCATTGTACTACAAGCGATTCGCTCGGAGCACCCGCATCGCCCAAAAAAAGAAGAACCGTCCCGTAGGACGGCTCCCGCCGCGCGCGAAATGTTAAAACCACTCGAACTCGATCGCGTCGAGGAACGCGCGAGCCAGCGCCATATGCCCCGTCATATTCGGATGCACCCGATCCCACGCGAGCGTCGCCGGGTAGATGTGCGCCGTGAGCGCGTCGAACGCGGCCTGCGTATCGACGAAGCGCGCCTCGTGCTTCTCGGCGAGCCGCTTGACGACGGCGCCGTACCGATCCATCGCCTGGCGCATCGCGTCGTCCCGGTTCGGTTCGATATAAAACGGGGTCATCAAGACGATGCCTTGTACGGCCGGCTTCGTCCGGGCGACGAGCTCGTCGAGGGTCGATTCGTACTCGTCGATATACACATGCGACGACGGAATCGTCGGTTGGTCGAACTGCCGCCAGACGTCGTTAATGCCGATCATGATCGAAACCCAGTCCGGCTTCAGCTCGAGCACGTCCGTCTCCCATCGCGCCTTCAAGTCCCTGACCGTGTTCCCGCTCGTGCCCATGTTCACGATGCGCGCCCGAAGCTCCGGGTACCGCGTGTGGACGAGCGCATCGACCGCGGCGGCGTACCCTTTGCCGGTGCCGCCGAACAACCCTTCGCCGTACGGCCGCTTCCGTTCGCAATCCGTAATGGAATCCCCGATCATGACCAGCGTCTGCCCTTGCTTTAGCAGCATGTCCGTCCCCCCCAAGTAAGATCTTCCCCCATCTTACCGGAAAGCACTTCCACCGTCGATAGCCGTTTTCGACGCTAGCCGCCTACTTGCTTGCTCGCTTATATTTCCTACCTTGCCGCCCCCGCCGCCTCCGGTACGCGGCCTTGGAAGCGCGCGAACAGCTCCTCGGCGCGAAGCGACGCCGTCCCTTCGACGATCCAATCCGCGCCGCGCATCCGCTCCGGCGTGCCGACGCCGACCGCGAACATGCCGGCCGCCTTGATCGCGGCGACGCCGGCTTCTGCGTCCTCGACGCCCGCGCAATTGCGGTACGGCACGCCGAGCGCTTCCGCGGCCGCCATGAAGATTTCGGGATCCGGCTTGCCTTTCGCGATCCGCCCGACGTCGACGATCGCGTCGAAATACGCGCCGATGCCGAGCCGTTCGACGACGAGCGGCGCGTTGCGGCTCGCGGATGCGATGGCGGTCTTCAGCCCGGCCGCCTTGATTTCGGTCAAGAACGACTCGATGCCGGGCAGCAGCGCCTCAGGGGTGAGCCGTTCGATCCGTTCGACGTACAGCCTGTTTTTCCGTGCGGCAAGCGCGGCGCGTTCGTCAGCCGAGTAAGGGCGGCTCGCCCGCTCGAGCACGATGTCGAGCGACGTCATCCGATCGACGCCCTTCAGCCGCTCGTTCACCGACGGATCGACGTCGATGCCTTCCTCGTCCGCGACCGCCTTCCAGCATTCGTAGTGGAACGAAGCCGTATCGACCAACACCCCGTCCAGATCGAAAATCACCGCTTCGAGCTTGCGCCCCGTCGATACGCGCACGGGCGCGCCGGGCGAGAGGCGAAGCTCGCCGCGCTCGTGAAGCACCGTCAACGCCTCGCCCTCGAGGAGCGAATAGGTCGTCTCGTCCTTCGCGACGCGCACCCGAATCCGCCTCCCTTGGAATACGACATGGAACGTATACGAAGTCCACGCGGCCGGGAGGGAAGGCGCGAAGCGAAGCCGGCCGCCCTCCTCGCGGAAGCCGCCGAAGCCGCAGGCGAGCGCCAGCCACGTCCCGGCCATCGCCGCCGTATGCAGGCCGTCCTTCACGTTGCCGTTCACGTCGTCGAGATCCATCCGCGCCGTGCGCAGGAAATAGTCGTACGCCTTGTCCCCGTACCCGACCTCGGACGCGACGATGCTGTAGATGCACGGCGACAACGAAGAATCGTGCGTCGTCAGCCGCTCGTAAAAATCGAAATCGCGCCGTTTCTGCGCGAGCGCGAAGCGATCGCTTTGCAGGAAGGCGGCGAGCACCACATCCGCTTGCTTAAGCACCTGATGACGGTAAATGACGAGCGGGTGATAGTGCAGCAGCAATGGGTACTTGTCTTCGGGCGTCCCCTCGAAGTCCCATTCCGCTCGGTCGAGGAACGCGTCGTCCTGCAGCGTGATGCCCCGTTCCGCGTCGTAAGGCACGTACATTCGCTCCGCGGCGCGGCGCCAGGCGTCGACCTCCGCATCTTCCAGCCCGATCCGCTGCGCCACGTCGCGATACGCGTCGAGCGCCGCAGCCCGCAGCCGCTCCGCCGTCTCCGCGGCGAACGCCAGATGGTCCTTCGCCATCACATTCGTGAACGCGTTGTTGTTGACGAGGGCCGTGTATTCGTCCGGTCCGGTGACGCCGTTGATGCAGAACCCCTTGCCCGGAATATAAACGCCCAGGTCGGCCCAAAGCCGGGCCGTCTCGAATAAGAGCTCCGCGCCCTTCTCCCGCAGGAACGCCTCGTCCCCCGTCGCCGCCATATACTTCTTCAGCGCGTACGCGATATCCGCATTGATATGATACTGCGCGGTGCCCGCCGGGAAATACGCGGACGTCTCCTCCCCGCCGATCGTCCGCCACGCGAACAGCGCGCCCCGATGCGACAGCTCGCGCGCCCGCGCCCGCGCCTTGTCGAGGATCGAATACCGATACGCGAGCAGCTGCTTCGCGATATCCGGCTTCGTATACAGGAAGAACGGGAGGATATACGTCTCGGTATCCCAAAAGTAATGGCCTTCGTACCCTTCCCCGGTGAGGCCCTTCGCGCCGATATTCGTCTGTCCGTCGCGGCCGACGGACTGCAGCAGCTGGAACGCGTTATATCGAAGCGCTTGCTGCAGCGCCGGATCGCCTTCGACCGTCGCGTCGGCGCCCTTCCAGTATTCCTCGAGGAACGCCGCTTGCTCGCGCAGCAACGTATCGAAGCCGTCCGCCTTGGCGCCGGCGACGTCGCGCTCCGCGGCATGCCGCAGCGACAAGGCGAGCGCGTCCGACGGGTCGTCCTTCGACGTATGGTAAGCGATATATTTCGTCAGCGTGCACGGCACGCCCTTGTGCGACGCGAAGGCGAAGCGAATGCGCGCGCCGTCGTCCGTCTCGTTCGCATGGATCGAGGCCGGCTCCTCGGCGTCGATCGCATGCTCGGCGGCGCAAACCAACGTGAACCGCGAGTTGCGCGTCTCCTGCCGCAGCAGCGCCAGCGTCCCCACCGCCGCGCGATCCTTCGTCCGCAGCGCCCGCTCGGTCAACGCCGAGCCGAGGCGCGGATCGCCCGCGGACACTTGATTGCGCACGTCGCCGTCGATCGTCGACGCGAACCCGACATGGCCGTGGGCGTCCACCGTCGTCACCTGATAGCGGATCGCCGCGACATGGCGGCGGGTGAGGCTGACCAGTCGTTCGATCCGAACGTCGACCCGCCGGCCCTGCGCCGTCTCGAGCGTCATCTCGCGGGTCAGCACCCCGCGCCGGAAATCGAGCTCCCGCCGGTACGCCAGCACCTTGCAGGAAAACAGATCGACGCGTTCGTTGTCGATATGCAGCTCGATGCCGCGCGCGTCGGCGACGTTCAGCATCGTCTGGCCGACGCGCGCGTAGCCGTAGGCATCCTCCTGGTAGCGAATCGGCTCCGTCTCGTAAAACGCGTTAATATACGTGCCCCGCACCGAGCTCCCGGACCGGCCCCGATAGCCCTCCTCCAGATTGCCCCGCATGCCGATGTACCCGTTGCCGAGGCTGAACATCGTCTCGTCCCGCAGGTTCGACGCTTCGTCCCAACGGTCTTCTACGAGCTTCCATTCGTCGAAAGCGTACAACGCATGCACGCCCGGACCGTCCGCCTGCCGCGAATTCGTTCGTGTGCCACCCATCGCTTCATGTCCCCTTTGCATCGCTTCTGCTTCTTGCTAGCATGCAACAACAGGGGACTTCCCATGCGTTTCCTTGTTCGCGCCGCGTCCTCCCGCATTAGAAAAAGGCCCGCCGCAGCGAGCCTTCTTCCTCCCGATTCAAACATCCGCCGCGCACCGAAACCCGGCGTTGCCGGTCGAGCTGTCCGGCGTATTGGAGCTGCGGGCGGCGACGCGGTACCGGTTGCAGTACGACTTGTGGCACAAGTACGAGCCGCCCCGCATGACCCGGCTCGTCCCGTTCGGCGGGCCCTTCGGATTTTGCCGTTCCGCCTCGCGATGGTGCGTCGGATGGAACCAATCCGCGCACCATTCCCACACGTTGCCCGAGACGTTGTACAGACCGAAGCCGTTCGGCTCGAACGCGTCGACGGGGCATGTCCCGATATAGCCGTCGGAGGCGTTGTTTTTCTCGGGAAATTTGCCTTGGAAAATGTTACATCGATGCTTGCCGTCCGGCTTCAGCAAATCCCCCCACGGGTAGCGCTTGCCGACGAGGCCGCCCCGCGCCGCGTACTCCCACTCCGCCTCCGTCGGGAGCCGCTTGCCCGCCCAGCGGCAATACGCCTCCGCGTCGTTCCAGCTGACATGCACGACCGGGTGGTTTTCCCGGCCTTCGACCGACGTGCCCGGGCCCTCCGGCTGCGCCCAATAAGCGCCCTGCACCGCGTACCACCACGGCGTCTGCTGCGGCACCTGCGTAACGGTCTTCGCGATCTCCTCCGGGACGAGCAGATGAAAGACGTACGACCATCCGAACGTCTCCGCCTCGGTCCGATAACCCGTATCCGCGACGAACGCCGCGAACCGCTCGTTCGTTACGGCGTACGGATCGATATAAAACGGATCGACGCTGACCTCGCGAATCGGCCCTTCGCCGTCGGCGGGGAAGCCTTCCTCGTCTTCGGTGCCCATCAAGAAGACGCCGCCCTCGAGCCGGATCATCCCGTCCTTGCTCGACGCTGCGGCCGAGCGCGAGACTTCCCGCTCCGTCGGCGCCGCGCCGCCCGCGCGCGCCGGAGCGCAGCAGGACTTTATCATCTCGTTTTCATTCATCGGTCGACGCTCCTCGCTAGCTGTATAATGCGGTGCCGGCCAAGCCGGACAATAAAATGACGACGACAGGATGCGCTTTGAACTTAATAAGCGCGACGAGGGAGGCCGCGAAAATCGCGATCAAGCTTACCGTATGCCAATCGAACGAGCCGACGCTCGTCGGGAGTACCCCGTTGCCGATCGCGAACGAAATCGCCGCATAGAAGATCAGCCCGGTAATGATCGGGCGCAGCCCGTAGAAGCCTCGTTTCACCAACTCGCTGTTTTTCACTTTATAGAAGAACGACGCGACGATCAAGATAATCCCGAGCGAGGGAAGCACCATGCCGAGCGTCGCCGCGAACGCCCCAGGAACGCCCGCCAACTTGTACCCGACGAAGATGGCCGAGTTCGTGGCGATCGGCCCCGGCGACATGCCCGCGACGGCGATAACGTCCGTGAAGGCGGGCAGCGTCATCCATTGATGGCCGTGCACGACCTCGCGTTCGATGATCGGAATCATCGAATACCCCCCGCCGAACGAGACGGCGCCGATCATGAGGAACGTTACGAACAATTGAAGCAGCAGGCCGGTCGTATCCATTCTAGATGCCATCTCCCATCATATAACCCCACTCGCGCTCCTCGGACCCGGGCTCCAGCTTCGTCTGCAATCCGAGCCGGCCCCGGAGCGCAACGAGGACGGCGCCTACGAAGAAGCCGCTCACGACGACGACGACCGGATGCACATGCGACAAAAACAACACGGCCACGGTGGCCACGACGACGCCGAGCGTCGTCTTGTCGAGCACGGCCGTCTTGCCGATTTTATACCCCGCGTAACAAATCAGCGCGACGATCGCCGCGCGGATCCCCTGGAACGCCGCTTCGACCTTCGGATGATCGTGCACCTGCAGGAAGAATATCGAGAGCAGGAGGACGATGAGGAACGTCGGAAGCAACACGCCGACCATCGCCGCGATCGCGCCGGGCACTCCGGCGAGGCGGTAGCCGATGAAGGTGGCCGAGTTGATCGCGATGGCGCCCGGAACCGATTCCGCGACCGCGAAGACGTCGGTCACGTCCTTCGTCTCCAGCCACTTCCGCCGTTCGACCACTTCCTTCTCGATGAGCGGAATCATCGCGTAGCCGCCGCCGAAGGTGACCGGGCCGATTTTCAAGAAACAAAGGAATATCGCCGGAATCTTGCTCCAGCGGCTCAACCCGATACTCGCACGAATCACGCTTTTCTCCCCCTCGCTGTATTGTAACCGTACTTGCTTCTTCCCCCATTATACCTTAGTTTTTTCTATTTTGGCATAAACTTTTGCTGATTTTCCGTATTATTTTTATATCGAAGCTATAAACCCAGCTTATAAAGCCTTCATTTATCCATTTTGATATAAAGTCGAGCGCCCAACTCGGAATTATAGAGAAAAAAACCGACTACCTGCGCAGCCGGCGGTCGGCGAGCAAGTAATCGGCATCGGTATCGACGATATAGACGGAGCTTTTGCAGCACGGGAAGACGAGCAGCTTCTTCTTGCCCTCTCGAATTTCTTTCAATTCCTTCTTGCGGATCGGCAGGATGACGTTCGCCGCCCGGCAGAACGGGCATTCCGTCACGTGTACGTCATCGCCGAAGACGTCATACGGCCATGTATGGGAAAAGGGGATCATCGTCGTTCCTTTCGTACGCGGGAATATGTCGTGTAGTATAGACGATTCCGCCCTATGTTACAATGGAACCGAATCCATAGAACGGAAGGTGACCCCCATCATGCCGGACTGGTCCTATCAGCCGATCTTTCGCCCGCTCCTCTTCCGGCTTGCCCCGGCGCGCGCCAGACGATGGACGCTGAAAGCAATCGGCGCCGTCGCTCGCGCGCCGGGCGGCGCGTTCGTCATTCGTACGCTCGGCCATCTCGAGACGCCGGAAGAGAGCGCGCTGGAGCGCTGGGGCCTCCGGTTCGACTGTCCGATCGGCCTCGGCGGGGAAGTCGATCCGCACGGAGAAGCCCAGCGCGCGCTCGCGCAATTCGGCTTCGGCTACCTCGAGGTCGGGCCGATTTCGGAGCGAGCGACGCCTCCGACGCGTCTTGCGCGGGACGACGAAGCATGGGTCGTTGCCTACGGCGACCGGCAGGCGAACGACGGCGTCGAGGCGATCGAACGGCGTTTACGGCGCGAAGGGGATCTCGGCAAACCCCGTTTCCTAAGGCTGCGCCATGACGACGGCGCTTCTCCGGAAGCGGCGGCGGCGCAATACGCGCGCTTGGCCGCCCGTCTCGCCCCGCACGCCGCGGCCTTCACGCTCGACGCCTACGAACCGGACGAGGAGCGCTTCGACCGGCTTGTCCGTGCGGCGGACGCCGTACGGTCCGCCTGCCCCGAGAAGCCGCTCCTGCTTTACGTGCCCCCGGACGCCGCGGACGCGGACGGCGAGGCGTTGGCTCGGGAAGCGGTTCGACGGTGGGACGGCCTCGTTCTCGGCAGCGCGGTCGGCGATCCGGCGAGCGGCTGGCGGAGCGGCGCCCCCGCGAAGGCGGCGACGCGCCGCGCCGTCGCCGCCTTCCGGGAACGGCTTCCCGCCGCGTTCCCGATCGTCGCCGCCGGCGGCGTCATGGAACCGGCGGACGCCGTCGCCTTGCGGCGCGCCGGGGCGGACTTGATCGAGCTCAACGCAGGGCTCGTCTTCGCGGGGCCGGGTTTGGCCAAGCGGTCGAACGAAGCGCTGACGTACGAAGCGATCCGCTGCAAGCCCGCCCCGCGTCCGCCGACTTACTGGGCGCAATGGGGCTGGTTGCATCTGCTCGGTCTCGCGATGATCGCCGGCGGACTCATCGCCTGGTTCATCGCCGCCACCACCGTCGTTCTTCCCTACGACGAGCGATTCCTCGGGACGGACCGGGAAGCGATCCGCGAAGCGAACGAGCGGCTGCTGCCGTTTATGTCCCACGACCGCGTCACGCTCGCAGGCACGATGATCTCGATCGGCATCCTCTATGCGTACCTTGCGCGGCACGGCTTGCGACGGCGACTCCATTGGGCGCGGACGGCGGCTTTGACGTCAGGCACCGCCGGGTTCTCCGGCTTCTTCCTGTATCTCGGGTACGGCTATTTCGACCCGCTGCACGCGACGGTTTCCGCGGCGTTGCTCCCGATGTTCGTGCTCGCGATGCGCGACGGAAAGGACGAACCGTCCCGCATGCAGCCGAATTTGTATAACGACCGCCGCTGGCGGCTCGCCTTGTTCGGTCAACTGGCCTTCGTTTGCGTCGGCGTCGGCCTGGCGGCCGGCGGCCTCGCCATCGCGGGCGTCGGGGTGACGCAAGTGTTCGTGCCTTCGGATTTGGCGTTCCTCGATACGCGCGCCGAACACCTTCACGCGGTCAATCCCCGGTTGCTGCCGCTCATCGCCCACGACCGCGCGGGCTTCGGCGGCGCGCTCCTCGCCGACGCGCTTGCCGTATTGATTACCGCATTGTGGGGCATCGGCCAAGGCGAGCGGTGGATCTGGCGCATGCTGCTGCTCGCGGGCATCCCCGGGTTCGCCGCGGGCCTCGGCGTTCATGCGGCCATCGGGTACGTCGACGTTCTGCATCTGCTGCCGGTGTACCTCGTTCTTGCGTTATATGTCATCGGACTTATTTGCTTATACCCGTACTTGCACGCTCGACCGTCGGAAGCTGCCGCTACGCCGACCGATGCGCGGGGATCGTGACGGTCACGACCGTGCCCCGCCCCGGCTGGCTCTGAATGCGGAGCCGGCCGTTCATCGAGTGCACGAAGTGGTAGCAGTACATTAACCCTGTGCCCGTGCCGCTGCTGCGCGTATTGTATTTCGGCATGCCGAGCTGCTCGAGCTGCTCCTCCGTCATGCCGATGCCGTTGTCGCCGACGACGATCGCAAGTTCCTTGCCCCTCCAGTACGACGAGACGGTCAGCTTGCCGCCCCGATGCAGCGCGTTCACGCCGTTGCGCAGCAAGTGCAGCAAGCACAGTCGCAGCTGCGGCTCGTTGCAATGCAGCATCGCGTCTTCGGACACGGCGTTGACGAGATCGATCCGCTTCTGCTCGATCGCCGGCCAGATTTCCTCCAGCGCGGCATCGATGCAGCTCGCCAGCGCGACGTCCTCCTTCTCGGCGTCTTGCAGCGTAGTAATCGTTAAGTACGTATGGATGACCTTCTCCGCTTCGTTAAGCTCCTGCATCGCGGTATTGAGATAATACAAAATTTGCTCGGACGGATTTTGACGCTTCATCAGCTGAAGGAAGCCGTGCACCGTGGTCAGCGGGTTCCGCAGTTCGTGCGCGATAATGACGGCGAGCGAGCTGTTCGCGGTCAGCTTCTCCATTCGAACCGTCTCCGTCCGCGCCGAGGCGAACTCGCGGAGCCGCTCCGAGAAGACGAGCACGAGCAGAAACAACGCCGTCTGAACGACGGTAAACGTGAGCGCACGGTCCCATGGGATGAAAAATCCGTGCGCTTCGTAACCCCAGTACTGCAAAGCCGCGAGCGCCAGCGACAAGGCCGCGCCGAGTCCGAGCTTGCTCGACCAGCCCGACGCGAAAAACATCGGCCTGGCCCCGGCGGCGGCGGCGGCGCCCGCGAGGCTGACGGCCAAGGTCATCAAAGTGCCTTGGTCGGACACGAAGTGGCGCACCGCGGCCGCCAAGAGCGCCAGCGCCGCGCCGACGGGGAATCCGCCGTATAACGAGCCCGCCAAAAGCGGAATGAATTTGAGGTCGTATTCGTACCCGGGGATGAACGCGAAAGGAAACACCATACAGCCGATGAGCGGCAGTCCCATGCCGAGCATGATCGGTAACGCTCCCAGCCGATGGAACGGCAGCCGTTGGGAGAAGGTTTGGAGCAATAGGAACGGAACCGTGATGAACAAAATATTCAACAAAATGTAGGCGAGATTGCTCATGCTCCCTTCATCCCATCATCCATTCTCCATGACGCTTCGGCGTAGAATTTGCCCCATTATACCATTAAATGCCAATCGATTGATAGAATAAAAGGCCTGTTCCGATAGGAACAAGGCCTTATTTTCGATAAAAAATTACGTTTTCGGGAACAAATCGAGCCTTCCGGACTCTTCTAACCACAGGACGCTTGTCACGCCGCGGGGATAATATTTGCTGCCGGTGATCCGCCCCGCGACGATCTGGTCGCTCCAGCTCCAGAACGACAGTTCGGGATGCGTCAGCCACGCGACGTGGGCCGCGTCCGCCGCGGCGCCTTTGTCGTCCCAGTCGAGGCCGAGCAGGCGCCGGGCGATGAATTGGCACAAATAAATTTTGCTCAGCCACGAGTTGTCACTCGTCGACGAGAGCTTCCACCCGCCGTCTTCGAACAAGCAAACGCCCGGTTTCAGCACGGTTTCCAAATGCCGCTTGAGCGCGGCGATATAGACGCCGTACGTTCCGTTCGGATCGAGCGCTTCCGAGCAGCCGGCCGCATACGGGAAGACGAGCCCTTCGATCGCCGGGATAATCCGGGAATCGTTGCCGCCCTCGAGCACCGCCGGAATATAGCCTTCCGGCTTCAGGTGCGCCGCGAGCGTCGCGGCGCACCGCTTCGCTTGCTCCGCGGCGAGCGCCGCCTCCGCCTCCCGGCCGCGCCCGAGGAACAGCCGCTCGAGGGCGATATAGACGGCCCAGCATTTTCCGGCTAAATAAATATTGTTTCGCGCTTGCCCGAGCGACGCGTCGAGGCTGTCGTACGTCGTAATTTCGGAACCGCCTCTCACCCGATCGCTGTCGAGGCCCATCAGGCCGTTCCGCTCGGCCGGGTTCGGATGGTCCCGGTTCAACATGCTCTCCAACACGTCCGCGAAGACGTTCAGACGCCGCTCGATCCACGCTTCGTCCTTCGTCGCGTTCGCGTACACGCAGGCGCACAGCGCCCAATTGACGAGCTGCTCGTGCGTCATATGCGAGAAGCAGTCGTGCAGCCCGTACATCTCGTAGGAGGAGTACCCCGGACGCGACATGACGTTCGCGACGCCCATGTCGTGCGTGAAGGACAAGCCGCCCGGATGCAGCGTCTCCTCCCCGGGGAAGCGGACCCGGTCTCGGTAGGAGTACCGGTCGACGAACAGATCCAACGCGTTCTTTACGACCCATGGATTCATGTGCAATTCGAAGAAGAGGTGGTCGACCGTCAAGTCGAACGTATTCATCATCCGGTATTCGCCTTCGTTCACGATCCACATCGGTTCGCCGCCCTCGCGCGCCATGAGCTGCGTGCTGCCGAAGTAGCTGCGGACCGAATGATAGAGCATGAATCGCTGGTCTTCGCTTAGATGCGACGTCGGCCAGCGTCGTTCGGCCGCCGCGCAGGCGCTCAGGATGTCGTCGAACCGCTCGAGCGCGAACGCCGCGACCGCTTCGAGCGACGGGAACAGCCGCGTGTAATAATAGGACGAATCGATTCCCGTCGTGACGAGTCCGCCGCGGTAAAAACATACCGCGAATCGGTGCGTCCGCTTCTCTCCGGCCGGCGTATCCGTCAGCACGACGCCGACCCCGCCGAGGCCGAACGTCCAATTTTCTTCCAGCTTCGTCGTAAGGATGCGCTCCAGCGTAAATCCGAGCGCGGACCGCGCCGCGCCGGACGCTTGGGTCGCGATGCCGGCGATACGCCCTTGTCCGACGCCCGCGAGGCGCCCTTCGCTCGTCTCCTCCAGCCGCCGCATGCCTTGGTAGGGGTCGTCGCCTTGATAGCCGAAGAATGCCCGGCGCGGCGCGCCCCCCTTCGTGTTGTCGACCGTGAGCTCGACGAGCACCGCCGGCACGAGCGCGAGACGAAGCGCGTCCTCGCTCGCTTCGGCCGGATCCGGCACGGATCCGACCTGCGAATAGATCCGGAACGTTAGATCGCCGGCCGACCACGTATCCGTCGTGAGGCCGAACGTCCGCGACACCTCGGACCGCTCCCATGCGACGACCGCGCCTTCGCCGACCGGCTGCGCCGCCTCCGCCGCCCCGATGCCGCCGACGGCGTACCGCTTGCTTTCGTCGGCGACCTCCTCGAAGAACGGCAGCGCGTCGTAGGCGCCGCTGCCGTCCGCGCGCTCGAGCCCGACGAACACCTTCTGACCCGGCGGTCGGCCTCGCTCCAAGTCAAGACCTCCGTTGGCGCCCGGATAGCCGAGCGTAAAGCTCGCGAACGCTCCGATCGGCGCGTGATGCGCGTTAAACCACATATTTTTCCCCATCTGCTCCGTCCTCCCGCGAATGTAGATTGCTACTATCGTAGCGCTTTCAACTGGTACCCGGGAGGGACGGATGCGCACCAAACTTGGACAAATGAAAACCCGCGCTTCGTGCGGTATAATATTGTGATTAAGAACGCTTGCGAGGTGATCGGCGTGGAAGACCGCACAGGCCGGCTGCAGCTGGCGGGCACGACCGAACTGCATACGCTGCCCGACGTTCGGACGACGTTCCAGTTGTTCGCCGCTCATTTGCGCCGCGTCGACGCGCCTTGGGCGTATCCTGCGCACGCCCACGCGATGTTCGAGCTGAACGTCGTCACGCTGGGCGCGCAGCGCTTTACGATCGAATCGCGCGTCTACGAGCAGCGGCCCGGCGACATCGTCATCGTCCGTCCCGGGGAGCGCCATGCGGCGACGACGCCGGACGGCGGCGCGATGGCATATTTTTGTCTGCATTTCCAGGCGGACGACCCGACGCTGCGCCGGCTGCTGCTATCGCTGGACCGCGGCTTGTACGCCCGCGGCTCCGCGCTGGAGCGGCGCATCGGGCCTTCCGTCGCGAGGCTGATCGAGCTTGCGACGGAAGGCGGCGACGGGACGGAAACCGCCGTGCGCATGCGCGCGTTGTCCGCCGTATACGCACTGCTGGCTGCCCTCTTCGAAGGCGGGCCGCCGGCGCGCGAAGCGGGCGATGCCGTCGGCGGCGCGAGCGAGCCGTCCG
>NZ_DASQMZ010000107.1:0-34322 GCF_035645235.1 Paenibacillus sp.
GTCCCGGGCGGTGACGTGCTCGAGGAACCCCTCCTCGTCGATCTCGACCGCCATGACGCGGAACACCGAGTTCTCTCCGCACGGGATGCCCATCCGGCGAAGCGCCTCGACGCATTCGGGGATCGGCCTTCGCTGCCGGACGAAGTCGAGCACGCTTTGTTCGTTCGCGGCCAGCATATACCGATGCAGCTCCCGTTCGAGCCGTTCCGTCGCGTCCCGCTCCGACGCCAGCTTGCCGAGCCGCTCTGCCGAGCGTTCGACGGCGGCGTACAGCTCCTCCGGCGAAATCGGCTTAAGCACGTAATCCGCGGCGTCGAGCGTCAGCGACTGCTTGACGAGCGGGAAATCGGCGTACCCCGTCACGAATACGATTTGCGTGCGATCGTCCGATTCCCGAATCGCCCGGGCGATGTCCATCCCGCTGCGAACCGGAATATTGATGTCGAGCAGCAGCAATTCCGGCCGATGCACGCTGTACATCTCCCACGCCTCCGGTCCGGTCTCGGCCTCGCCGACGACGTCGGGCGGCGTCGGCATCGACGACAGCAGCTGCTTGACCCGCTGCCGGATATAATACTCGTCATCTACGATCAGCACCCGAATCGGGCGCTTCGGGTTCATTCCGTCCCTCTCGCTCATTCGTCGTCCCTCCTCCGCCGGGTTCCGTAAGCTCGGGGATGCGCAGCGTGACAGTCGTGTACGCGCCCTTGACGCTCGTCAGTTCGACACCGTACCGTTGTCCGAACTGCAGACGCAGCCGGTCGTGCACGTTGCGCAGCCCGTAGACGCCGCTGTCCGGCGAAGGGGCGTTCATCGCTTCCCGCACGATCGCGAGCCGTTCCGCGGACAGTCCAAGACCGTCGTCCGTCACCTGCAGCCGAACGCCGTCCTCCGTCCGCTCGGCCGTAATCATGATCGTCCCTTCGCTGTCCTTGCCGCGCAGCCCGTGATAGATCGCGTTTTCGACGATCGGCTGCAAAATCAGCTTAGGCACGTAAAGCGCTTGCAGCTCCTCGTCGATTTCCACGACGTATTCGAATCGATTGCGATAACGAAACCGCTGGATCGTCATGTACATGCGCACGTGCTCCACTTCTTCGCGAAGCGGGATGAAGACGCTCCCTTTGCTTAACGCGATGCGAAAAAACCGGCTGAGCGCGTGAAGAATGCGGCTCATCTCCGGCTGGTCATGCTCCGTGGCGTATCCGCTCAGCGACTCCAAGGTGTTGTAAAGAAAATGCGGATTAATTTGCGCCTGGAGCATTTGAAACTCGGCCTCCTTGCGGCGAAGCAAGGCGCCGTACACCTCGGCCTGCAAGTTCCGGTTTTCCTCCATGACGCCCAAGTATCGATTCCCGATTTGCCCGACCTCGTCGTCGGGATCGAAGGAGATCGGCTTTCCCCCGACCGCGGTGCGATTGAACAAAATGAGCGAGCTCAATTTACGCAGCGGCTTGCTGACCGAATTGCCGAGCAGCACCGACGCCGTCCACCCGACCAGAAAGACGAGGAAGAAGACGACGAACGTCGTGTTACGAATTTTCACGGCGTCCTCGTACAGCTTCGCGTTTTCCGTCAGTCCGACGAACGTCCAGCTCGTGGCCGCGTTGCGCACGCTCGATCCGAGATACGCGCCGCCTTGCCACGCGATGTCGCGATTGTCCCCCTCGGGAAGCGAGCCGGCGAGCCGCTCCGCAAGCTCCTTGCGCGCGTTCGGCGGGAAGGGCAGCTCCTTCGGCATGCGATAGACCGCATCCCCGGCCTCGTTCAAGATATAGAAGCGTTGACGCTCCGACGTCTCGATGAACGAAAGCCCTTGAAAAAACACCGAGGCGTTGATTTCGAGCAGCACGAAGCCGATATCCTCGTATTGGCCATGCAGCGAGTATACCGGCTTGCCGATGACGAACGTATCCCCCGGCGAGCCGTCGCCCGAACCGGGGAACAACCAGAACAAATTGGTGGCGACTTTCACCGCAGGATAAATCCGTTCGACCGCGCCGGGCTCGAACATGCGGTACGGCAAATACGCCTTCGAATCCAGCCCTTGCCGGAAAAAATATTGCATATCCTTGCCGTTGTTTTTGTCGTAAATAAAATACGATTTGACGTACGCCTTCGACTGCGTGAACGAATTGATCAGCTCCTCGAAGTCGTCCGCGCTGCGCAGGTAATTGAAATATCGGGACGGCTGATCGAGCAGCAGCTCTTGCATGCGCGAGTCGCCGACGATGTCGGTCAGCATGTCCTCTAGATCGGTTAACGCTTGGTCCGCATACCGTTCCCCCATCCGAACGGAGGCGAGCGAAGACGCCCTTGCGTTGCTGCCGAGGTCTTCCACCGAGATGCGGTAGAACACGGCGCTCAAGAGCGTCATCGGGACGAGCGTCAGCACGGTCGTCAGCAAGAAAAACTTCCCGCGAATCGTTCGAATGCTTACAGATTCCGCCCATTTCATGGCTCGCCAGCACATCCCGCTCCAAAACTTCCGTATCGGCCTCACGCCCCTAGTTTCTCATATCCGGCAGCATTGGGGAAGCGGAAAGTTAGCCTTTGATGCCCGTCATCGTGAGGCCTTCCACAAAGTATTTCTGGCCGATCAGGAAGACGACGACGGCGGGCGCCACGAGGATCGTCGCCGCCGACATAACCAAGCTCCAGTCGGTCGTATACGCGCCTCGGAATTGGTACAACCCGAGCGATACGGTAAACAGCTTCTCGTCTCCGAGGTAAATCAATTGACCGAGGAAATCGTTCCAAACGCCGATGAACGTGAACAGCGCCACGACGACCAGCGCCGGCTTGATCAGAGGCAAAATAATGCTCGCGTAGATGCGGAAGAAGCCGGCCCCGTCGATGTACGCGGACTCGTCCAGCTCCCTCGGAATCGTCAACAAAAATTGCCGCAGCAAGAAGATATTGAACGCCCCGCCGCCGAAGAACGCCGGCACGATCAGCGGATAGAACGTATTGACCAAGCCGAGCTTGGAAAACAGCACGAACGTCGGGATCAGCGTTACCGCGCCAGGCAGCAGCATCGTCATGACGACGAGCGTGAACCAGAAGTTGCGGAGCGGGAAGTCGAGCCTGGCGAAGGCGAACGCCGCCAAGCTGCTGGTCAGCACCGTCCCGAAAAGCACCGGAACGATAATGACGAACGTGTTCGCGAAGTACCGCCCGAAGGGCACGCTGTCCAGCACCCTCGCGTAATTGCTCCATTTGAACACTTCGGGCACCCAGACGGGGGGAAATTGATAAATCTCAAGCGTAGACATCAGCGAGGTTCTCAGCATCCAATACATCGGCAGCACCGTCGCGACGGACAGCAGCAGCAGCACCGCGTGAACGGCCAAGCCGTTCCGGACCCGGTACGTCATCCGGCCCGCCCCCCTTCGTAATGAACCCACTTAGACGATGTACGGAAAATGAGCAGCGTGAGCGCGGACACGATGACGAACAATACCCAACCGAGCGCGCAGGCGTAGCCCATCTGTTGATTTTCGAAGCCTTCCCGGAAAATGTAAAACACGTAAAACAACGTCGCGTTGGCCGGTCCGCCCGACGTCATGGCGAACACTTGCGTAAACGCGGTGAACGAGCCGATCAGACCGAGCACGATATTAAAAAAGAAAATCGGCGTCATCAGCGGCAGCATCACCTTCGTCAGCTTATGCCAATAGTTGCCGCCGTCGATCTCGACCGCTTCGAGCTGGTGTTTGGGCAAATCCTGCAGACCGGCGAGGAAGATGACGATGACGTTGCCGGACGCCCACAGGTTGACGAGGATGAGCGACCAGACGGCCGAACTCGCGCTGTTGATCCACTTCTGCTTCGGAATGTCCAGCCAACCGAGCATGTGGTTGATCAGGCCGAAATCGATGTCGAACAGCCAAATCCAGATCATGCTGGTGGCAAGCACCGGCACGATGTAAGGCAAATAAAACAGGGCGCGAAACAGCGGACGTCCCTTAATGTTCGCGTTCAGGATGAGCGCCACGGCGAAAGCGTAAACGATCGAGGTCAGCACGCTGCCGACCGCGTACATCGTCGTGACCTTCAGCGATTGGACAAAATAGAAATCCTTCGTGAAAATTCGCACGTAATTGTCGAGCCCGATCCATTTCGCCGGCGTCAGCACGTTCCAATCCGTAAAGCTTAAATACAAGCTATAAAGCATCGGGAACGCGGTGAACAGCAGCAGCCCCAAAATCGCGGGAAGAATGCAAACATACCCGGCGATCGTCTGTTGACGTCGATTCACTCCCGCACCTCCTTCTCGATGGAAGGGGCCCGCCGAGCGGGCCCCTGTCGTCTATATGCTTTGCGTCGCGTTCGATTATTCCCCGGAGTTAAAGATTTCCCGTACCTTCGGCGCGATGTCATTCTTCATCGCTTCCTCCGCCGTCTTCTCGCCGAGCCATACCGGATCGAGTCCCGGGCCGAGCACGTCGGAAATTTCGCCGGCGTTCGGAACGATGAAGAACGCGTTTTGCTCGGTCGCTTTCAGCGCGTAATCGACGACGGCGGTTTTGTATTCCTCGACGTGCGCGTCGTTGTCGATCCATTTCGCGATCAAATCCGGCTCCGTATACCATCGTTCCTCGTTCGGCATCCACAGTCCGCTCTGGATTTGCGGCAGACTGTTATTCGGATCGAGCAGGAACTGCAGCAGCTTCGCCGCCTCGTCCGGATGCTTCGTCGAGTTGAAGATGACGTCCGCGCCGCCGGCGTTGACGGTTACCGCCTTTTTGAATTTCGGCAGCACGCCGATGCCGTACTCCAGCCCTTCGGTCACCTCGAACGATTGCGTCGCCCACTGCCCGTCGATGTTCATAGCGACCTTGCCGGTCAACATTCTCGCGGCGAGGTCCGGCAACGACGTGCTCTGGGAGACGGACGGGCTGACGTGCTCCACGAGCGTCAGGTCGGCGATTTTTTGCAGCGCTTCGATCGTCTCCGGCGTATCGACCAAAAGTTCCTTGCCGTCCTTCGAGACGACGCCGCCGCCGTTGCTTTTCGCGAACGCGGCCCACATGAAGTCGAGCTTCGGAATATTGATGCCGTACTGCGCGATGTTTTCCGGATCGAAGCCGGCTTCGCCCGGATGCTTGCCGTTGACGTCTTTCGTCAGTTTCCGCGCGACTTCGACCATTTCTTCCCACGTCCACGCCTTCTCCACCTCGGCCGGCGGATACGGCAACCCCGCGTCGTCGAACATCTTCTTGCTATAGAACATTAGAATAATTTCGTTCGCGACGCTGATGCCCACGGTTTTGCCGTCGGGGGTTTTAAATTTGTTCGTCTCCAGCTTTGAAGGCGCGCCGTCGAGGATCGCCGACAAATCCATCAGCACGCCCTTCTGCGCCCACTGGAGCACCTGCCCTTCCGGCATCTGGGCGATATCCGGCAGCGTGTTCGATGCGGCCTGCGAGTTCAGCTTCGTCAAATACTGGTCGTACGGCACGCTCTGATAATCGACTTTGATGCCCGGATTTTGTTCCTCGAACGTCTTCAGCATCTTCTCGACTTGCTTATGCGCCTCTTCGCCCTCCCAGTCGACGAATCGAATCGTAACGGTTTCTCCGGAAGAGGCGCCCTTCCCACCGGTGCTTTGCGTGCTGCAGGCCGCGGTCAGCATCGCGACCGCGAGCAGAAGGCTCGTGACGAGTTTGCGCTTGCTCATTGTACAACTCCCCCAATTGTGAATGATGGTTTGGTTGGTTCTGAGGTTATTGTACCGGGGATGTAAGCCCTTTCCTATAGAATAATTCTAATACATCTTGAATTAGGGAAGTTCTTTCCGCGCGCCGCCTTGTGGTATGCTAAGGCGTATTGAGAGATGAAGGGATGACGGAGTTATGCATTTGCTTGCGGCGGAACGCATCACGAAAAGCTACGGGGTCAAGACGCTGCTGCGCGACGTCGACTTCAGCCTGGACGACCGCGACCGCGTCGGTCTCATCGGCGTGAACGGCACGGGGAAGTCGACGCTGCTGCGCATTCTCGCCGGGCTGGAGGCGCCGGACACCGGAACGGTCGCCTCGCGCAGCGGCATTCGCATCGAATATTTGCCGCAGCAGCCTCCTTTCGAGGACGATTCCACGATACTCGAGCAGGTGTTCCGAGGCGCTTCCCCCGTTTTCGCGCTGCTTCGGGAATACGAAGCCGCGCTGCAAGCGGCCGGGCGGGACGACGCGACGCCCGCGCAGCAGCGCCGGTTCGCCGAGCTGACCGCGCGCATGGACGCGGAGGGAGCCTGGCAGCTGGAAAGCGAGGCGAAGAAGGTGTTGTCCCGCCTCGGGCTCGACGATACGCTGCGGCGGATGGGAACGCTCTCGGGCGGACAGCGCAAGCGCGTCGCGCTCGCGGCCGCGCTCCTTCAGCCCGCGGACCTGCTCATCTTGGACGAGCCGACGAACCACCTCGATACGGAGACGGTCTATTGGCTGGAGCGGTATTTGCAGAAGACGAAGTCCGCGCTGCTGCTCATTACGCACGACCGGTACTTCCTCGACCGGGTCGCGAACCGGATCGTCGAGCTCGACGGCGGACGGCTGTACGGGTACGAAGGAAATTACAGCGTATTTTTGGAACAGAAGGCCGAACGCATGGAGCGGGAGGCCGCGGCCGACCGCAAACGCCGGAATTTATATCGGAACGAATTGGCGTGGATGCGGCGAGGGGCGAAGGCGCGCACGACGAAGCAGAAGGCGCGCATCGACCGGTTCGAGTCGCTCGAGGACGCGCTCGCGACGGAACGCGGCGCGGCGCTCGATATGACCGTCGGCGCGACGCGCCTCGGAAAGAAAGTGCTCAGCGCGGAAGGGGTGTACGTCGGTTACGAGGGCAAGGACATCGTACGCGGCTTCGACGCGATCGTGCAGCGCGACGACCGGATCGGCATCGTCGGCCCGAACGGCAGCGGCAAGTCGACGCTCCTGAACGCGCTGGCCGGACGGATCGCTATCGCCCGCGGAACGATCGACGTCGGTCCGACGGTGAAACTCGGCTATTTCACGCAAGAGCATGCGGAAATGGACGGCGCGATGCGGGTCATCGAGTACGTGCAGGAGGCGGCCGAGCGGGTCGAGACGGCAGGCGGAGAGACGCTCACCGCCTCGCAGCTGCTCGAGCGCTTCTTGTTCCCGCCCAACGTCCAGTGGTCGCCGATTTCCGGCCTGTCCGGCGGCGAGAAGCGGCGGCTGTTCCTGCTGCGCGTCCTCATGGGCGCGCCGAACGTGCTGTTTCTCGACGAGCCGACGAACGACCTCGACATTCAGACGTTAACCGTGCTGGAGGATTACCTCGACGAGTTTCCCGGCGCCGTCATCGTCGTCTCGCACGACCGGTTTTTCCTGGACCGGACTGTCGATCGGCTTTGGTCCGTGGAGGGGGACGGCACGGTGACCCGCCACGAGGGCAGCTACTCCGATTACGTCGAGCGCAGAGCGCTCCGGGAAGCGGCGGAGTCCGCGGCGGAATCCGCCGCGAAAGACGCCGCCGTGCGCGCTGCGGCAGGCAGCCCCGCGCCGGGCGGCGCGGACGGCGACCGGCGCGACCGGCCGCTTAAATTTTCCTTCAAGGAACAGAAAGAATATGAGGAGATCGACGGCCGCATCGCGGCGCTGGAGGAGCGGCTTGCGCGCATCGCCGCCGACGTCGCCGGCGCGGGCGCCGACTACCTTCGCTTGCA
Source organism: Paenibacillus sp. (assembly GCF_035645235.1). Classification (GTDB taxonomy): domain Bacteria; phylum Bacillota; class Bacilli; order Paenibacillales; family YIM-B00363; genus Paenibacillus_AE. The sequence continues at coordinate 7,694 of NZ_DASQMZ010000107.1, forward strand.
GGAGCTGACCGACGAACAGAACGCGCTCGAGCGGGAGCTCGGCGAAGCGATGGACCGATGGGCCTATTTGAATGAGATGGCGGAACGGATCGAAGCGCAGAAGAAGACTTAGTACGACCGACTTGCGTTTCGTACGAAAAGCAACGATCGCCGGTCGTCCCCTCGTCGCCGCTTCACTCCGCGGCCGCATCCGCGAGCGGAGAAAGCGGCGACAACGATGGGAACGAAGCCGATGTCGCGGAATCTGGATCGTCTAATCGGAAATATCGACGTGGACGTTCACCTTCGCGCCCATCCAGGTCGAAATAAAGTTCGCTTGCACGCCCCGCCTGGCGAGCGTCGCGCCGACGTTCCCTTTTCCCGCCGCCGCTTTGTCCTGCCGCCTGTAAAAGTGGACGTTCGTAATACGTTCCGTTAATTTCCCCCCTTCCAACAAATCCGTCCATGCTCCGATCGCGTCGTCCACTTCGTTCTGCGAATATTCCCCGGATACGCTGACGTTCGTATTTCCGCCGACGAAAGCTGACTTGGCGACTTCGAATACGGCGTTCGCCAGATCGTCCCCGAATCCGCCGCTATACGCGTTATAATCCGCCGTTATATCGTCGTCGCGCTTCTTCCTTCGCTTACGCACTTCCTCCTCGAAGCCGGGCGCTTCCAGCGTCTGCTTGGCGACCATTACACCATTCTTCTTGTCCATGGCCAGTCCGATCGCCATCTCGCGGTCGATTTCGCCCAAGCCGTCGAAGCCGGCGACATTCGCTTTCAGCCACGCTTCGGCGTCCTGCTCGTCCGTCGCGTACTCGATGCCGCCGCTCTTTCGCGTGAATTGGACGACCTCCGCCGATCGCGCGGGCAAGCTCTTTAAGAATTGAATCGTCCCGCGGTTCCCCGCCGCTTCCTGGAGCTGCGCGACCGAGGAGGCCGCGGCTCGCAAGGCGCCGGACGGCGCGCCAGTCTTCCCCTGTTGCATGTACAAGTGCTTATGCCTTCCGAGATACGTCTTCATTTCGCTCCCTCCGCCCATGTCGTCGTTTGCCCGTTTCCGGAACAAACGTACGCTTAAAGTATAACGGATGGAACATCACACTGTCACCCAGAAAATGGAACCACACCCTGAACCTGCTGCGGGCGGACTGGCTGTTTTTCGCCCCCCGTCTCGAAGGTGTGGGTGAATTACCCCGTCCCCCTGTCCTCCGTGGACAGCGTCGTTTGGGACGTCTACGAAGCGATCTGCCAATCGGTCGCTTACCTCGCCAGAATTGGGCATCGTCGCATTCTGTATATCGGCGACGTTCGCGCCCAGCGGGGGTACGTTCACCGTTGGCAAGCATTCGAGGAGATGAGGTCCGCGTTGGGCAAACCTCCCCTGCGCTCCGAGGCCGCCGAATGCGTGGAGGCGTTCCGGAGACACGAGCCCACGGCGGTGCAAGTCGGCATCGACGAGGACGGGCTCGAGGTATACCGGCGGCTGACGGAGTGAGCGTACGCGTCCCCGATTGATCGTTCGTCGGCTTATCCAACGAGCCGCCACCGGCGCTGCCTAACGTCGCCAGCCCCTTGCTGGCCGTCAAGAAACCGGCTACCAAGCGGCTGACCGCATCCTCCGGCGAATCGCCCACCCGAACCGCCCGTTCGAGCATACCCGCATCGTCGGCGGCTTTCAACCCGGCGACACCGTCGCCGCATTACGGGAACCGCGCTCGGTCGGCCGGCCAAACGTCTAACCGGAGCCCGCCGGCTATCCTGCGGATCGGCGGTCGGCCTTTCCGATCCGATTCCACTTGCTCCGCCGCTGCTGCGCACCCGATGCCTCGATCGCGGCGAGTACGCTTAACCAGTTTTTGCGAGCGTCCTTCCAACCTGTTTCTCCTACCTCAGTTAGGCGTCTCATCCTTACCTCAGCTCCTGCGTTGTCGATAGAGCACCCTTCGGCCGCTGCCGGCGAGCACCGTTACCCGGGTCTCGCGAGCGCCTTTTCAACCTGTTTCCCTTACCTCAGTCGAATCTCATCCTTACCTCAGCTGCTGCGTTGTCGATAGAGCCCCCTTCGGCCGCTGCCGGCGAGCACCGTTACCCGGGTTTCGCGCGCCTTTCCAACCTGTTTCCCTTACTTCAGTTGAGCAAGACTTCCTTTTATGCTAATGCGATTCCCGGGGCGCTTCTCCTAGGATCGTCGTCCGGCGCTACCAGCTGAGCAGCGGGAATCAGGTGGGAAAGAGGCGGAAAACACGCGCATTGCAATGTCCGCGCCCCTTCAGCGACCGAGCTGAGCAGCGGGAATTGGGTTGAAAAGAGGCGAGGAACGAGCTGAGCAGCGGGAATCAGGTGGGAAAGAGGCGGAAAACAAGCGCATAGCAATGTCCGCGCCTCTTCAGCGACCGAGCTGAGCAAAGGGAATTAGGTTGGAAAGAGGCGGTGACCAAGCTGAGCAAAGGGAATTAGCTTGGAAAGAGGCGGGGACCGAACTGAGCAACAGGAATTAGGTTGGAAAGAGGCGAGGAACGAGCTGAGCAGCGGGAATTCGGTGGGAAAGAGGAGGGGACCGGGCTGAGCAGCGGGAATAAGGTGGGAAAGAGAAGGGAAACCCGCGCCAGCATCGATACGAGAAGGAGGAGCTGCGCTGTTGCGCGGCCCCACCCTCGAGCGGATCGGATCGGTTCATCGTTTAACGTGACTTGTACCAAGCGTTGACCTCTTGCGTCATGCGGTCGCCGCCCAGCGTCTCCCAATCGGCTACGAATTTATCGAACGTGTCGAGCGGGGCGCCGAGGATGATTTTCGTGAACGCCTCGATTTCCAGCTTCTTCAGCGTCTCGCCCCGCTCCGCCATCGTCGGGGTGTTGACGCCGTAAAATTCGCCGGGCTTCAGCAGATCGTTTTCCACGTAATATCGGATAACCGCGTACGAGCCGTTGCGGCCGAACACCTTGTCGTAGCCCCAGGCGTTCACATCGCCCCGGCCCTCCTCCATCGCTAAGCTGTTGTTGTACGCGTCCGTCTCCTCCGCATTTAGCCCGGACGGATCTCTCATTTCGAGCGCCTCGACGACATGTTCGTGTATGCTAAGGTTCTTGTTCGGCTGGCCGACGAGGAACGGAAAGTACGGCCATACCTCGACGCCGTTCGCCTTCGAATGCGCTTGCCACACCTCCGGCGGCGTATCGGGGCCGAACTGCAGCTCGCCGAACAAATTCAGCATCTTGATGAGCGCTTCCGGATGCGGGGCGTCGCTCCGGACCGCGTAGTAAGAACCGACCGCCAGGGAAGGAATTTGCGGGCGGGCCGGGCCGCCGCCCTCGCTGACTACCGGGTATGCCTGCCAGTCGGCGAACGGATCGTTCGCCCGGCTGTCCTTGAGCATTGCCAGCGAAATCGACATCGCGCCGTACGTCATGCCGAGCTTGCCCGCGGCCGCCAGCTCGCCTGCCTTCGCTTCGTCCTTCACGCCGAATTCGCGGTCGATCTGGCCGTTCTTGTACATCGTCTGCAACGCGGCGAGCGCGGTCTTCGTCTCCGGCTGCACGCTGCCGTACGCCACCGTGCCGTCCGACTTCTTCACCCAGGTTTGCGGGTATGCGCCATAGCCGTTCATGAAGCCTTGCACCGAGCCGAAATCGCCGTACAAATTCATGGTCAACGCGAGCCCGTACGTGTCGTCCCGACCGTTTCCGTCCGGGTCCCGCGCGGTGAACGCCTCGGAAATCGCGCGGACGTCGGCCATGGACCGAGGCTCGGGGAGGCCCAGCCGGTCGAGCCAGTCCTTGCGGATCCACAGCACCGGCGCCGCGTCGAGCGTCGAGCCCGGGCTCGGAAACGCCATCAGCTTGCCGTCGAACGTGGCGGATGCAAGCGCGTTCGTCGCCTCGTTCATGAATCCTTTCACGAGCGGGGTGGCGTGCTTTTCGTAAATGTCCGTGATGTCCGTTAGCCGCCCTGCCATTGCCAGTTGATTCAGCTGCGACGCGTTGAGCTGCAGAAAGTCCGGCAATTCGCCCGATGCGATCATGACGTTCGTCTTTTCCGCGCCTTGCTCGTTCTTTACGACCCACCAATTATTCACCCGGATGCCGAGCCGCTCCGACAGCGTCCTCGTCCATTGGTTGTTGTCGATGTCCTCGCCTTCGACAAACTTCAAGTCGCCGACGATCCGCGCCGTCGTAATTTCGATCGGCGGGTCATACTTGCCGAAATGCGGGTCCGCAGCCGAGGGCGGCGCCGCGGCCGAGGGCGACGCCGCGGACGAAGGCGACGTCCCCGCCGAGGACCCGGCGTCCGCGGAATTGCGCGGCGACGCTCCGCCGTCTTCGCAGGACGCGACGACGAAGCCAAGGCAAAGACTCGCCGCGAGCGCCGCCGTCCGTCCCCAGGATGTTCCCATGTGGTCGTCCTCCTTTGTACCCGATGCTTTGCGCGACGTGGAGCGCCGACCGTCTAGCCACGAAACTCCTGCGGGGTGACGCCGACATGGCGCTTAAAGTACCTCGTGAAGTACGCGGCCGTCCCGAAGCCCATGCGCTCCGCGATCTCGTGGATTTTGTAAGGCGTATGAAGCAACAGCTCCTTCGCCTTCTCGATGCGAAGCTCCGTGATCGTATCCGAAATATTACGTCCTGTGTATTGTTTATACAAATTCGACAAATACGACGCGTTCATGTAGACGAGATCGGCCAACGTATCGAGCGACAAGTCCTCCGACAAATGCTCTCTGATATATTGATTGAGCTTCCCGATGACGCGGTGCGTTCGCTCGTCCTGCAGCGTTCTTCGGCGCTCGAACAGCGCGGAAGCGGTCGACAGCAGCGTCTGCAGGGCCTCTTCCTTGGAGCGGTGCGCGGACAAGTCCAGCAGGCGCTGGAGCTCCCCCTCCGGCGCTCCCGGTCCGCTCGGACCCGCCTCCAGCTTGTTCAGCTGCTCGAGCAGCAGCACCGCGAAGCTGTAATACGCTTGCGCGTATACGCCGAACCGGTTGGGCAGCTCGCGGAACGCCTCCTCGGCGACGCGGCGAAACTCCGCCTCGTCGTTCGCCTCGAGGCAACGCTCCAGCTCGGCGACGCTGCGACGGTACCGCTCCGCTCCGCCCGTGCCCTCCTCCTCCGCGCAATACGAAATGAGCATCTCCTCCCCGCTGCCGAGGCCGAGAATCATCGTCCGCTTCAGCCGGCGGTACGCGGCACCCATGCGGCTCCACGGCTCCGGCACGCCCGTGCATACGAGCGAAACCGGCAGCTTTAAGAGGTCGCGGCAAGCGGCTTGCACGCCTTCCATTGTCGCGATCGTGTAGCGAACGGTATCCTGCCATAGACTGTCGTCGCCTCGGGAATCGCTCGACTCCGCCTTCGGCTGAACGAGCCAGGCGAACGCCGAGCCGTCCAGCAAGATCGGCAGCATCCGCACCTGCGATAAGTACTCCTCCGCGATATTTTGAATCGCGTACAGGAGCAGCGCTTGCTGCGCGAAGCCGTCGTCCTCCCGCCAGCGGTCGACGCGGCCGCCGACGAGAAGCACCGGCTCTTCGGGCGAAAGATCGGCCTTCAGCTCCGCCAGCTTCGCGGTCGTCGGCGCCTGCGCCGCCCCCCTCGCCTCCGCCAAGTCGTAAAACCATTCCTTGCGCAGCAGCGGCAGCGCGTGCTGCAGCTGCGTCTTCGCCCGGAGCAGAAATTGATCGTTCGCCGTTTCCTCGCGAATGGCGTTCAGCGCGGCGCGGACGCTGCGCACGATCGCCTCGTCCCCCTCCGTCTTGAGAATGTAGTCGACCCCGCCGCCGCGGATAGCTTGCTGCGCATAATGAATATGGTCGAAGCCCGTTAAGAAAATGACCTTGCACCGCGGCCACCGTCCCGCGATCCATTGCTGCAGCGCAAGGCCGTCCATGCCCGGCATCTGAATATCGCTGACGACGATGTCCATACGCGTCCGTAACAGCCGCTGCATCGCCTCCTTCGCGGAGGTAGCCGTGTATAACTCGAGCGGCAGGTCGTCCTGTTCCGCGAACATGTCGTATAGCCCGTCGACCGTATACGGTTCGTCGTCCACGAGCAGCAGCTTTATCATCGATCGTTCGCCTCCTCCAACGGAATCGTCATTTCCACGCGTAAGCCTTGCGGGTCGGCGGCCTGAAGCCGAAGCCCGCCGCGCTCGCCGTACTTGATGCGAAGCCGCCGATGGACGTTGAAAAGCCCCGTCGTCTCCGCCGCTTCCGCGCTTCGCTCGAGCTCCGCCTGCAGCGCTTCCGCGCGCTCCGCCGTCATCTGGTCGCCGTTGTCCTCGACGACGACGCGCAAAGCCCCGTCGACGATATCCGCGGCCACGAGGAGGCGCGCGTCGCTTTCCTTCCGTTCGAGCGCGTGCTTGTACGCGTTCTCGATTAACGGCTGCAGCACGAGCCGCGGCACGAGGACGGAACGCGCCTCCTCGGGTACCGGCTCGAACGCGGCGTGAATGCGGTCCTCGAACCGAATCGATTGAATATCCATATACGTCTTCGCGTGCGCGGCCTCCGCCTCGAACGGCGCCTCGTCCGCGCCGTCGCGAGTAATGTACTGGAAGTACTCCCCGAGGTGCTTCGCGAGCGGCACGACGTTGTCGAAGTCCTTGCGCTGCGCCATGCGGTACAGCAGGAAGTACGTATTATACAGAAAATGCGGATTGATCTGCGATTGCAAATGCCGCAGCTCGGACAACCTAGCGCGGTACTGCTGCTCGTACACCTCGTGGACGAGCACGTTCAGCTGCCGAACGGTCGCGTTAAATTGGTCGTACAGGTAGCCGAATTCGTCCCGGAACGAATACTGAAGCTCTACGTTAAAGTTGCCCTGCTCCAACCGGCGGAACGCTTGGATGAGCGACCGCAGCGGCCGATGGATCATGCGGTAGAGGCTGTACGCGAAGGCGGTCACCAGCGCGGCCGACGCGGCCGAAAGCACGATAAGCCAGCGCTGGTAATCGCGCAGCGGCTCCTCGATTTGCCGGGACGGGACGAACATGCTCATCGTCACGTCTAGGCGGCTGGACGCCTGCTGTGCGAGCAAATACGACTCGCCCCCGACGGAGACGGTTCTCGCCGAGCCTAAAGCGGAGACGCCGAGCCGCTCCAGCTCCTCCCGGAACGCCGGCACCCGGTCGCCGTCCAGCCCCCCGGCCACGCTCCAAGGGATGCGCCGGCCCGTCAGCACGGCGCCGCCGCCTTCGCTCGTAAAGCGCTCCAGCGCCTTCGTCAGCTCGGCCTTCGACACCTCGACCGCGACGACGAACAGCGGCGTCCGCGACGCGCCCGCGTCCGGATACGGCACGCTGATATAGAGGCGTCCGTTCCATTCGAGGAAGGGCGACTCATATAGGTTTTTCACCCGAAGCAAAGCATCCAGCTCGTCTTCGTCGAGCTCGGTAATGGCCGTTACGTTGGACGAAATCGTTCGGTCGAGCGAAGGAATGACGGCGAAGGCGGTGCCGACGAAGACGCTGGACTTTTGCAGCAGGTCGATCCGTTGCTTTACGCGCAGCACCGCCTCGGTCCGCTCGATGTCCGTCATCACCTCGTGGGCGACGCTCAGCTCCAGCAGATCGACGTCGTTGACGAATTCCTGCATAAGCCGGATCGTGCGGTCGAAATCGACGTCCAAAATTTCCGTATACAAATTGACGCGGGAAAGAAGCGAATTCCCGATCTCCGTCCGCACATGCTCCGCGCCGGAGCGGTTCATCGTAAGGCCGATATAATAAATCGGACCGAGCACGAGCAAGAAGGTAATGACGAGCTTCGGGAAGAGCCGCAGCGATCTAAGCCATCGAAGCGCGGTATGCATCGGCGGTGCCTCCATTCCTTAGTCCACAAAGAACCCAGCGACAAAAAGCGGAAAAGACCCAACCCCCTAACGGGTTGGGTCGGCGCCGACCTTACGCCGCAGGCTTCCAGTACTTGCGAATGAAATACGTCGGCGTGCAGCTCCAAGCATGGCAGTAGCTGTTGATCAGGTTGCTGCCGTACGGGGAAAACCGCTTGTCCTTCGGATTGTACAGCTCCCAAAACGTATCCGCCCCGTCCCGAAGCATCTCGCCCCAATACGCGCGCAGTTCTTCCCAGGCCCGCTCCGCTTGCCCGCAGGCGAACAACGCCTCGACGTAATGGTGGAACATATACGGCGTATTCATGCCGATGGCCGGCGGGTTCGCGTGCAGCCGGTCGAATAGGGCCGACGCCTCCGGCGCCTCCAGCACGCCGGCCAGCGTCATCCACACCTGCGACGCCCAGGAAACTTGGGCGGCGTCGCCGCTGACGAAGACGCCCCGCTCCGCGTCCCAGAGGTGCGCCAGCGCCGCTTCCGCCGCGCGGTTCGTCTCGCCCTCGATCCACGCGGCCGCCTCGGCGTCGCCCGCCGCCTCCGCCAGCGCGCGCCCTCGCTTCAAGCAGTAAATCAGGACCGCCTGCGCGGAGGCTTGTTTATTCAAGTCTCCTTGCCAGTCGATAAAGCACCACCACGACGGGTCGTCCTTCACGACGCCGCGCTCGTCCAGCCGTTCCGCGCCGAGCCGCAGCTGCCGCAGGGCGACCGGCCATAGCTCCTCGAGCGTTTCCTTGTCGCCCGTCGCCTCGTAATAATCGTACAGCGTCGCGGCGAAAAACAACGAATAATCGTAAAGCCACGTATCGTCGACGTGCGGCTGCGGCTTCTCGAAGACGCAGGCGCCGACCGCCCCGCTCTCGAGCGGCATGCCGCCGAACAAATACAAGCAGCGCTTGACGACGTCCCGGTCGCGGAACGTCGCGTAATTCGCCTGCGCCTGCAGCCGCAGATCGCCGATCCACAGCCGCCGGTCGCGCTTCGGCCCGTCCTCGTACACCGTCTGCATGCAATCCCGCAGCGTCTTGATCGCGACGCGGTCCATCGCGGCGAGGTCTTCCGGCACGCCGTCCGGCAGAGGCGGCACGTTCGAGACGTCTGCGGACGTCACGGTCCGGCAGCGGAAATCGGTAAACCGCGCTTTATATTTTCGCGACGCGTCGACGACGGTCGCCTTCAAATAACGGAAGCAGTACCGGCGCGGCAGCCGGACGACGGCCGGCAGCACGTCGATAAAGATCGTCTCCTCTTGCAGCCAAGCGCTGCTCAGCCAACCGTCGTAATCGGCGAAGTTTTCCCCGATCTCGCACGGCATCTCGCCGAAGACGAGCTTCAGCTTCAATGGCGCGTCCGGCGGACTGCCGACCGCCTCCACGGCGAACGATACGTATCCGACCAGGTGGTCGCCGAAATCGAGCGTCACGCTCTCGCCTTTGCCGAACGAGCGGTGGAGAACGTTTTCATAATCATCCGTCTTCTTCATGCGCCAGCCTTGGAACGCCTGCTCGTCCGCGATGGCTTCGACCGCCGCGGTCGGCAGCGTCTCGAATTCGAACAGCGCCGGCGTCAGGCGCTCCGCTTTCGTTACGAACGCTTTTTGGATCTGCATTGCGTCGCGGCACCCCTTTCCCCTGATGGGTCTCACTGTGTTTCCCATTATAAAGCGGGTCGTCCGCCCTGTATATCCCGGTTCGAAGAGTCCCAAACAGAAGGACAGAAAACCAAACAATGTGAAATATACATCGCTTCGACGGCGTATTAAGATGGTTTTGCATAACGACATCAACGGAAACCGAGGGGGACTCAGCGATGGTTTACGATTCGATACGACCGGGACAAGCGTGGCTGGACACGGAAGGCAAGCCCATTCATGCGCACGGCGGCTCCATTCTGTGCGTCGGCGACACTTACTACTGGTACGGCGAAAATAAGGAAAAATCCGTCCCGGGCAGCGGCATTTGGCACTGGGGCGTCCGTTGCTACGCGTCGAAGGACTTGTACAACTGGGAGGATAAGGGACTGATCATTCCGCCGGTGCCGGACGATCCGAGCTCCTCCCTGCACCCTTCCAAATGCGTCGACCGGCCGCATATCATTTACAACCGTTTCACGAAGAAGTACGTGTGCTGGCTGAAAGTGATGCAGCCGGACGCCTCGCAGAAATCGACCGTGCTCGTCGCCGACGAGCTTCTCGGCCCATACACGATGGTGCGGGACGGATTGAAGCCGCTCGGCATGAGCGCGGGCGACTTCGACCTCGTCGTCGATCCGCACGACGGCAAGGCTTATTACTATTTCGAACGCGTGCACAGCGAGATGATTTGCGCGGACTTGACGGACGATTACACGAACGTCACCGGGTATTACTCCACCCACTTCCCGCTGCCCCACCCGCCGTACGTTCGGGAAGCGCCGGCGCATTTCTACCGGAAGGGCTGGCATTACCTCGTCACCTCCGGCACGACCGGTTACTTTCCGAATCCGTCCGAGGTGGCTTGCGCCAAGACGTATCACGGTCCGTTCGAGGTGCTCGGCGACCCGCATGTCGGGGATGATTCCCGGACGTCCTTCCGTTCGCAAATTTGTTCCGTGTTTAAACACCCGGGTAAGAAGGACCTGTACATCGCGCTGGCGGACCGCTGGGTGAACGAGCATACGCCGGGCAATCCGGCGACGTACGAAGAAGCGGCGGAGCGGTTCGACCAAATCTTTAATCCGGAGAAGGGGCTCGATCCGACCGTCGATCATTTCCAGCCGGTGGACACGACGAAGTCGGGATACGTCTGGCTGCCCTTCCGGTTCGACGGCAGAATGGCGTACCTCGACTGGCGGGACGAATGGTGCATCGAGGATTACGAGTAATATAGGAAGGCGCTCCCGTAATGGCGGAGAGCGCCTTTGCTCATGCGATCGATTTCCCGGGGAATGCCCCGTATGCAAGTCCGAGCTACGATGCGGCGCCGCCGTCCGTTCCTACCAGACGCTCCATCCGGCGAATGACGGCTTCGAGCGTCTCGAAGCGGCTCACGACGTCTCCCACCAACGCGCGTTGCTCCTCGACGGCGGCGAAAATTTCCTCCGCCGCCGCGGACGACGCCTCCGCAACGCCCGCGATGGAGGTCATGCCATCGACGATGCCGCCGGACAGCTGCCGGAGCGAAGCCGTCTGCGCTTGCACGTCGTTCGCGCGGCCCGCGACGGTCCGCGTCGAGCGCTCCATCTGCCGGAATACGTCCGCAGCGACCTTGGCGGCCGACTCCCCTCGCGCGAAGGCGGCTTGGCCGCTGGCGAGCCTTCGGTTGAGCTGCCCCGTCTGCTCGACGATGCCTTGCAGTATCGCAGTTATCTCTTCCGTGGACGCGCGCGACCGATCCGCGAGCTTTCGCACCTCCGACGCGACGACCGCGAAGCCCTTGCCGTGTTCCCCCGCCCGGGCCGCTTCGATCGCGGCGTTCAGCGCGAGGAGGCTCGTCTGATTCGAGACGTCTCCGATCGTCTTTAATATCGCTTCGATTTGGTTGTTCCGCTCCGTCAACTCCCGCATGAGCGCGTCGGTTTCGCGGAGATCCAGTTCCGCCGCCGACAAGCCCTCCGCCATCTCGGCGACCCGCTCGGAACCGGTTACCGTCATCGACAGCATCTCGTTCGATACGTGCTGCACCGTCGCCGCCGACTCGGCGACGACGAGCACGTTCGCATCGAGCTCTTGCACATACCCCTGCATGTCGTTCACGGAAGCGCTTTGGCGGTCGATCCCCTCGGAAACCTCGGTAAAGCCGACCGCGATCTCGTCGGTCGCCTGCCCCGTAAGACGCACGTGATGCTGCAAGCTCCGATAGAAGCCGGCCAATTCGTCGACAAGCTCCTTCAGCTGCCCGAACAGTCCGACGAGCCGTTCCCGCTGCGCCTGCGCATTCGCCAGGTGCTCATTTACGTCGCGGACGACCTTGGCGCCGACGACGGAAACCGCGACGCCCGCTCCGCAGCACATCAGCGTGATGACGTAGGCGACAAGAAGGTCGATGAACGAACGTCCCGCGTCGGCGAAATAAGGGCTCCACATGACCAGTCCGGTAAGGACGAACGCCGCGTATACGCCCGCTAAGGCAACCACGCGCCAGTTAAAGTAAATCATCGAGAACATGACGTACAAAAACACGACGTACCAGCTATGAAACGATGGGATGCTCGACACCACGAACGGGGAAGCCGCAAAGACGACCGTAATGACAAGGTATTTCGCATAGTTGTATCGGTTTAGGAAACGCTGAATCCCGTACAGGGCGACCGAGGCGACTACCGCTACGCCGACGAACCGGACCAGCGTGGACATGTCCACCAATTGCAGAAAATAAACGCCGACCGCCATCGGAATCGTCGAACCGAACATGCCGATGACCGTCAGGCTGAGCAAACGGGTGCCTAATCGTTCGTACGCTGTTGCCATTATCTTTAGTGCCTTCTTCCGTCGGATATAATAACAGAGATATTACCCGATTCTTTCACGCTTGAATATAGTAATATACGCGTGTGAACTTTTCGTCCTCCCGCTGAACCAACTGCAGACCCAGGTTTCTACCCTATCCGGGCCGCGATTTGGTATAATAGAAAATATTTTAAGGCAACACATCGGCAAAGACGATTCATGGGGGCTTAGGAACGACATGCGGACGGTTTGGACGATTGTGAAATGGATCATTAAGCTTGCGCTCGGATTGGCGCTTCTGGCCGTGCATTGGTCGCTATTCGTTCTTTTCGTCGCCTTGCTGACACTGCTCGGCTGGCTGAAACAACGCAGAATGGAGCAAAGCCGACCGAGCGACGAGCCGGAGGACGACGTCGACTACAGGGAGTTCGAATTGTTCGACCTGGAGGGCAGGAACGAAGACGGTACCGATCGCCAAGCGATTTTCGACAAGTGCTACCGGGGGGACGAGGTATCCGTAAAATACAATCCCGCGCCCGGACACGAAAACCGGCTGGAGGTTTGGACGAAGTTCGGCCAGATCGGCTTAATCGCTCCATATTTCGCGGAGCAATACGCGGAAGTGTTCAAGTCGGGGCAGCCCGTGCGCGGGCGGATTAAAAAGATCTCCTCGGGCGCGAACGCATCCTGCACGCTGGAGATCGCGTTCCCCAGCGGCGACGACGTGGAGCATCGTTCCCGCGGCTGATCATACCGTTAAAAGAAGGGCGAGCTTACATCGAAGCTCGCCCTTGCGTTAACGCAAAAGAAAAGCCAGTTTTTGTTTGATACGCTCCTTCAAGAGGCGTTCATCCGTACCGTCGGTAAAGGCGTATCGAACGAACTCGTAGACGACTGCGCTATAAATTAACTCCACGGCCAATTCGTCCGGAAAGGCTGCGCTTAGGAGACGCTTCGCCTTCAATTCCTGAAGCGTCAGCTGTATATCGTTCACGGCCTTCAGGTCCTCTTGAAGCAGTTCCCCGAACAACACCGGGTTATTTTTATAGGCCGCGATAAAGGCAAGCAGCAGCTCCTTCAGCAATGGCTTGTCGATCGCGGTCAGCTGCCGGGAATAGTGCCAGATGAACGGAAAGACAATCTCCACGGGATCGTCCGTCGCCGGGCGCGGCCCGAGGGGTTCGCCGCCGGCGCGAAGCCGTTCCGCGAAAGCGGCAAGCAACAGCTCCGACTTGGAGTCGAAATAATTAAACGCCGTGCCCGACGCGACGCCGGCCTCTGCCGCAATTTGACTCGTAGTCGTATTATCGTACCCTTGCTCCAGAAATAATTTCTCGGCAGCTGCTAGGATTCTTCCCCGAAGTTCCGCCTTTTTCTTATCGCGAAGGCTCATGCCGCCACACCAACTTCATCTCATATTAAATCGGTACAAGCATATGCTCGGCGATTTCCTTAAACAACATCTTCTCGCTGGCAAGCCTCATCGTCAAGTCGCGAACGCCCGAGACGACAACACTCTTCGTAAACATAATACGAGCCAGGTTTCTGGAATTACGCTGGATGCTGTCGATTCGATTCTTCCTTCTCTTCACGAAGAGGGCGATGGCTTGCTCGACGGTCTTAACGCTCGCTCTGGACAACTCATCGTTCAACACCGCTGCGGATTCCAACGCCATGGATGCGCCGATGCCCGCTGTCGGAAGAAAACCCGCCGCCGCGTCCCCGATCAAGACCACGCGTCCGTCGGCCCACCGCTCGGTACTGAAGTCGCTTAACTCCAAGAAATTCACATCGGTGGCATAATCCAGCGCGCGTAAGACGGAAGGAACCAGCGTTCCCCCCATGGAATGGAATCGGCTCCGAATCAAGGATAACGTTTCTTCCCGCGACTGGGGCAGCCGCTCGGGGATCGGAACGATGGCCGTTCCGCTGTACCCTTGCTGCGTAGCCCCGATCCCAAGAAACTTGCCCCTTCCCCAAATTTCCGCGGCGTCCGCGCGACAAGACAGATGTTCCTTCCCGACCCAAAACCCCCACCCGCCCCAACCTGTGCGGCGAAGCGGAAGCTCTCCAAATACAAGGCTGCGGACCCGGGAGTGGATGCCGTCCGCGCCCACGACGAGATCGAAGGTTTCCTGGCGGCCATCGGTGAACGTGACCAGCGCCTTACGGCCGTCCTGTCGGATGTCGTCCACGGAGGTCCCCATACGGATCGGCAACCCGCCCAACCCGTTCCGTAGAATCTCTAACAGCTTATATCTTGCGATGAGGTGCGATTCCCCGAATTGCTTCGAAATATTGCCGAACTCGATGTCCTTCAAGACCCTCCCGTTCTCGCTATATACCTTGTATTTTGAAATCGGATATCCCGCTTCAACGTATTGATCGTACACGCCTAAGGCATGCAGCACTCTGCTTCCGATCGGCCACAGCCCTAAAAAATAACCCGCCTTCCCGTACTGCGCCGTCTTCTCGACGACAACCGGCTCGACGCCTCTCTTCGTCAACAAGCCGGCGAGACTTAAGCCGGCGATGCCGCCGCCCACGATTAGGATTTTCATGAACGCATCCCCTCCCCATTAATTCATGACTACACTCATTTATGAGTACACTCATAAATTTAACCCCCTTTTCCTCTTTTGTCAACCCCAGACAAAACAAAAGCACCGGACGCGTTCCGGTGCTTTCATAAGTCTTATGCTCGCTGCCGAACGGGGCAGCCTTGATCGCGGTAACGGCGGACCGGGGCGACTTCCCTCCTCGCATTAACGGCCGAGAGCGGAAGTCGCTTGGTTCGCAGGCTCCGGTACGAGTCCCTTGGCTTGCTTCCCGATCGACCGTCCGAAGGTGAGATGCGCCCCGAGCGTAACGGCCCAATACGCCGGAATGAGGACGAACGGGAACGGGAACCCGACGATATGGGAGACGAACACGCCGAGCATGACGGAGGCGGACAAGACGTACAGGATCGCCGTCAGCTTCGTCATCGAATGCGTGGCCCGGGCCATCGAAACGACCAGAAGAATTCCGACGCCCCAAAGCAAGTTGGAGAAGTCGATGCGGGACTCTACGATTTGAAAGACGGTCATCTGAATTTGCCTCACGATGTCCCGCTGCTCCTCCGTCGCCGCCGCGCCGTAACGCCGGGCCATATCCATCGCAGCCGTCCACTGCACGTTCCCCGCCGACATCGGAATCAAAAACCCTAAACCGGCCACGCCTAAGAACGTACTTTTTATCGGGAATTGGCGTTTATACAAACACGCCAACGCGACGAAAAATACCGTGACGGACCCCCACAATAGGATGATCGCCAGCCCCAGCAGCCGCAGCCCCGCCGGCTGTTCGGACGCCGCCGCCATGTAGGCCAGCTCCACGGGCGTATCTCCGGCCTTGCTCAGCAGCATGCCGATGGAGACGAACAAAAGCAGTACGGGCAATGGCAATACGTATACCCACCTCGACAAAAATCGCAGCCATAGTCTCTCTTCATTCACGGATAACATTGCTCTCAGCTCCTTTCGTTCCAAGATTACCCGAAAGGTCCTTCGCAAGATATTATCCGAAAGTAGAAACTGTGGTAGACCTTGCTCTAAACAGAAAACAACCCCGAACCGCCTCTGCAGAGGGATTCGGGGCGCACCGCTATAGGGATGACTAGTGCCGATCCAGCCGTTCGCGCATCGCCCGGACCGCCGCGGCCAACGCGCGTTCGCCGTACGCCGCGCTCGCCTTCTCGCGCGGGTCTTCGCCGAGCGCTACGCCGGCGAGCGGCGCCGAAGGCTCAGGGTCGAGCGCCGCGAGGTCGACCGTTTCCGGCGCCGTCGCGAGCAGCAACGACGTCTCGTATGCGGCCGCATGATCGCCCTTGCCGTCGTCGGAAAACTCGGCGTCGTCCAGCGTCAGCACGAGGCAACGGCCGCCTTCTTCGGCGTATTGCGCCTTCGCTTCCTCCAGCGGCTCGCGCAGCGGGTAATGGCCCGGAATCGCCACGATCGCTTCGAAGCCGTAGGTTTCGATCTGGAACAGCGTATGGACGACGAGCTCCTTCCAGAGCCGCCAGCCGCCGCGCGCCTTCGAGCGCTCCGCGTCTCTCGCGAAGCCGTCCCGCGGCACGGCGAGCGCCGCGCCCATGGCTTCCGCCGGATTGAAGGTCGGCGCCCCTTCCGGCGCCGGATGGTAGGGCGACCATTGCACCGTCGCGCGCGGCACGTCCCGGTCGAGATGGCGCTCGCAAATTTCGGCCCGATTGTCGCCGTAATACAGCGTCGGCATGACGACGCCGCCGATCTCCCCGGCGAGCCGCTTCGCGAAGCCTTCCGCCTTCAAGCCGTCCAAGCCGTACGGGTTGTGCAGTCCGTGCCACTCGAGGATGCCGAGCGGCAAGTACGCGACCGACCGCTCCGCGCGGGCGCGGGCGATGCGCTCCGGGCGCATTCGGTGAAATTCGTTCATGATTGCGCTCGCTCCTCCTTCGGATTACGAATGATAATTCCGCGGCCAGTTGAACGCCTTCAGCGCCTCCAGCAGCTCCGCCGGCAACGGCTCGCCGTCCGAGACGGCGACGTTCATGTCGACCTCCGCCGGCGTCTTCATGCCGGGAATCACGACGCTGACCGCCGGGTCGGACAAGCAGAAGCGCAGCGCCACTTCGGCGAGCGTGCCATACCGCTCTCCCGTCACCCGCCGCACTTCCGCCTTCAGCTCCTCCACCCTGAGCCGCGTCGTCTCGAACCGGTCGCCGCGGAAATAAATTTTCCGCACGTCGCGCTCGCCCCATTCATCGTACGTCGACGGCGTCCAGTTGCCGATCAGGGCGCCTTCGTCGAAGGGGACGCGAGCGATCACGGCGACGCCGTTGTCTTGGCACACCGGGTTCAACAGCTCCCGGGGACGCTGCTCGAATACGTTGTACACCACCTGCTGGCTGACCGCCTTGCCGCTCTTCGCCAGCTCCACGCCGTTCTCGGGACGGTAATCGCGGATCGACACCCCGATTTCGCGAATCTTTCCTTCTTGCTGCAGCTGCGTCAGCGTATCGTACCACTCGGTTTCCCGCATACCGGAAGGGAACCATCCGTGGAGCTGATACAAATCGATCGCCTCGACGCCGAGCCGGCGCAGGCTCGCCTCGCATTGCTCGCGCAAATACGCCGCCGGGTATCGCCCCGCGAAATCCGGATCGTCCTCGTCCGGCTTCGGCCAGACGACCGGTTGCACCTTCGTGGCTACGTACACGTGCGGACCGTCGTATTGCTTCAGCGCCTTCCCGATCACTTCCTCGGATCGGCCCTTGCCGTACATCTGCGCCGTGTCGACGAAGTTGATCCCTCGATCGAATGCATGCAGCAACGTGCGGATCGAATCGTTGTCGTCGACCGCGCCGAATTCGCCCCCGAGCTGCCAGCCGCCGAAGCCGATTTCCGACACCTTCCATCCCGTCTTGCCGAACGTCCTATATTTCATCGAGCGCCCATCCTTTCGCACACCTTTGGGTACTTTCGGTTCTTTCCCCTCAGCGTACCTTCACGCGCCTGCCGTATTCTTGGACGATCCGCCAAACAATATAGGCGATTTGCCGCGCGCCCCCTAACGTTTCGAAACTTTTCCCTTGATAAAGATGCCCCGCCCGCACCGTCCAAACGGAAGGTAAGAAATCTAATGGGAAGTATGACACGTAATCGGTTAACGCCGCAGCCCCACAAATCGTTGACGCCCGTGGATAACGTTCCGGCGCAAGCGACGATCGCAAATCCAATCGCCATCTACCCCAGCCACGTCCGCTCCCCGCCCTTCGCCTCGACGATGTCGCCGTCGACGCTGAGCCATACGGACGCGGCGGAAGGGTTATAGACGAAGTCGCAGGCCGCGGAAAATTGCAAACGGTCGAAAGCTTGCAGGTAGTCTACGATCTCTATGTTCGTAGCGTACCAAATAGTTTCGCGGCCCCCGATAAACTCGCAAAACCGCTCGATGACGTCCCAGTTACCTTGTTCATCGAATTCATAGCTATGTCCCCATACGTACATCATGTACAGGTATTGCCGCTTATGCAGCGCATCGAAGGCCTTCGCCGTCTCCAGCAAGTCATGTTTGTGGTGGCAGGTCGGATTCCATTCCAACAGCCGGTCCGGCATGGCGAACGTCTTGCTGCTTTGGACCGTCCGCGCATAGGCGATCCCCAGGTGCGGCAACAAATCGATAATGTCTTTGCTGTAGGACCCGTTCGGATACGACATGCCTCGCACCGTATATCCCGTCAGCCGCTCCAGCGCCTTCCGGTCCTCCATAATTTCGTAAACCAATTGCTCCTTCGGCGAGCGAGCGATCGTGGGGTGCGTCACGGTATGCGCCGACACCTCATGCCCCGCATACACGGTGCTTACCTCATCCGCCCCGATCCGATCCCCGACGCCGAGCAAGCCGGAGTTGAGATGGAACGTGCCTTTCACGCCATAGCGATTGAAAATGTCCACCAGCCTCCGGTCCGCGTTACGGCCATCGTCATAACTCATCGTAAGCACCTTGTGCTTGCCCCCGGGAAAACTTTTGACGATCTGTTTCATGCGCTCGCCCCCAACCTTTTTCTGACCTTATTCTTTCCTGAACCGATAGCCGACGCCCCATACGGTTTCGATGTATTTCGGGTTCGACGGGTCCTCCTCGATTTTCTCGCGTATTTTCCTGATATGTACGGTGATCGTGCTGCTGTCTCCGATGGAATCCGCCGACCATAGACGCTCGAACAGATGCTCCTTGCTAAAGACGATATTCGAATGCGTCGCCAGAAACGAAAGCAGCTCGTATTCCTTCGCCGTTAAGACGCGCTCGACGTCATTGACGAATACGCGGCGGGAACGGGTTTCGATCGACAGCGCGCCGATCTTGATCGCATGGGCGTCGCCATCTTTATGAATGAGCCTCTGATAACGAGCGATATGAGCTTTGATCCTGGCCACGAGTTCGTTCGGATTGAACGGCTTCTCGATATAATCGTCCGCCCCGCGGTCGAAGCCTCGGATTTTATCGATATCCTCCTTCTTCGCGGTAACGATCAAGATCGGTATATCGACCTCGCTTCGCAATTTCTTGCACAGTTCGAACCCGTTGATCCCCGGCAGCATGAGATCGAGGAGAATTAAATCGTAACCGTTCGTCAACGCTTTCCGAAGCCCCTCCTCCCCTGTGGTCGCAATGTCGCTTTGGATTCCGTACGCCTCCAGATAGTCTCGCTCCAGCTCGGCGATGTGGCTTTCGTCCTCGATAATCAGTACGTTAGGCATCCGTCCTCCCGCCCCCTCCCGCAGCTTTCATAAGGTAGAAAAAGATGATCGTCCCCCGGCCCTCGGTACTGGCTGCGCCGATCCGCCCGCCATGCGCCTCGATAATATGCTTGGCGATCGCCATCCCGAGTCCGCTGCCTCCGGTGGAGGAATTTCTCGCTTCGTCCGCACGGAAGAAACTTTCGAAAATGCGTGGGACGGATGCCGCCGCGATCCCGATACCGTTGTCTTCGATTTCGACCTTCGCCTCGTTCAGCTCGGAGCTTACCCGGATTTCAATCGTCTTCGTCGCTTTCTCCATGTATTTCAAGCTATTTTGCACGATATTGTCCACGACGCGGCGGAGCTGCGTTCGATCCGCCCACACCATGCAAGAAGTATCGGCATCATGCGGAAAGACGACTCGGATTCCCGCCTGCTTTAAGGCGGGCTCCGACTCGTCTATATACTCGAGAAAGAAGCGAGTTACATCCAATGCCTCCAAGTACATCGGCACTTGATTCAGGTCAAGCTTCGAATAAAGAAAGAGCTCGTCGATCATCTTCTCCATCATGACGGCATTCGAATAGATGATGTGGGCGTAGTGCTCGACCTTCTCCGGGGATCGAGCCACGCCGTCCAAAATTCCCCGCGAGTACCCTTTGATCGAAGTCATCGGCGTCCGAAGATCGTGGGAGATGCTGGCGATGAGCTCTTTGCGGTTCGCTTCGTATTTCGCCTGCAATTGCTTGGCCTCGAGCAACTTCATGCGCATCTGTTCGAAGACGGAAGCCAGCTCGCCGATTTCGTCTTTGCCGGTCGTCGATACAGTAAACGCTAAGTTGCCGTGCGATATTTCCTTCGCCGCCCGGGACAGCATGCGCACCGGTCGCAGGATACTCCTCGAAACGAGGTAGGTAATCGCTCCGTTGGACACCGCGATCGCAACGATGAGTCCCAGGATCTGGACGGTCATAAACCATCTCAGATCGTCGCCGACCAGTTGACGGTTTAACCGGTGAACGAAAATATATCCGGCAATGATTTCGATGAAAAGATATAACGCGAAGGGGGCGACGACCATCGCGATATTCGAGAGGATCAACTTTTTGCGAATGGACATCGCGCACCGCCTCTAGGGAATGTGGAGCCCGCTCCATAACGGCCTTGTACGTTTAGTATATCGTGTTCCTTTGACGGAATAAAATTCCGCGAAATCCGGCTCGATCAGGAGGAATGATCGTGTTCCGCCTCGCCCCGGTCGGGCAGCCGCCTCGGCACCCGGTTTTCCGTTCCGGGCTCGACAATGACGAACTGTCCCATCATTCCGCTGTCTTCGTGGTAGAGCAGATGACAATGGTACATATAAGGCGTATCGGGATCCGCGTAACGTCCGAAATCGACCGCGATTTTTACCGTTGTTCCGCTTGGGATAAATACTGTATCTTTTCTTCCTCGTTCATAAGCGGACGGGGGGCTCCCGTTCCTATCGAGTATGGTGAAGACCGCGTCGTGAATATGGAAATTATGGTCCCATCCCCGGTTGCGGATCACCCATATTTCCCGTGCGCCGGCCGGTATGACATGATCGATTCGATGCATGTCCATCGCCTTGCCGTTAATCTCCGATTTCGTCGTGAAATCGAACGTGCGCACAGTTTCGCGATGCTGCGCGTCGATCGGCGGCTCGGCGGAGAGCCGCCGGGGCAGCGGCGGAGCGGGCGCGAGCGAACGGTCCGCGATCAGCTTCACAAGGTCGAAGTCGCTGTGCGTAATTCCGTCTCTCTTCACGGGAAAGCTTCGCAAGAGCGTCTCCTCCCCGGGTTCGAATTCGACCACGATTTCGGCGCGCTCTCCCGGACTTACGACCAATCGATCGATAGACACCGGTTCGGGCAACAGTCCGGCGTCGTTGGCGATCAATTCGAACGTTCTGTTATCGGAAAAGCCGATTTTGTACACTCTGGTATTCGAACCGTTCAACAATCGAAAACGAATTCGATTCGAAGCGACCTTCCAATGCGGGTCGTGCGTACCGTTGATTAAAATTTGATTACCCAAGATGCCGAAGGGCGCTTGAGTCACATTTTCGTTGAACGCGCCGTCGGATTTGAACTTCTTGTCTTGGATGACGATCGGGATATCGTTCACGCCGTACTCGGAAGGCAGCTTCCGGGATTCCTCGTCTTCGATGAGAAACAGTCCCGCAACTCCCCGATACACGTGTAGCGCGGTCTTCTCGTGCAGATGCGGATGATACCAGGTCGTCGCCGCAGGCTGCTCGATCGTCCAATACGGCTTCCATGACGCTCCCGCCTCGATCATCTGGTGGGGGCCTCCGTCCATCGCGGCCGGCAGCCGCATTCCGTGCCAGTGGAGCGTAGAAGCTTCATCCAATCGGTTGATGACCTCGAACGATACTCGATCGCCCCGCGAGACGCGAACGGTCGGTCCTAAATAGGACCCATTGACCCCCCATGTCGGCGTCTCGACCCCTTCGAAGAACTCGGTAGCGCCCGACTGCATCGTGATTGTAAAATGCTTTCTGCCCTCTTGATCGATCGTCGGCTCGAGGAGCGGGGGGATGTTCAACAAGTTTGTAAACTCGAGTTTCGGCGCCTCCATCGTATCGTTCGAGCAGCCGGCTAAGCCGGCGATACAGCACGCCAAAACCAATAATCGTAAAGCGAGTCTTCGATTCACGGCATTTGCAGCTCCCTTCGGGTTTCATCGTTTCCGCGGTCTCCCGGCGAAAACCAGTTTTCCGGCGTTTCGCGCCGTCGAGATCGACAACCAAAACAAGACGGCGGCGAGAATCGGATGAACGGCGCCGGCCCCCGGAACATTCGCGGTAAAGTACTGCGCGAGGACGAGGAGGAACAGGAGCGCGCTCCTCCAGCGCATTCCGTTCGCACATTTGCCTAACACCGAGAAAACAAGCATCGCAATAGGGACGAACTCGAGCGCCCGCACGAATACGATATGACTGTACCAGTAATCGGCATCCGAGAATATCGCCATGCCCGCGATCAAGATTTGCGCGGTCACGCCAGCAGCGAATACATAAGCGAAGCAAAACAACATGTATCTAGCGGTGTTGACCACCATGCATCGCTCCTATCTTTTACGTCATCGAAATTTTTTCGCCAACTGCATCATAAGCTTTGGTTCTTAACCCACGATTCTCGAATTCTTAATAAATTCTTAAATAACAAAAAAAGCCCCCGCTTTCGCAAGGACTTCTTAGTAGTTAGGAGTCGTCACCTGTAAGTAATGGTATACGTTCGCTGCGGCTCGAGCGCCAGCTCGTATAAGCCTCCTCCGAGCTCTTCGATTCGCCCGTCCGCCGAATACGGATCGGCGTCGCTGCGAAAGCGCAGCTTGCCCGCGCCGCCCGCGCCTCGCACCCGAATCGTCCGAAGGTCCATGCGGACCTCGACGTCGCCGTTCGGCGTAGGGACGACGCCTTCGATTCGCTCCAACCCGCCGAGCGCCGGTTCGACGAGGTACGTCGCGTACCCCGGCGAGGTCGGCCGGACGCCGAGGAAATACCGGCCGAATAAGTAGATCGGACTGGCGCCCCAGGCGTGGCAGAGGCTCTTGCCGAAAGGCCGGCCGTACATGGCGTACAGCTCCGCGCCGGATTGCGTCGGATCGTATTCCTCCCAGAACGTCGTCGCGCCGAGATCGAGCATCCCGCCCCAGTACGCGAGGATTCGCTCGACGACCTGTCGGTGTTCCCCGGCTTCGCACAGCGCCGCCAATTCGTAAAACTTCATGTACGGCGTCTTGATCGCCGGTACGTCGGGGTTCAGCAACACCCGGCGGATGACGCTATCCCGCTTCGCCTCGTCGAGATAGCCGAACAGCAGCGCGAAGAGATTCGGATATTGCGTTATGGCCTCGCGCCGCACCCCGTTCAGGCGGCTATGCGCGAACGCGCCGCGCGAATCGTCCCAGAACGCTTCGAAAATGTCGCGCTTTAGCGTCCGGGCTCGCTCCGCATATGCCGACGCGTCCGCCGCATGGCCAAGCAGGGACGCCATCTCGGCCGCCGCTTCGAGGCTTCGGCAGAGCAGCAGCTGTTCGAAGCACAGTTCGCCGTCCTTCTCCATATCCGCCCAGTCGACGAACACCCAATCGCCGGGCAGCCCTTCCATCATCCCGTTCGCGTTCGCCCGGCCGAGACAAAACTCGAGCAGGCTGCGCAGCTTCGGGTACATCGCGCGCAGAAACTCGAGATCGCCGCCGTAGAGATAGTTGTCGTACACCCCGAGGATCCAATAAAACGAATAGTCCATGATGAAGTTCAGGTGCGTGCCGACGGGGTCCTTGCCGCGAAGCGCCACGAGCGTTCTCCTCGTCACGGCTTCGTCGAAAAACAAATAATCGTTCAACAGAAAGCTCTGGTAAGCATCGCCCGACCATACCCAGCGGTCGCGCTTGATGCCGTCCAGGAAAAACTCCCTCGTGTTCAAGTGCAGCGTGTACGCCGCCGTATCCCAAATGTCGTTCAGCCGCTCGTTCGAGCAGCGGAAGACGCCGCGATACGTCAGCGGCAAGTATTCGTACTCCGCCGCGAGGCCGCCGATCCAGAGCCCGTCGTCCGGCACCGCCCGGACATAACGGAACGCCCGGGAAGCCGGTAGTTCGAAAGAGACCGTCGACCCGTCGATCGTGACGTCGTCGAACGTCTCGCAGCCGTCCGGCGACATCGCTTCCTCGAGCGATTCGCCGTAGTACACGCGGACGCGTCCGGCGCCCTCGACGCCTGTCAACGTGACATAACCGAACGTCTCCCGGCCGAAGTCGGCGAGCAGCGTCGGTCCGTCGGAATCGTGTCCGCTCGCCCGCTCGATCCGGACGGGCTCGAGCGGCTGTCTCGCGAATCGGAATTCGGACGGGAGGCGGGACGGATCGCCATCCTGCCAGGTGCCTGCTTCCAGCCAAACTTGGTCGCATCGCGACACGTGCCAGGACGCGTCCGTCCATACGGTCTCCCCGACCAACAAAATCGCCGGCACCGTCTCCGGGTTGTATACGCTGACGACGAGCTCGTGCTCGCCCGCCGGAATCGTAAACGCGTCGATCTCGTACACCATCGCGCCGTCGATCACGACGTTATGCCTTCCTTCGGCGTACAAGACGACGCGTTCCGACCGGTCCAGATGGACCTTGCGTCGGAACTTCACGCTCTGCTCGTGCCCGTCGATCCGCCAGAACGGCGGAATGAGGACGCCCCGTTCGTCCCGCCGCATGGACACTTTCTTGTGGAGCCAGATTTCCTGATCGCCGGGGTACCAGATCCAGACCGCTCGGTTATTCGTCATCCCGCTTCCCTCCGCTTTCCTCGAAGAAGGCGATCCAATCCTGCACGATCCCTTCGATCCATCGTTCGCCCCGCGCTCCGTCCGCCTGATCCGCCTCGTTGCCGGGCGCCCAATTCCACGGATAATCGCCGCGGCGCAGCGTCGACATCCGAACGGCGTCGGGGCGCAGCGCCAGCATCGGCTCCGTCTCGCTGATCCCCCCATGGCCGCCCGGCCATGGGGACGGACCGACGGTAAGGCCCATGACCCTCACGTCCATGAGCCAATCGCCGCAGACGGCGTGCGTAACGGGATCGCTGTACCAGCCTTCGCCGCGTTCGCGATGCAGCTCGTTGAAGATTTCGGCGGCGGCCATCCGGAAGGCGACGCCTTCCGGTCCCTCCGGTCCTTGGTGATGCACGATCGCGACGAAGCGGCGGAAGCCCATGCGGTATAGCGAGTAAAGAATTTCTTTCACGTAGTCCTTGAATACCCCGGCGTGAATATCGATCGTCCCCGTCTTCGGTCCGCCGACCGCATAGCCGGTAGGACCGTAGGCGATCGCGGGCGCGACGACGATGTTCGCGTGCGGCTCCACCCGCTTCACGATTTCTTCGACCAGGATGAGGTCCGTCCCGAACGGCAGATGCGAGCCGTGAAACTCGATGCAGCCGGCGGGGACGACGACCGGCCACCGCTCCGCGATCGCGCGTTCCAGTTGGTCCGGTCCCATGTACGCTAAGTAGCTCATCGATCCGGCACCTCCCGGTATGCGATCGGTACGCCGTCGATCTCGACCGTCGCGCCCGCTTCGCCGATCGCGTCCGTCACCCGGCCGCCGGCGAACCGAAGGCCGATCGCCCGGCCTTTGCGAATCGAGACGCGCCGGCCGCCGAATTCGAAGCTCGCATCGACGAGACCGCCCCAACGCGGGATCAGCGTCAGGACCGCACCGTCGCCGTCCTCGTCGTAAGCGACTTTGGACAGCGTGCCCGGGGGCGGCGCAACGTCGCGGAAGCCTTCGAGTTCATGAAGCAGCGGTTCGAAATAAGGGGTGAGCGGCAGCTCGAACGCATAATACGACACGTTTCCCTTGCGGACGCCGAGCGTCCGTCCGTCGTGAACGATTTGCGCTTCCGCGGACTCGTCCCCTCCGGTTTGCAGCGCCAGCGGGAAGCACAACATCGGGATTTTCTCGCTCGTAAACCAGAGATCCCACTCCACGTACTCGTATTCGCCGACGTACGCGACTCCGGCGCGCTCGCGCCCGTTCGGCGCGGCGCCGGTCAACGCCGCGAATTCGGCGCGGACGTCGCGCCCTTCCGTCGTGCACGCGGCCGGGGGGCCGATGAAGATCAAGCGCTTGCCTGCCGCCGCATACCGCCGAATTCGCTCCCAAGCCGCCTCGGGCAGCATGGACGGCCACAACACGATCAACGCTTCGTACCGGTCGAGGCGATCCTCGAACGTCGGCACGACGTCGATCTCGATGTGATGCAGCAGCATCTTATGAAGAAGCGCCTTCATGCTCAGGCGGTGATAATGCATGAAGGGGTCGTTCCGATATGCGACGCCTTCCCAAGCGTACAACATTGCGACGCGCGGACGGCTCGCGGCGGTTCCGACGAACGCCTGGAACGCCCGTTCGATCGCCGTGCAGCGCGCCGCGTCCGCCCAGGTCGGATGCTCCGGGTAACCGGGACCGAACGGCCCGGTGCGCCCGTACGCATGGCCGATCCAACGCACGTTGCGCGCCGCAAGCAACCGATGGAAGTATTCCATCTTGCCCGA
>NZ_DASQMZ010000108.1:0-7644 GCF_035645235.1 Paenibacillus sp.
CGGATGGGCGCGATGGCGCTTCGCTCGCTCGAAGGGATGCAGCTTGGCGGCTTTATGGGCTTCGCGGTGAACGCGTTCGCCGGGTTCATGAACGAAGACAAGCTGGGCGGCATGCTGCAGGAGTTCCTGATCGGATTTTTATTCGATTTGCGAAAGCCGGGCAACGCGTACCGGGACGCCGCGCTCGAGGCAATGCGCGGCGCGATGCGAGACCTCGGCGAGAATGAAAGGGCGATCGAGGAGATCGAACGTTTGCAAGCGTCGCTGGCGCGGGGGGGCGGCGAAGGCGACGACCCGATCCGTGAGCTGGCGGCCTCCGCGCTGGAGGCGTTGGAGGGCAAGCTCGCGAATGCCGATTATTGCAGGGAAGCGGTCGTACCGCTCCTTCGCGGCGCGCTCGCCCGCGCTTCGGAGCGGCCCGGCGCGCTCGAGTCGGTAGACGAATGGATTCGACACCAAGCGGCGACGTTCGTCGAAAACAATCACGGCGTCATCGGTCAGCTTGTGAAGGAGAACGCGGACAAGCTGGACGACGAGACGTTGATCGCGATGATGGAGGAACACGTCGGGAAGGATTTGCAATGGATCCGGGTGAACGGCGCCCTCTGCGGGTTCGCGATCGGCATCGGATTCGGGCTGCTGCATTGGTTCGTCGTCGGCGCGTAGCGAGGCGCCGTTCCCCATGTTTTCGCGAGCAAAAGCACGGTAACACCGCGTACGCCTCGATCCTCCGGGATCGGGGCTTTTTTTTCATGCGATCGCTCCGCCGGCGTCGCGCTGTCGGAGGCGCCTATAACGGGATATACTCGCAAAAGGTTGCAGGTCGACGCAAAAAAATTAACGCGCTTCAAATCTTATCCCCATGACCGACAGCTTTCTTTATAATAATTTGGAAGAAGTTAGAAAGTCGGAGGTTCGCATGAAGCCATATACGATCGTCATTGCGGAACAGCAGACGCTCCTTCGGGAGGGCATCCGAAAAATTATAGATTTGGAACCGGATTTGAAGGTGGCCGCCACGGCCGAGAACGGCTCCGAGCTGCGCGAAGCGGGGGCGCTGCTTCGCCCCTCCGCCGTCATTATCGATACGGGGCTGCAGCTGTCGAACGGAATCGAGCAGGTCGTCTGGTTTAAGGAACGGCTGCCGGACACGAAGGTCATCTTGTTCGCGGCGGACATGGAAGACGACGAATTGATCCAGGCGCTCGCCGCCGGCGCGAACGGATTTCTGCTAAAGGACATCGAGTGGGACGAATTGCTCGGACAAATTCGAAGCGTGCTGAAGGGGCATCTGTTTTTGCCCGAACGGCTCGCGAAGAAGTTGTCCAATAAGCTGTTCCGGATGATGGCCGGGGAGCGGTACGGGACGAGGCACGTTCAATCGCTGTTGGAGCGGTTCCGCCTGACGGAGAAGGAATTCGAGATTTCGCTGCTGATGGCCAAAGGGTTAAACAACCGGCAAATCGCCGAAGCGCTCATGTACAGCGACGGCACCGTGCGCAATTACGTCAGCAGCGTTTACGAGAAGATCGGCGTCCGCGACCGGGCGAAGGCGGTCATTTTCCTGCGGGATTCCGGTTTTCAAAGCCAAGCGACGTAAAAGCATACGACGAATCGAGCGCTTCCATAAAATGACGGCAGTCACTATGACAATAGTCGTTTATAAAGTAAAATAAATAGAACGAGCCTGCGGAAGGAGAATCAAGATGTTGGATCGCTTGATCGGCAGCGTGGTAAAAAACGACGTCTTCAACGGGCAAGGCCTGCTTGTAATCCCGGCGAACACGGAACTTAGCGAAATCCACATCGATTTGATCAAGAAACACAATATTACGATTCTTCCCCATCATCTGAAAGTGCGCCCCGGCGCCTCATCCGAGCCTCAAGCGCCCGCGCCGCCTCCGCCGGGGAAGAAGACGAACGACGTGCTCGTCTCCCATGCGACGGAGGAGATGAAAGACGTCTTCGTCCGCTTTCGCGCGGGGGAGGCGCCGACGGTCAGCGAGATGAAGTCCAATCTGATTCCGTCCATCCAAGAGGCGATCGAGGTGCCGACGCTGTTCGGCTTGCTGGCCGGCCTTCAGGCGAAGGACGATTACACGTTCCGGCATAATATCGGCGTATCGGTCATTTCGACGATGATCGGCAAGTGGCTGAACCTCGACTCGGAGAAATTGCAGACGCTAACGCTCGCGGCGGCGCTGCACGATATCGGCAAGGTGAAAATCGAAGACGATATCTTAAATAAACCCGGCAAGTTCACGGACGAAGAATATGCCCTGATGAAGAGGCACACGACGTACGGTCACGAGATTTTGACCGCCCGGAACGACCTTCCCCCGGAGGTGCCCGTCGTGGCGCTTCAGCACCATGAACGGTTGGACGGGAAGGGGTACCCGTTCGGGATTACGGGCGATAAGATGTCTTATTTTAGCAAAATCGTCGCCGTCGCCGACGTGTTTCACGCGATGACGACCAATCGGGTGTACCGGGGCGAAATTCCTTTTTACAAAGTGCTGCTGCAGATGAAGGAGGACGGCTTCGGCAAGATGGATCCGTTCATCTGCAACCTGTTCGTGCACCGGATGATGGAGATGTCGATCGGCTGCGAGGTGCTGCTGACGAATCAATCGACCGGAAGCATCGTGCTCGTCTACCCGGACGACCCGATTCACCCGCTTGTCCAAGTGGACGGACAGTTCGTCGATCTGCGCCGTAACACGCAGCTGAAAATCGAACGCCTGGTCGGTTGAGAGGAACGCGCTTACATAGATTTTGCGAAACTGTGTTATAGAATAGACCATCACTGTTTATATCAATAGGCCGAAGCGCTTGCCGCTTGCGGCTTTTCTTTTCGCGCGGAAGCAAAAAAATTGTTCGCAACAACGGTAAATCCTGTTATACTACTACGTAAGGTTCTGTTTCAAAGATTGGTCGGTGGGGATCAGGGAAGGGGAGAGCTTCATGGCACAATTGCCAAAAACGAACGACCTCGGCTTTTTCGAAATTCGACTGGAATCGATCGGCGGTCTCGGCGCGAACTTGGCCGGGAAGATGCTTGCGGAATCAGGCGTTGTTGGAAGCGGATTCAACGGCGTCAGCTTCTCGTCGTACGGCTCCGAGAAGAAAGGATCGCCCGTCAAGGCGCACATACGATTCTGCGATACGAACGCGGACATTCGGGATACGACGCCGGTCGAGCGACCGCATATCGTTGGTATCTTTCACGAAAATTTATCGAAGACGATCAACGTCGTCAGCGGCATCTACGCAGACAGCACGGTGCTCGTCAATTCCGCGCGCACGCCGGAAGAGCTGAAAGAGAAGATGAAGCTCGTCGGCGGCACGGTCGCGGTCATCGACGCGACGGGCATCGCGCTCGAGGAGAAAAACCGCGCGAACATGGCGATGCTCGGCGCGCTGTTCCGGCTTTGCGACTTCCTCGACGCGGACCATATGCGCGGCGTCATCCGCAAGTCGCTCGAGAAGAAATATCCGCAAGCCGTCGAGCCGGCGCTCCGCACGTTCCAGCGCGGCTACGACGAAGTGCAATTCCGCACGTTCGAGCTGCCGGAGGGCGTCGAGATGCCGCTCCCGAAGCGTTGGGACATTCCGGTGCTCGGCTACGAGACGCAGCCGATCGGCGGCGTCGTCATCAACCCGGGCAATAGCATCCTGAAAGACCTTAGCATCTCCCGCAGCGGCATGATGCCGCACTTCGACGACGACAAGTGCATTCATTGCGCGGCGTGCGACACGGCCTGCCCGGATTTCTGCTTCGTCTGGGACGAACAGCCGGACAAGAAGGGGCGTCCGCAGATGTTCCTGCAAGGAATCGATTATCAATATTGCAAGGGGTGCCTCAAGTGCGTCACGGCTTGCCCGACGGAAGCGCTCAGCTCCGCGCGCGAGACGGACGGCTACGGCGAGGAGCACCGCGTGCCTCATAAATTCAACCTGGTGCAAGCATAATCACGGCTAAGGAAGGGAGAGGGGACCAAGCATGGCGATCGAATTCGAAAAGGAAATGAGCGCCGGCACCGTCGAGCAGCGGATCGTTTACGAATCCGGCAACGAGATGGCGGCCTATGCGGCGCATCAAATCAACTATCATATTATGGGGTATTTCCCGATTTCCCCGTCGACCGAGGTCGCGCAATTCCTCGATTTGATGAAGGCGAACGGGCAGCACGACATTAAGTTGATCCCGGCGGACGGGGAGCACGGTTCGGCGGGCATCTGCTACGGCGCGTCCACGGCGGGCGGCCGGGTATTCAATGCGACGAGCGCCAACGGCTACCTGTACATGCTCGAGCAGATGCCCGTACAGTCCGGCACGCGGTTCCCGATGGTCATGAACCTGGTGTGCCGTTCGGTATCCGGACCGCTCAACATTCACGGCGACCATTCCGATTTGTATTTCGCGCTGAACACGGGCTGGCCGATTCTGATGTGCCGCGACCCGCAGGCCGTGTACGATATGAACATCATGGCGATCAAGCTGGCCGAGCATCCGAAGGTGCGTCTCCCCGTGCTCGTCGCGTCCGACGGCTATTTCACGTCGCACCAGAAGCGCCGCGTGCAGACGTTCGCCAACAAGGCGGACGTCCAGGCGTTCGTAGGCGAGCAGCCGCCGCAAGGCTTCCCGCATGTGCTCGACCGCAACAATCCGATCACCGTCGGCCCGTACATGAACGAGCCGGACTATATTAACAACTGCTACCAGCAGTCCGTAGCGATGTACAACGCGGAAGAAGTGTTCGACGAAATCCGCAAGGAATACGCGGCGCTGACAGGCCGAGACTATCCGATCCTCGATCTGTACATGATGGACGACGCGGAGGTCGTGCTGTTCACGCTTAACTCCGCTTCCGAAATCACGAAAGTCGCCGTCGACCAGCTTCGCGCCAAAGGCGTGAAGGCCGGCTCGATCGCGCCGAACATGATCCGTCCGTTCCCGGGCAAGCAGATCGCCGAAGCGCTGAAGAACGTTAAAGCGGTCGTCGTCGCGGACCGCGCGGATTCGTACGGAGCGAAGGGCGGCAACATGACGCTCGAGGTGAAGGCGGCGCTGTTCACGCACGGCGTGAAAGACATTCACGTCATCTCCCGCATCTACGGCCTCGGGGGCAAAGATTACTTCCTCGAGGACGCGCACGCGTTCTTCGAGCTCGCGATCGACGCGGCCGAGAAGGGCAAAGTCGAAGTTCCGTTCGATTACTACGGCCACACGCCGGGCGACCCGGACAAGGCGCCGAAGCGTATCCTCGAGCCGATGGCGTACGAAGACCTTAAGACGGGTCTGATTACCGTTAACAAAGACGAAGAGACCGGCCAGCTGAAGGTCAAAGTTCCGCCGATTCGGCAGCTGACGAAGAAGCCGAAGCGGATGGCGCCGGGCCACGGCGCGTGCCCGGGCTGCGGCATTTTCTCGGGGCTCGAATTGTTCTTCAAGGGCATCGAGGGCGACATCGTAGCGCTGTACCACACGGGCTGCGCGATGGTCGTCACGACCGGCTTCCCGTATTCGTCTCATAAGGCGACGTACATCCACAACTTGTTCCAGAACGGCGCGGCAACGCTGTCCGGCGTCGTCGAGATGTTCTGGGAGCGCAAGCGCCGCGGCGAGCTCGATCAGTACGGCCTGAAGGACGACTTTACGTTCGTCATGATTACGGGCGACGGCGGCATGGACATCGGCATGGGGCCGGCGATCGGCGCCGCGCTTCGGAACCATAAGATGATCGTGCTCGAGTACGATAACGAGGGCTACATGAACACGGGCGCGCAATTGTCCTATTCGACGCCGCTCGGCCATCGCACCTCGACGTCGAACGTCGGCAAGCACCAAGGCGGCAAGCTGTTCCACCATAAGGACACGGCGCAAATTATGGCGGCGACGAACATTCCGTACGTCTTCACCGGCTCCGAGTCCCAGCCTCAGGATTTGCTGCGCAAAGCCGCCAAGGCGCAATATTACGCGCAGAACGAGGGCATGGTATACGGAAAGATCTTGATCACTTGCCCGCTGAACTGGCTTTCCGAAGAGAAGGACGGCCAGACGATTATCGACAACGCGGTCAACTCTTGCTTCTTCCCGCTGTACGAAATCGAGCACGGCGTGACGAACATTACGTACAATCCGGAAGAGAAAAACAAGCGCGTGCCGCTCTCCGATTGGCTGAAGCAGATGGGCAAGACGAAGCACATGACGAAGCCGGAGTATGCGGAAGCGTACAAATCGTTCGAAAACGAAGTGGATCGCCGCTGGAGCCGTCTGAAGGCGAAACACGAGAATCCTTACTTGTAATGCCTTACGTATTACGGCACAAGGACACTGGCGAGATCGCGGCCGCCGTGCTGCGTAACGTCTACGACCTCGATTATTACGGCGCCGCTTGGTGGGCGACCGAGGAGGAGGCGGCGGCTGCCGCTCCCCTCGGGTGGCAGCCGCTCGAGGTGAAGGATGCGAAGCTGAAGGTGTTCAACGTCAAGCTTAATAACGATGCCAGCCGGAAGTTGTTTCTCGACGACGACGGAACGCTTCGCGTAGAAACAAGTTCCGCCCGATAAGGCGGAACTTGTTTTCTTGCACGCGGCCGGGCAGGAAGGGTAAAGACATGCTGTTTACTTCGACGAATTTTTACCAATGGATGGGCGAGGCGAATCGGCGGGACGAGCTGAAGGAGACGGTCGATAAGGCCGGGTACGACGCGTTCCGCGTGCTCGTGGATCAGTTCGAACAGGCGCTCAAGGAAGTGGATGACGGGAGCTTCGAGGCGTTCGAGGAACGGCTCGCTTGGTGCCGGGGGGCGTTCCCGGAGCCGGCGCGTTTCAGCCCCGCCTGGCAGATCGTTTGGGACGAGCTCGGCGAGAAGGCGCGCTGGAAGCGGTACGCGTTCGAGACGGTGCCGGCCTCCGAGCGGGATGGGGATTGGCAAATTTTGATGGATAATCCGTTCACGAACAACGAGGTCGTCTGCTATCCGAAGCTCAGCTTTATCGAAGCGGCGTATTTGTTCGGCTATTTTAAGCCGACGCTGGAGAAGAACGAGTACTTGCGAATGCAGAAAGTCGTGACGGCGCTTGAACTGACGGGCGGCGAGTCGTAAGGAAAGACAATGGGAGCGCTTGCAAGATTGGGCTTGTCGAACGTGCCTTCGTTCCGGTACAATGGGAGCAGAAGCTAAAGACAAGGCGGTGAAGGCGAGTGAAACAGCTGTCCGTCGTCCAATTTTTCGATACGCTGCCGCCCAAGCAATGCCGTTCCTGCGGCGCGGAGCTGCACGAGCAAGCGGATTGCTATTGGAACCATTGCTTCGATTGTCTGGATTTGCAGGTCGTTCCGTTATCGTTGTCGCCTCGGTTCGCGGGGAATCGAACGTCCGCGGCGGGATAAGCTAGGCATGCACGTTCTTCAACCTCCGGCGGTGCTTCGGGCGTCGGGGGTTGTTTTTTGCGCCTTGGACCGAATCGGGCGGAATGAATCTTAACTTTTTCGTCCATTTATGTTATGTATGTATAGAGTCGATTTCGGATTGTCCGGGAAGGAGGGCGCCTGATGAAACGGCGTTTTGTCATCGAAGCGGTCATGGCGGCCATTTACGGAGAGATTATGGTCCCGAACCGTCCGGTAGAATATTT
>NZ_DASQMZ010000109.1:0-10079 GCF_035645235.1 Paenibacillus sp.
GCTCTTCCTCCGTGCCTTGAAACCGTTCCGGCGCGAACCGCTGCTCCACCCAATGCCGCAGCTCCGAACGGCTATAAAACGTGCGAGACTCTTCGCCCCACTGATCGCTGATTTCGATGACCTCGATCTCGCGGCCCCGCACTTCGGCGTTAATCATATTCCACTTGTCGCGCTTCCATATCTGCACTCTTTTCGTCGGCATGTCCGTCCATCACCCTTTCCGCGCCATCATACAAAAAATTCCGCACGTTTGCAAACGGATGTGGTACAATATCGGGCAACCGGACGCGAAGGCGGCCGGAACGGGCGAAGCCCGCGCGAGGAAAGACGAGACGAGAGCGAGACGAGACGAGGAGAGATGAGCATGAGCGAGAAGATGAACGAAGCATGGAACGAGGATTTGCGCGGAGCGCAGAACGGAGCGCAAGCGACGGAGCGGGCGCCCGGGTTTTACCCGCAGGCCGGCGTCGCGGTGACCTGCCGGTCGTATCGGGAATACGAAGCGATGTTCGCGCTGGACGACGAGGCGCTCCGGCGCGGTCCGGTGCTCGACGTCGCCGGAGGCGCGTCGTCGTTCGCGGCCGAGGCCGGCGGGCGCGGCGCCGAGGTCGTCGCGGCCGATCCGCGCTACGCGAAGGACGCGGATACGCTGTACGCCGAGAGCGCCGAGGAGATCGCCGCGTCGACCGCGAAGCTGGCGCGGCTGAAGGAGCGGTTCGACTGGTCCTATTACGGCTCGCTCGAGGCGCATCGCGCGAACCGGGAGGCGTCGCTGGAAGCGTTCGCCGCGGATTACCGCCGCGAGCGGGAGCGGGAACGAGAGATTGGAGCCGGCGAGCGTCGCCGGCGGTACGTCGCCGCGGCGCTGCCAAGGCTGCCGTTCCCGGACGACGCGTTCGCGCTGACGCTGTGCAGCCATTTCCTTTTCTTATATGAAGAGCAATTCGATTTCGCGTTCCACCGGGACGCGCTGCGGGAGCTGTACCGGGTGACGCGGCCGGGCGGCGAGGTACGGGTATATCCGCTCTACACGCTTCGGCACGAGCGGTATCCGGGGCTGGAGGCGCTGATCGAGTCGTTCGAGGCCGCCGGCGCCGCCGCGGCGCTGCTGCCGTCGAGCCTGCCGTTCATTCCGGGCTCTACGCGCTTGCTGCGCATCGCGAAGCCCGCGGAGTAACGATCGAAGCCCCTGCCGGAGCGTTCCGGCAAGGGCTTCTTTGCGCATTATTCGACGATCGTCAAGATGTCATCCACGCTCTTGCGCGGCAGCTTCGCCGGCGTCTCCGCGGGATGGCCGAGGGCGATGACCATGTTCACCTGCGCTTCGTCGCGGATGCCGAGATACGCCTTGAGCTCCTCTTCGGCCAGCAACACCGGGCCGGTCATCGGGCACGTCGCGAGGCCACGGGCATGGGCGGCGAGCATCAAGTTTTGCGAGGCGAGGCAGCTCGACTTGATGCCCTCCTCGCGCCACACCTCGTCCGGCACGAGGCCGATCGGGTCGAAAATTTTGTCGCGGAATTTCGATTCGTACGGCGTCGCGAGGCAGATGACGAGCGCCGGGGCGTCGCGAAACGCGGTCGCGTACGGACCGAAGGAGCGGGTCAGCATGCGCGCTTCCTTCTCGAGTCCGCGCGCCGTCGCCTCCTCGGCCTTGCGGTGCAGCGCCTCCCACGTCAGCTCCTCGATGCGGGCGATCTTCTCTCGGTTGACGACGACGACGAATTCCCACGTCTGAGAGTTGGTGTCGCTGGGCGCGTACCGGGCGCAGTCGATAATTTCGCGGATGTCTTCGACGGCGACGGGGGCTTCGGTATATTTCCGAACGCTGCGGCGCTCGTGCATGGCGGCCTTGATCGTTTCGTAGATGGTGTCGGTAGTCATTCGGATTCACGCCTTATTCGTTAATATGATTAGTAGTTGGTACTAATACCATATCCCAATTATAACGAACTGCGGCAAGCCGTCAAGGCATTTCACTCCGCCGAACGGTTCGTGATATATTGATAACGATGCGTTCATCGCATTTGTACGGAACGGAGAGGGGACGGCCGCTATGTCTTTCGACCCGCAGTCGCAATTCGCTTACGACGAGCGCCTCGGCATTCCGACGCCGCGCCTGACGAAGGATTGGAACGAGTTTACCGCGCGCGAGCAATCGGAAATATTGTACTTTTGGGAAACCGTTCGCGGCGCGATTCCGGATCGCATTTTCGCCTTCGAGCGGGAGATCGTCGATCTGCAGTCGAGGCTCGACGAGGAGGAAAATTTCGACCTGGTTTGCGAGATGACATGGGATATCGCGGAGCGGGCGAGCCGGATCAACGACCTGCACTTGTATTTCCGCTTGAACCAGGACGTTGCGACGAAAGCCCATCATTAGCTATACTATAATGAAGTGTTTGCTCGGAAGGGGACGGTACGCATGAGCGAGAAGGACGCGCGGGCGTGGCTCGAGACGCTGGCGAACCGCGAGCCGCCGCAGCGCCTCGCGCCGAAGCGGCCTTGGGACGCGGCGTTGTCCGAGAACATCGCGAACGCTTCGTTCGGCGCCGGCGCCGATGCCGACGCGCTTCGGTCCGCGCTGCTGCTTTGGAACGACGATTTGGACGGCTCGCACGAGCTGTCGCAGCGCATCGAGACGCCGACGGGAAGCCTGCTTCACGGCGTGATGCACCGGATGGAGGGCGATTACGGCAACGCCGAGTATTGGTTCCGGCGCGTCGGCGCTCATCCTTGTTATCGGGAGCTGGCGGCGGCGGTCCGAAACGCGGACGGCGGCGCCGCATTCGTCCCCGGCGGGGCGTGGGACCCATACGCCTTCAACCGGGCGGTGGAACGGGCCGTCCGCTCCGCCGACGCTCCGGCGACGGCGCTGCTCGAACGGCTGCAGCGGCTGGAGATGTCGACGATCGCCGCGTACTGCCTACAACGATGCTTCGGAGGAACGACGACTTGACGGAACCCACAAGCGCAGCCGGAGCCGCCCCGAGGGGGCCGATCTCCCTGATGCTGCGAGTTTATCGGTACATCCTGCCCGACGTCGATCGGGAGCTGCGGCGCTGGACGGCCGATGCGGAGGCGATTCCCGACGCGGAGCTGCGAACGCAGGCGCTCGCGAGCCTCGGGACGAAGCGATTCCACTGCGAGGGCGGATCGATTTACGCGCTGCTCCGCCCCCGCAGCCGGGAGGTGCTCATCCCGCTCGTCGCGGCGCTGCAGACGATCAGCGACTATTTGGACAACCTGTGCGACCGCTCGACGTCGATGGAGGCGGACGATTTCCGCCAGCTGCACCTTGCGATGCGCGACGCGGTGGATCCGTCCCGGCCGATGACGGACGATTATTACGCCTTCCGCGCGGAGCGGGACGACGGCGGATATTTACGGCGCCTCGTCGAGACGTGCCGGCGCGGCGTCGCGTCGCTGCCTTCCTATGAAGCGGTAAAGCCGTACGTCGTAGAGCTCGTAGAGCTGTACGGAGACCTGCAGGTCCACAAGCATATTCGCCGCGAAGATCGGCTGCCCGCGCTTACCGCGTGGTGGTCGAGCCATCGGGACAAGTGCCCGGAGCTCGGCTGGAACGAATTCGCGGCGGCGACGGGGTCGACGCTCGGCATGTTTTATTTGTTCGCGACGGCGGCCGAGGACGGCGTGACCGACGCGAAGGCGCGCGCGGCCCGGGACGCCTATTTTCCGTACGTTTGCTCGCTCCACATCCTGCTGGATTACCTCATCGATACCGAGGAGGACCGCATCGGGGGCGATTTGAACTTCTGCACGTACTACGACGACGTCCGGCATACGGCGGAACGGATCGAGACGATCGCCGAAGAGGCGCGCAGCCGCGTTCGTCGCATCGAAGACCGGCGGTTTCATGCGATGGTCGTCGAAGGGTTGCTGGCGCTCTATTTGTCCGACCCGAAGGTCGGCAGGCAGCCGGAGGTCGTCGCGGTAACGAAGCGGCTGATGCGCGGGAGTCCTTGGACGCGGCTTTTTTTCTGGGCGAACAGCGTCTGGATTCGCAGGCGGCAGGGCATCGCGAAGCCGCTCATTCAAGACGCTAGACCATAACGAAGGTAGAGGAAGGAAGGCAACGACGATGTCGGTACAATCGATTGCGGTATTAACGAGCGGGGGAGACTCCCAAGGGATGAACGCGGCCGTGCGGTCCGTCGTGCGCAGCGCGCTGTTTTACGGATTGAAGGTGTTCGCGGTGCAGCGCGGCTACCACGGTTTGATCCACGACGATATTCGAGAGATGGACATTCGAAGCGTAGGCGATATTATTCAGCGGGGCGGCACGATTTTGCAGACGGCCCGCTCCAAAGAGTTTATGACGCTCGAGGGGCAGCAAATCGGGGCGGACAATTTGCGCAAGCGCGGCATCGACGGGCTCGTCGTCATCGGCGGGGACGGCTCGTACCAAGGCGCGAACAAGCTCCGGCTGCAAGGCATCAAGACGATGGGGCTGCCGGGCACGATCGATAACGATATCCCGTTCACCGACTTTACGATCGGCTTCGATACGGCCGTCACGATCGTCGTGGACGCGGTAAACAAGCTGCGCGATACGATGACGTCGCACGAGCGTTCCTCGGTCGTCGAGGTCATGGGACGCCATTGCGGGGACATCGCATTGTACGCGGGGCTTGCGAGCGGAGCGGAAGCGATTCTCGTCCCGGAGATGCCGTTCGATCTCGACGCCATCTCTTCCAACATGAAGAAGCACTTCGCGGGCGGCAAGCGGCACAGCATCATCCTCGTCGCCGAAGGCGTGGGCAAGGGGGAGGACATCGCCAACCGAATCACCGAGTCGAGCGGCATCGAATGCCGCGTCACCGTGCTCGGCCATATTCAGCGCGGCGGCTCCCCGACGCATAACGACCGCATCCTGGCGAGCCGGCTCGGCGACTTCGCGGTGCGCCGACTGATCGCGGGCGATTCGGGCAAGGCGTGCGGCGTCCTTCAGAACGAGCTCGTCGCTACGGATATCGAGAAGGTCGTCACGACCAAGAAACCGTTCAACAAGGACTTGTACGATCTCGCGTTGCGGTTGTCGCAATAAAGAAATCGCGAAGAAGAGGCCGCCTCGAAAGTAAAGTTTCTTTACTTTCGGGGCGGCCTCTTTCCTTGAGTTTCCATACCGTCCGGCGGCTGCTCCGCCAGAAATCTACGAACGCACGCGGAAAGCAAGCTGCGGTCCGCATCGTACAGATTCGCGTAGTCGATCAAGACGACGCGTCCCTTATGAAGCCGAATATTGTTTCGCCTCGGCCTGCCGGTCCGGCGGTGAACGATATCGGAAATTCGGACGCCGAAGTCGAGCCCCAACTCCAATATCCGCATCACCTGCTTCTCGTATTTCCGCTTGCGCGGCACGGGCGTCTCCAGCTTCTTCATGACGATCCAGCCCGGTCCGGCGGCGATGACGGGGCAGAGATGCTTGCGCAACGCTTTCGGCGCCCGGCGGTACAAGTCCGCCTCCCGCTCGTTGCAGCCGATGCCCTTGGCGACCTTCGGGAGCTTTAACACGGCGCCATTCCCCAACTCGTAAACGAACCGATGTTTGCCTGAGTCGACCATCGGGTACGGTAAGTCGGGCACCCCGCTCGGCGTCGTCCCCGGCGGCGCTTCCTTCACCCGCTCGACCCAATCGTGAATCGCGTTCCGATCCGATTTGCTCGGCCGTCCGCCCATTCCGCCCCCCTCCTCTCGCACGGTACTGATTTACCGTATGCGTCGGAGTCGGAGCCCGTACCCGCGAACGCCCCCGTCTCTTTGCGGAAACGAGGGCGCCGGTCGGGCGGATCAGCGGGTATGCGTCGTGATGAACTCGTAGTCGCCCCGGAACAGCCGGGATCCGGACAGCGTGACGTAGATCGGATTGAAGGCGTCCAAGGCGCCGACGAAGTCGTGGTTGCCGCCTAGCTTGTCCTTCGCGTAGACGGACGATCTCGAACGCAGCGCGCGTTCGAATTGGACGTCCGACTGCAACGGCCTGCTCATGCGATTCACCCCCGGTAATAGAATGACCAGGGGAGAGAGGATTCATGTCATGCGCGGTTCGCGGCTTTCGGCGTTTGCATGCCCGTCTCCCACCGAGCGCGGTACAGCGCAAATCCGACGACGGCCAGTTCGGCCGCGGAGCCGGCGGTCATCGCGAGCGGGCCGATCACGCCGTTCCAGCCGGGGAGCAGCGCGACGAGCGCGACGAGGACGACGACGGCGAAGCCGGTGTTCGCGGCCTGCGACCACATGAACACATGCGTGCGTCGGAACAGCATCAAAAATCCGTTGCCGAAATCGAGCCACGGCAGCACGAGGCCGAGCAGGGTGAAGGCTTGCAGCACCGCGAGCGTGTCCGACAGGAGACGCCCCGACAGCCCCATCAGGTCCGCCAATGCGAACGTGCCCGCCGGGGAGAAGCTGATCGCCGCCATGAGCAGCCCCGGCATGAAGCCGACGATGCGCTGGAAGCGGAAAACCAGCTTCGGGGAGGTCGGGTAAAAATTCAGTACGATCTGGTGAATGTACGTAAAGACGCTCATGACCAAGTTGAAAATGCTGCTCGCGACCGCGAACGAAGCGATCGACAGTTCGACGTTCACCGTCTTGCCGAGCAGCGCGTTAATGGCAGGCGCGATGATGACGACGATAAACGAGGAATACAGCAGCGGCCGATAGAAGCCGAAGACGTCGCGCTTCGTCGCGATCTCGTGATCCGGCAGCCGCTCGGGCAGCTTGCGGGTCAAGCTTCGCCCTTCCCAGTAGCACACGCCGGCTTCGATCATCATGCCGGCGGCGAACAGGCAAGCGCCCACCCAGCCGCCGTTCACGCTGTCGGTACGGACGAAGTAGTGGGCGATGGCGATCATGCCGATCAAACGAACGATCATGCCGATCGTCACCCATTTCGTGCGCATTTGGCTGATGATCACGCCGTGGTACAAGCAACGGAGCGCCGAGAACACGCTGACCCACATAAAAAATTGATAGCCTTGTATGATCTGCGGCACGAGCGCCGGGTCGGCGCCGTACGCCTGCTCGAACAGCAGCCCGCCGACGGGCGTATAGCAAACGACGGCGCCGAAAGCGACCGTAGCCGCGATCAGGATCCAAGTGACGCCGGACATCGCGCGGAACGAGGCGCGGTCCCGTACGAGCGCGGAGCTCGTTTGCCGGACGAGCACGGCAGGGCGCTCCGTTAAGCCGAACAGGCTGGCGCCGATCGCGTACGCCGCGATGGCGAGCTCCGGCTGGTCCGCCTTCGTGAGCGTGGAGTGGATGATGGAGTGCGTAATGCTGACGAGGCAGGCGGCGAAGCCGAGCGGGGCGAAGAAGCGCAGCAGGCTGCCCATCGTATGCCCGGCGGCTGTCGCTTTCGTAGCGTTCTGAACGGTTGCGGCGACGATGTTTCCCATCGTTCGTGTCTCCCCCTTGCCGGCGGCGCGAATTCCTTCCATTATAACATAAGAAAGGGATGCCCCCGGACGAGGCACCCCGAACGAACGAATTATTATTCCAAGTCGTAATTGACGCCCTCTGTATAGCGGTTAACCGCGTTCCAAAGCATAAATTCTTCGATCCCGTTATCCTTGAGCGCGCGAATTTGCTCCTCGACCTCGCGCTTGCCGTACTTAATATAGCCCTTCACCCAGGAAGCCGTAAAGTCTTGAATCCAAGGGCGGACGACCGGCTGGAACGGGCCGAGCGGCTCGAGCTTCTTGAAGGTGTCTTTCATGGCGCCGTCGATCGTGGCGTAAGGCGCCGCGTCGGGCACCTTCGAACCGAACCAGCCGGTCGAGTAATGGCTCGGATACACCATCGGCGAGATGACGTCCACGTATTTCGAGATGAGCTCGAAATCTTGGCCGATGCCTTCGGCCGCCGGGACCGACGCGGCGTAGCCGAAGATGTCGACCGACACGCGCACGCCGAGCGGAGACAGCTCCTCGCGGGCGTATTTGACGAAATCGGCCACGACTTCGATTCGCTTACGTTCGTCCCTGGCGTAGGACAAAATGTCCGCTTTCTTCTCGAACCCCTCGGGGAATCGGACGTAATCGAATTGAATTTCTTTGAAGCCCAGCTTCGCGGCGTCCTTGGCGACTTGTACGTTGTATTCCCATACTTCTTTCAAGTACGGATTGACGAACGATTCGCCCCGGCCGTTCTTCCAGACCGTGCCGTCGGCTTGCACGTAAGACAAGTCCGGGCGCTTCTCCGCCAATACGGAGTCTTTGAAGACGACCACCCTCGCGATCGGGTACACCTCATGCTCCGCAAGGCGCGCGAGCAGGGCGGAAGGGTCCTTGATAATCGATTTGACCGTATTTCGTTCGAGCAGCGCCGGATCTTCCGTCGGATACGTGATATAGCCGTAGTCGTCCTTCACGTCGATGACGAGGCTGTTCAGTTCCGT
Source organism: Paenibacillus sp. (assembly GCF_035645235.1). GTDB lineage: Bacteria > Bacillota > Bacilli > Paenibacillales > YIM-B00363 > Paenibacillus_AE. The sequence goes on from NZ_DASQMZ010000109.1 coordinate 8,426, forward strand.
CGCGTCGATGAGCGCAAGGAGCGATTCCAGGCGCGCGCCGCCGGCGCTGTGGGCGGTCGCGTAGAGGCCCTTCACGGCGGGGGCGTCCGGCTGCGGATCCTCTTTCTCGATTAACGGAATGCCGGAAGAGCCTCGCTCCGCTTCGATGGCCGCTTGGCGGGCCTGCTCCGTCGCCAGCAGCCATTCGTCGAGCGTCGGCTCTGCGGGCGTCTGCGCCGCTCCGCCGAGCAGCAGAAGCAATACGGCTACGATACTCTCCATTTGAATGCACTCTCCCCATGTTCGCTTTCTCCATTATATGACACGTTTCGCCCCCGGCACAGTGGATTTTTGTCCCATGACGTCGAACGGCGGCCGCGGCGCACTTCTCATTTTCGAGAGATTGGAGTAGGATGTAGGGATATATAGATAAAGAACTTTCGGATAGGATGGATGGAACGCCTCATGAATCGTCAACTCGTCATCGTCAAGGCGCTCAACGCGTTGTATTATTGCTCCAATGCGGTGCTGCTGCCGTATTTGCCGCTGTATTTCGCCTTCAAGGGATTTTCCGCCGTGCAGGTCGGCCTGCTGATGATGGTCGGTCCCTGCGCCGCCATCGTCGCCCAACCGGTATGGGGCTACGTCAGCGACCGGTTCCAGACCGTCAAATGGGTGCTTGCCTTGCTCTGGTCGCTGCAATTGATTTGCAGCGTCGCGATGTTCGTCGCGTCGGGCTTCGCGCCGACATTCGTCTTTGTGACCTTGCTCTATTTCTTTCTTATGCCGAGTTCTCCCTTGTTAGACTCCTTGACGATCCGCATGTCCGAGGAGGCGGGCGTCGGGTACGGCACGGTGCGGATGTGGGGGTCGATCGGCTTTTGCATCTTCTCGGTGCTGGCGGGGGGCATCCTCGTCGCGATCGGCGGGGTGGAAAATTTGCAATGGATTTATTGGGGCATCTGGGTGTTTCCGCTCGCGCTGGCGATGTTCTTGAAGGATGTGAAAATCGCAGCGCCGCCGGTCACGCTGCGTTCGCTCGCGGTGGTGGGGCGCAACCGGACGCTGCTATGGTTTTTACTGCTCGTCTTCGTCTTGATGGTGCCGCATCGGATGAACGACGCCTTCCTAGGGCTGTATTTAACCGACCTCGGCGCGACGGAGCAGATGGTCGGTCTCGCCTGGGCGCTGGCGGCGCTCAGCGAGGTGCCGACGTTTTACTTGCTGCACCGGTACATGCGCAGAGTGCATGAGCTGGCGCTGCTAGGGGCCGTAGGTCTCCTGTACGTCGTCCGTTGGCTGCTGTATTCCATCGTGTCCGACCCGTTCCTGCTGATGTTCCTTCAGGCGTCGCATTCGATCACGTATGCCGTCTTTTGGATTTCCGCCGTCGCGTACGTCGTCCGCGTCGTGCCGACGGAGCTTCGTTCGACGGGGCAGTCGATTTTATCGGCGGTATTCGTCGGATTGGCGGGGCTCGCGAGCGGCGCGTTCGGCGGATGGATGGAAGGGTGGGGCGGGTACGACGCCGCGTATTTCGTCGGCGCCTTCATCGCGGCCGCCGCGGGCGTCGGCTTCCTGCTGACCCATGCGGCGCAGCGCGGCGCGCTTCGCCGCTTTGCCGAACGAGGGAAATAATAACCGAGAGCATGAAAAAGAAGCTGTCCGCGTCAAG
>NZ_DASQMZ010000110.1:0-30476 GCF_035645235.1 Paenibacillus sp.
GCGGACCCAGTCGCCGAGCGCGGCGAGCTCTGCGACGGAGGAGACGGCGCGCGCCCGGGCGTAATCGGGGTGGTCGAGGCGCAGCTTGCGCGCTTCGGCGTGGTCGATATGGACGGCGCGATCGAACGGCCCGATCGCGACGAACGGCGTATCCTCGCCGAGCGCGGGCAGCGGCGAGCGGACGTCGAACGGCGCGCCGCCTGCGTCGAAGCCGAGGTGGAACGCATGCCCATGGCTGCCGCCGGTGACATCCATGACGAGCAGATGCTCGCCGGCCGACAGGGAAAGCTCGATATAACGCTCCTCATACGCCCCGCGGTAAGCGCTCTCGGGCGGCTCGCGGCCGTCGATCGTCCAGCGCGCCGGCGTTCGGCCGTCGTCGACGACGCCGATCGTAAGCGTCGCCGCGCTCCCCAGCGCGACGGTCGTCGCGAGCAGACCGTTAAAGGAGACGGGGTTGGCGTGGTTCGCGCTGTCCGGATCCATGATCCCGCGCACGTCGAGCGCAGCGGTCCACGCCGCCGGCCGCACGGCGCCGAGCGCCTCGACCCTAGACGGGTAGACGGGCTCCTCCGTCAAATACGGAATCGGCCGCTCGACCAGCTTCGTCCACGGCGCCATCCCGGCGGGACCGATGACGCGGGCGGACTCCCAGCCGGCGTCGTCGTAGCCGGCCGATGTCCAGTCGTCGCCGAACGCCCGTGCGTCGTACGTTTCCGTGAACGACAACTGGCACGAAATCCGGGACGCATGCCGTTCGAAGCCGCGGTGGAGGGTCGTTTTCCAACGTTCGTCCGTGATCACGCGCTGTCCTCCCGCCTCCCGCACGCCGTCCAGCTCGAGCAGCAAGCCGCCGCGCCCCCGCAAATACTGGAACGTCGTAATGCCGTAATGCATGACGAGCGCCGCCGCGACCGCAGGAACGCCCGGCGTCAGCAGATGGCCGATGTCGTATTCGTCGTAGGCGAGCTCGAACGGCCAAGACCGCACCGGGCCGCGACCGACCCGTACGCCGTTCACGAACAGCACGTATCGGGAATCCGCGGTGAGGCGGATTTTCGCCCCGAAGACGTCTCCTTCCGGCACGAAGGTTCGGCGGAAGCACCGCCATTCGTTTCTTGGACTCTCTTCGCCCGAACCCCAAATCCAAGCGGCTTGCCAATGCGCATTCATCTATTAATGCCTCCCGTTCGATTTCCGCGTGGTATACAAGTATTACTCTCCTTATTATTCAGGAAATCGCTTTCCTTACATAGGGGCGATGCGGACGAAATCGAGGGGGATTCCGGACGGACGCCGTTGCCACGCCGCAGGATTCGGAGTAGAGTTAGGAGAAAGCGAGGAGGGCGTACGATGCGGCAGACGATTACGGTGACGAGCAACAGCTTATATTTTTCCGAAAACGTTCCCGTCTACGTAAACCGCGTGACGGAGTCGTTCCGGCTCGAGCAGCATCGGCATGAATTTTTCGAATTCAGCTACGTCGGCGAAGGCCGGGGGTACCATTACATCGAGGGCGAAACGATTCCCGTCTCCAAAGGGGATGCGTTTTACTTGCCGATCGGCGTGTCGCACGTGTTTCGGCCGTCGACCCCTTCCCCGGGCGTCGGTCGTCTGATCGTATACAATTGCATCTTCGACGAGCGGTTCGCGGACCGGCTGCTGCAGGCGCTGGAGCCGGATTCCCGGCTTCGCGCCATGCTGGAGCGGTCCTTCCCGGAGCAGCCGTGGGTTCGCGTCCGCGACGCGGACGGCTCGCTGCAGCGCGCCTTCGACGTCATGCTGGAGGAGTGCCGGCAGCGCCGTCCGGATTACTTGACCGTCGTGCAGGCGGAGACGCTGCGGCTGCTCGTGCAGTTCGCGCGGCTCCAGGAGGCGGCTCCCGGCGGGAACGAGGACGCGGCGAAGCCGCCCGGCCGCCCGCGGGACACCGACGCGTCGCTCGACCGGATGGCGGAGCGGATGCGCCGCTTTCCCGGCGACGAGCATCTCGCGCGAGCTTACGCCGAGGAGGCGGGGCTCAGCGAGCGCCACCTTCGCCGGCGGTTCAAGGAGCGATTCGGCATGTCGTTCCTGGATTACCTGCATAAGTGCCGCATCGAGTATTGCTGCGAGCGGCTCGCCGCGACGAACGAGAAGGTCGCCTCGATCGCCCTGCAGGCAGGCTACCGCGACATGAAATATTTCAACGCGCTCTTTAAGAATGCGACCGGCCTCACGCCGAGGGCGTATCGCGGGCAGCGAACGTCTCCGTAAGGCGCGCTCCGCCGAACCCGGCGGGGCTTTTTATTTGGCAGCGTCGCGCTTCTCCCCCTTCCAACGTTTGGTTGTATATCCCTTGTAGAGCGACCATATACTCTTATAAAGGGAAGGGGAGGGGAGTCATCATGGAGCTGTTCACTCTGCTTGTGAACCCCGCCGACATCGATGCGGAGCGAATCGCGGAAGCGATGCGCGAGAACATCGGCGAAGCGGCGTCCGTTCGGGACGACGTCGAGCTTCGCCGCGTTCCGCTTACGGGCGGGACAGGCATCGTCTGCGTTCTCGCCGGGGCGAGCGAGGAGGAAGCCGCGAAGGCGCGCTGCGCCGCGGCCCGCCCGCTCGCCGCGGCTATTATAGAAGGGTACGAACGTACGCTGCTCGACCGGTGCATCGCGAAGGAGGTCGGCGCGGACGACCGCGAAGGCGCGGCCGAGGTGCGGGCGCAATGCGATAAGCAGCTGGCTTCCCGAGCCGAAGGCGACGTCTTCTACGAGCGGCGCGTCGCCAAGCTAGCGGGGGCGATCGAAGCGTACTTGGCCGAGGAACGGTTCCTTCACGTCGAAGGCTTCCTTCGATTCCGTGCGGAGCCGTACCTCGAGGAGCTGCGCGATTCGGTCGCGTACGCGGTCGACGAGTGGATGATGGAGCGTCAGTACCAGGAGTTTATCGCGCTGTTGAAATATTTCGTATACATTCAGGAAGCCAAAATACCGGCCGCGCACGTCGTGCATCACGGCAATCACGATTTCACGCTGCTGAACGAGCGGATGCTGCCGATCGACACGAAGCAGATGGATCAATTCGTCGTCGAGTTGATCGACAAAGACATCAGCTACGAGGACGTCATCGTCAGCACGCTCATCTCCGTGTCGCCCGGCAAGCTGTACGTACATTCCCGGACGCCCGACGAACAGGTGATCAAGACGATCCTGACGATCTTCGAAGGCCGGGCGGAGCTGTGCACCGACTGCGCGGTCTGCCTGCCGAGGCTCGAGGAGCGGGGGGGCAAGTAGCGGAAGCCGCTTGACGCGCGGGGGGCAATCTGCATATAATGATGTCATATTTTCACGAAACACATCGACAGGCATCGACCGAAGACAACAGCGACTCGCCGCCCCGCCCAGAGAGAGAAGCCTCGGCTGCAAGCTTCTCCGGAACCGCGCGAACCGCTTACCGCTTCGAGAGCCGCATCGGCGAATCCGCGGACCTGCGCAGGGGCGGACCGTAGCCGACGCCGGGACGTTCCCGTTACCGAACGAAGAACCGTGAACGAAGCGCGCGCCGACCGGCAACGACAGCCGTCGGGCGAACTAGGGTGGAACCGCGAATGGAAGCATTCGTCCCTATGACCATAGGGATGGGTGCTTTTTTTGTTGTTTTCCAAAGACGAAAGGATGGGGTATGCATGTTGAAGGTAACGCTGCCGGACGGCTCGATTCGGGAATACGAATCCGGCGTCACGGTCGAGGACATCGCGGGCTCGATCAGCTCGGGCCTCAAGAAGAACGCAGTGGGCGGCAAGGTGGACGGCAAGTCCGTGGATCTGAATTACGCGCTGCAGGGCGACGCCGCCGTCGAGATCGTCACGCTCGAATCCGAGGCGGGGCTCGAGGTGCTGCGCCACAGCACGGCGCATTTGCTCGCTCAAGCGATCAAGCGCATCTACGGCGCGGACAACGTCCGCCTCGGCGTCGGACCGGTCATCGAGGACGGCTTCTACTACGATATCGACCTCGATACGCCGATCTCCGTGGAGGATTTCCCGAAGATCGAGAAGGAGATGGAGCGCATCGTCGGCGAAAACCTGGCCATTACGCGCCGCGAGGTGAGCCGGGAAGAGGCGGAGGCCATTTTCAAAGGGATCAACGATCCGCTCAAAGTCGAGCTGCTCGAGGCGATTCCGAGCGATCAGTCGATCACGTTGTACGATCAAGGCGAGTTCTTCGATCTGTGCCGCGGGCCGCACCTGCCGTCCACGGGCCGCATTAAGGCGTTCAAGCTGCTGAGCGTGGCGGGCGCCTACTGGCGCGGCGACGCGAAGAACAAGATGCTGCAGCGCATCTACGGCACGGCGTTCCCGAAGAAGGCGCAGCTCGACGAGCATCTGCAGCTGCTTGAAGAAGCGAAGAAGCGGGATCATCGCAAGATCGGCCGCGAGCTGAAGATGTTCGCGTTCTCCCGCGAGGTCGGCCAAGGGCTGCCGCTCTGGCTGCCGCGGGGCGCGAAGCTGCGCCGCATCATGGAGCGCTACATCGTCGATCTCGAGGAGCGCCTCGGCTACAGCCACGTCTATACGCCGGTGCTCGCGAACGTAGAGCTGTATAAGACGTCCGGCCACTGGGAGCATTACCAAGAAGACATGTTCCCGAAAATGATCATGGACAACGAGGAGCTCGTGCTCCGTCCGATGAATTGCCCGCACCACATGATGGTGTACAAGAGCGACATGCGCAGCTACCGGGATCTGCCGATCCGGATCGCCGAGCTCGGCACGATGCACCGCTACGAGATGTCCGGCGCGCTCACAGGCCTTCATCGCGTGCGCGCGATGACGCTCAACGACGCGCACATCTTCTGCCGCCCGGATCAAATCAAGGAAGAGTTCGCCCGCGTCGTGCAGCTCATCCAGCACGTATACAAGGATTTCGGCATCGAGGACTACCGCTTCCGCTTGTCGTACCGAGACCCGATGAACAAGGAAAAATATTTCGACGACGACGCGATGTGGGAGATGTCGCAGCGGATGCTCAAGGAGGTCGTCGAGGATCTCGGCCTGCCGTATTTCGAGGCGGAGGGCGAAGCGGCGTTCTACGGGCCGAAGCTGGACGTACAAATCAAGACGGCGCTGAAAAAGGAAGAGACGCTCTCCACGGCGCAGCTTGACTTCTTGCTGCCCCAGCGGTTCGAGCTCGAGTACGTCGGCGAGGACGGGCAGAAGCATCGTCCGGTCGTCATCCATCGCGGCATCATCTCGACGATGGAGCGCATGACGGCGTTCCTGCTCGAAAACTTCGTCGGCGCGCTGCCGACGTGGCTGTCGCCGGTCCAGGCGGTCGTCATTCCGGTGTCGGACAAATTCGCGGACTACGCGAAGCAGGTGCAGGAGAAGCTGCAGGCATCCCGCGTGCGCGCCGACGCCGACCTGCGCAACGAGAAGCTTGGTTATAAAATTCGCGAGGCGCAGCTCGAGCGCATCCCGTACATGTTCGTCGTCGGCGAGAACGAGCAGAGCGCCGGCACGGTCTCGGTGCGGCGCCGCGGCGACGGCGATATCGGCGCGTTCCCGGTCGAGGAAGCGATTCGCATGATCGAGCAGGAAGTCGGCGGCAAGGTCTACTAAACTAGCGGCGTCTATCGGGTTTTCATCCCCTCGTCAGGCAAAAAATAGGATGAATATGTATAATAACCTATTGGCCTGGACACCCTCATGGTATGGGGGGATGGAACCAAATGATGACAACGACGGGAGCCGTCACACTGCGAACGGCGATCATGAGCTTGGCCGCGTTCCTACTGATTACGACGATCGGACCGATCGGAGATAGTAAAATACTAGGCGCGCATTTGGAAGAGTCCGAGCGGCCGCTGCCTTCTTTGCAAACGGACTTCCCAGCTCGCCTGCACGGCCTTGCGCCCGCTACGAAGCTCGGCTCGCCGGCGGCTCGGCCGACGATCGTGCAGCTGCTTCAAGCGAACGTGAAGTCGAAGGCGCAGTGGATGAAGTTGGCGAAGGCGGTGCCGGTGCTCCATGCCGACAAGCTCAAAGAATACGACGAAATCGAAGTGACGGCGACCGGCTACACGGCCGGCGTGGAATCGACGGGCAAGACGCCCGATCATCCGCAGTACGGCATCACGTACTCCGGCGTCAAAGTACGTCGGGACATCTTCTCGACGATCGCCGCCGACCGCAAAGTGTTCCCGATCGGAACGGTGCTGCATATCCCGGGCTACGGGTACGGCGTCGTCGCCGACACAGGTTCGGCGATCAAGGGCAAGAAGATCGATCTGTTCTTCGAGACGACGAAGCAGGTGTACGACGAATGGGGCAAGAAAAAAGTGAAGGTTCGCGTCATATATAAAGGAAACGGAAAGCTGGACGAGAAGGAATTGGACCGACTCAACGACATGATCCGCGAGGATGAACGTCGAAAGCTGGCCGTATAACCGAATCATGCGGGAGAAACTTGGAGGAACGTTCGCGTTCCTCTTTTCTTTTGCCTGTTGCGGTACTATAATGTTAGGAAAAGTAACGTAATTTAGGGGGTGGCGGGTGTGTGGTGGATGTTTTGGAAGAAGACTGATAGTAAATCTGACGCAAAGAGCGTGAGAAACAACGCTTCGTCAGACGTCATCGAGTCGTTCCTGAACGAATCGCAAGTGTTTGCGGACCGACTCATCGCCAGCGTCGACGATTTGGGCCGGGCGGCCGACCATCTGAACGACATCGCGGAGCGCTCCTCGGCGGCCGGCGACAAGCTGCGCAAGCGCAGCCTCCACGTCATGAGCCGCTTGAAGCAGACGATGATCTGGATGAAGGAGGCCGACGCGCAGGCGGAGCGCGTGCACACGCTGTCCGATCGGATGAAGCGGGAAAGCGAGCTCGCCCGTGCGAATATGGGGGACATCCGCGCGACGGTCGAGCAGGCCGTCGGGGTATTGTCGGAATTGGAACGTCATAACGATTCGATGGTGCGCCAGGTGAAGACCTCGACGGAGCGTATGCGTCATATCGAAGAAATTAACGAGCTGCTTCGCGAGATCGTCGGGCAGACGTCCCTGCTGGCGCTGAACGCTTCCATCGAGGCGGCCCGCGCCGGGGAAGCCGGCCGCGGCTTCGTCGTCGTGGCGCAGCAAATCAAGAAGCTCGCGGAGCAAAGTCACGAAGCGGTTCAGCGCTCCTCGCGAATGGTGGAGGAGATCGAGCAAGGCGCCGCCGAGGTGGTGGCGTCCGTCGAGACGGAACGGGCGTCCGTGCAGCGGGCGATCGGGCACGGCCGGGATATCGAGCGCAGCCTCGGCGAGGCGTCTTCGTCGGTCGCGGCGGTGCACGACTCGGCCCTCGAGGTGGCCGACGCGAACCGAGAGCAGCGCGTTCGCCTGTCGCGCACGGCCGAGATGGTGGGCGAAGCGGCGGAGCTCGGGGAGGAGACGGCGCAAAGCGTCGAACAGACGATGGCCGACATGCAGCGGCAGCGGGAAGGCGTGGAATCGCTGCAGACGGTCGGGGCCGGTTTGCAGCAGGCTTCAAGCGAGTTGATTTCGTCGATCTTGGCGCTCCGGGAAGAGGAGCCGTCGGATATCGCGGGCGTCGACGTCGAGCAGGGCAAACGCATCTTGCGGCAGCTGGCCGGCGAGCTGAAGGCCGCAGGGCTCGATAAAGAGCGCCACAAGGAAATTCTGCAGCGGCCGCTCTCGACGCACTCGGGCGTCGAAGCCGTCTGGTCGAACGATCCGGACGGGCGGTTTATTTTCTCGGAACCCGCGGCGGGACTGCTGCATGCGCGGCACCGGGAATGGTGGAAGCGAGCGATGGCGGGGGAGCTCTACGTCTCGGATCCGTACGTCTCGGCGATCACGAAGCGCCCCTGCATTACGCTTGCCGTCCGGTACGAGGGCGGCGCCGGCGGCGTCGTGGGCATCGATTTGCGGGTTTGATACATAATCGGCGGAAGAGACGCCTACTCTAAGTAAAATTGGGTAGGGGGGACGCTTGCGTTGATTTCTTTAGAGTCCGAATTAACGAACCGCGAGCTGGACTTCGCGGAGCTAAAGGATAAGCTCGAACGCCAGCAATTCACGTTGGGCGGCAATTGGGATTATAATCAAGGCTGCTTCGACCGCCGTCTCGACGGCGAGAAGCAAACCGTATGGCTCCGCATTCCGTTCGAGGTATCGCACGGACAGATCGATCCGGACGCGCCGCAGCCCGGCACGCGCGTCGTCGTCGGCACCCCGTACGTGCTGCGGCATCTATACAACGACGGGGACGACCATGACGCTCACTTATACTTGCTCACCGCGACGGTCAATCAATTCCAGGCGCCGGTCGATCCCGACGCTTCGGTATCGCCGGAGTATGTGACGAAAGCGAAGGACGTACTCCGGGCGGTCGCGTCGTCCTTCGCCTGATCCGCCGATTTTCAGCGCGAATTTAGCCTGCTTTAAGGTAACTTTAAGGTTCGTGGTTCACAATAGAGCCAAGGAAAACCAGTAAGTTACTAAGGAGGCTGCATTCGTTATGAACGATCACGATAAGAAGGACAAAGACTATCATTACTTCACCTATGGACGCGTCCCGGGCGAACGGAGCCGGGAAGACGCTTCGCCGTACCGAGACGAGACGCGGGAAGAGCCGCGTCCCGCGCCGTCCGTAGAGATGACGCCGCCGCGGGAGCTGCGCACGTACCCGATGGTGCAGACGGCGAGAACGCAGCCTGCATGGTCGTATAACGCCGATGCGCGGCCGTCTCGCCGATCGCCGTTCCGCTCGGTCGTGGCCTCGTTCCTCGCCGGCGCGCTCGTCGTCGGGAGCCTCATGTTCGCGAGCGACAAGATGAACTTGTTCTCGGGCAGCGACGTGCTGGCGACGGGGGCGGGCGGCGGCGGCGCGTCGACGGCCGTCGCGGTGTCGGGCGCGAACGGCGCGGTGACGACGGCGGCGATGGACGTCGTGCGGCCGAATACGATCGCCGAGCTGGTGGATATCGCGTCTCCGGCCGTCGTCAAAATTCAGACGTACGCTACGCAGCGCGTACGGTCGGGCTCCAGCTTCTTCGACCAGTTTTTCGAGGTGCCGCAGCAGCCTCGGTCGGGCGCCGGACAGCTCGTGCCGTCGGGGTCGGGGTCGGGATTCTTTTTCGATAAAGAAGGGTATATCCTGACGAACGAGCACGTCATCAACGGCGCGGAGAAGGTCGAGGTCGTCGTCGAAGGGACGAAGGAGCCCTACGTGGCTAAGGTGCTTGGCACGGCGTACGACTTGGACCTCGCGGTGCTGAAGATCGAAGGCAAGTCCGACTTCCCGACGCTGCCGCTCGGCAGCTCCGATTCGATCCGGGTGGGCGATTGGGTCGTCGCCATCGGCAACCCTTACGAGTTCGATCATACGGTGACCGTCGGCGTCTTGTCCGCGAAGGAGCGCGAGATCGCCATTCCGGATTCGGACGGCACGCGGAATTATCAAGCGCTGCTTCAGACCGACGCTTCCATTAACCCCGGCAACTCGGGAGGTCCGCTGCTGAATCTGAACGGCGAGGTGATCGGCATCAACACGGCGGTCAACTCGCAGGCGCAAGGCATCGGCTTCGCGATCCCGACGAGCACGATCAATGACGTACTGGAGTCGCTCAAGGCGAACAAGGCGATTCCGCGGCCGTATATCGGCATAGGCATCGAGAACGTGCCGGAGGAATTCCTGGACGACCTGAAGCTGTCCGACACGGACGGCGCCTTCGTCACGCAGGTGCTGCTCGGCACTCCGGCGTATGAGGCGGGCATTCAGCAGTACGACGTGATCGTCGGTATCGATGGGAAAGAAGTGAAGAACGCCGAGGATTTAATGGATATCATCGGCTCGAAGAAGCCCGGCGATAAGCTGGCGATCGACCTGATCCGCAACGGGCAGAAGGTGAAGGTGACCGTTACGGTCGGCGACCGGAACGACGCGGCGGCGCAATAAGGCGGTTCAATACATCGGCCGAACGGGATGGACCCGTTCGGCCGTCTTCGCGTCCGGCGAGGGCGGGCAGGGCCGAGCTGCGGCGGGCAGGGCCATGAATCGATGGACTTCGGTCGAAGATTTTTTTAGGATAGTAGGTAAGCGGCTGTTTGCCAAGTGGGGACGGATCGGAAAGAGAGGAGGCGGGCTGCGTGAGGGAAGCGATCCTCGTCATCGACGACGACGAGAAAATTACTTCGATGCTGCGCCGCGGATTGGCGTTCGAGGGGTATAGGGTGCGTACGGCGAGAAGCGGCGCCGAAGGGCTCGAGTCGATTCGGCTCGAGGAGCCGGATTTGATCGTGCTCGATATTATGATGCCCGGTATCGACGGGTGGGAAGTATGCCGCCGTCTGCGGGAGGCCGGGAGCCGGGTGCCGGTGCTGATGCTGACGGCGAAAGACGAAATTGGCGACCGCGTCCGCGGGCTCGACGCCGGGGCGGACGATTATTTGATTAAACCGTTCGCGCTCGAGGAACTCCTGGCGCGGGTTCGGGCGCTCCTTCGCCGCAGCGCCGGGGCTCGGGGCGAAACGGGGGCGGACGAAGCGAACCGGCTGTCGTTCGAGGATTTGTCGTTGAATCCGGATACGCGGGAGGCGGTCCGAGGAGACCGGCGGATCGATCTGACGGCGAAGGAGTACGAGCTGCTGCACTTGTTCCTGTCCAACCCTCGGCGCGTGCTGTCGCGCGACGTGCTGATGGAAAAAATATGGGGTTATGATTACAGCGGCGAATCGAACGTGCTGGAAGTGTACGTGGCGATGCTGAGGAACAAGCTGGAGGAACGCGGGGAGAAGCGGCTCATCCAGACGGTGCGGGGCGCGGGCTACGTGCTGAGGAGCGATAAGGGATGAGCATCCGCCTCCGGCTGACGTTATGGTACAGCGCCGTGCTGGGCGTGACGGTGATCGCGTTCTGCGTGGCCGTATATATCCTAGTATCCTTCATTTTGACGACCGCAGAGAAGAAAGATATGGAATCGCTCGCCGAGCGAATCGAACGGGAGGTCGGGGTACGCGTCGGATGGAGCCTCTTTTACGGGCCGCGCGTCGTCCCGCAGTTCCCGGCGCTCGACGAGTTCGCGTATTCCGGCTACTTCCTGCAGATGGTCGACGCGAACGGCAACGTCTGGCAGAAGAACATTAACGGGCAGCTGCCGCTGCCTGCCGGGGTCGAGGCCGGCGCGCCGCTGGCGACGGCGTCGTTCATGGAGCGGCGCATCGGCGCGAACACGGTGCTGATTTACAGCCGGCCGATGGCGATTCCCGGTACCGACGCGTACGTCGGCTTCCTGCAGGTGGCGACGACGGTGGACGACCTCGAGAAGACGCTGGCATATTTGCGCACCGTGCTGACGATGACGGGGCTGCTCGCGCTCGCCCTCGCTTCCACGCTCGGATGGTTTTTGGCGCGGAAGGCGCTTCAGCCGATCGAGCTCGTCATCGAGGCGACGAATCGCATCGGCGAAGCCGAGGATCTCGGCCATCGGATCGAATACGACGGGCCTCCGGACGAGATCGGGCGGCTGACCTCCACGATCAACGGCATGCTGTCGCGCATACAGACCGCCTACGGGGAGCTGGAGGGGGCGGTGCGCGCGCAGCGGCGATTCGTCTCGGATGCGTCGCACGAGCTGCGCACGCCGCTGACGACGATTCGCGGCAACGTCGAGCTGCTCGAGAAGATGTGGCGCCGCTGGCGGGACGAAGGGGCGCTGCGCGGCGTGGACGAGTCGCAGTCGGACGCGGCGCTCGAATCGGTGCGGGATATCGCCGGCGAGGCGGAGCGCATGAGCCGGATGGTGAACGACCTGCTGATGCTGGCGCGGGCGGATGCCGGGCATAAGATGCGCAAGGAACGGGTCGAGCTGCTCCCGCTTGCGGAGGAGGTCGCCCGCAAGGCGGCGCATCTGCCGCGGACGGCGCAATGGGTCGTGGGCGACCTGTCCGCGCTTGGCGGCGCGGCGGTCATCGGCGACGCGGACGCCTTGCGTCAGCTGCTGTTCATCTTCATCGAGAACGCGTTCAAGTATACGCCGTCGGGCGAGGTGGAGCTGTCCGCGCTCCGGTCGGAGGACGGTTCCGACGTGGGCTTTCGCATTCGCGATACAGGCATCGGCATGGAGAAGGAGCATGTGCCGCGCATCTTCGAGCGCTTCTATCGCGCGGACGCCTCGCGCGGCGAGACGAGCGGCACCGGCCTCGGCCTGTCGATCGCGCGGTGGATCGTCGACGAGCACGACGGCTCCGTCGAGGTGATGACGCGGCCCGGCGGCGGTACGTCGTTCGTCGTCTGGCTGCGCGCCGCGCCGCCGGAGGAGCACGCGCCGCCGGTGCTGCCGCCGGGCTGACGCACGCGCCGGCCGAACGCGCCGGTTCTGGGCAGCTGTAACGAAGCGGCGGCGTTTTCCGGCATCGTGTGCTTCCGCGATCGTTTTCCATTATAATGGAGAGACGAGAGGGAGTGACACGCGATGGAAGTCGTGAAAATTTCGCCGCGCGGCTACTGTTACGGGGTCGTGGATGCGATGGTGCTCGCGCTGCAAACCGCCCGCAACCTGGAGTTGCCGCGCCCGATATATATATTGGGCATGATCGTGCATAACGCGCACGTCACGGAAGCGTTCGAACGCGAGGGCGTCATTACGCTGGACGGCCCGAACCGGCTCGACATCCTAGAGCAGGTCGAGAAGGGAACGATCATCTTCACGGCTCACGGCGTATCGCCGGAGGTGCGCGAGCGCGCCGCGGCGAAAGGGCTGACGATCGTGGACGCGACGTGCCCGGACGTGACGAAGACGCATGATCTCATTCGGGCGAAGACGGCGCAAGGATATGAAGTGATCTATATCGGCAAGAAGGGGCATCCCGAGCCGGAGGGCGCCGTCGGCGTCGCGCCGGACAAGGTGCACCTGATCGAGCGCGAGGAAGAGATCGAGAGCTTGGCCATTCCGGACGACGTCCGCGTGCTCGTGACGAATCAGACGACGATGAGCCAATGGGATATTCGGCATATTATGAAGCGGGTGACCGACAAGTATCCCCGAGCCGAAATTCACAACGAAATTTGCCTTGCGACGCAGGTGCGGCAAGAAGCGGTGGCGGAGCAGGCGTCGCTCGCGGATCTTGTCATCGTCGTCGGCGACCCGCGCAGCAACAACTCGAACCGGCTCGCTCAGGTGTCCGAGGACATTGCGGGCGTGAAGGCGTACAGGGTATCCGACGTGTCGGAAATTCGTCCGGAGTGGCTGACGCCGCTGCGGAAAGTGGCGGTCACGTCGGGCGCGTCGACGCCGACGCCGGTCACGAAGGAAGTGATCGCGTACCTGGAGGCGTTCGACCCGAACGACGAGGCGACGTGGGCGATCGCTCGCACGCTGAATCCGAACAAGCTGCTTCCGACGGTGAAAGAACGCTGATCGAATAGTAGAATACGGATCGGAAAATACGGGCTCCCCGCGGCAAGATAGGGCTTGACGGCGGAGCTCGTTTTCCGGTATAGTTGCTTTAGTGGTTAAAAGCGTAGAAGCGAAGAAGCGTATACGCGTCGAAGTATGAAAGTGACAGTCCAATCATGAGGAGTGGGGAACATGATCGCTATATTATCGAATGCAGCGGGAGAAGATAGAATTCAGGATGTGGTGCGGGTCATCGAGAAACGCGGCCTGCAAGCGCACGTCTCTAAGGGAACGGATCGGACGGTCGTCGGCATCATCGGGAAAGCGGAGCCGACGCTCGCCGAGCAGCTGCGCCAGATGAGCGGGGTAGAAAGCGTCATTAAAATTTCGAAATCTTACAAGCTCGCCAGCCGCGACTTTCATCCTGAGGATACGATCATCGATATTAAAGGCGTGAAGATCGGCGGCGACGAGCTCGTCATTATGGGCGGTCCGTGCGCGGTCGAGAACCGCGGGCAAATTATGGAGATCGCGGCGCACGTCAAAGCGGCCGGAGCGCAGGTGCTGCGCGGCGGCGCCTTCAAGCCGAGAACCGGTCCGTACAGCTTCCAAGGCGTGGGCGTCGAGGGGCTCGAGTGGATGGCGGAGGCCGGCGAGAAATATGGGCTCGTCACGATCACGGAAGTCATGACGCCGGAATACGTCGACGTCTGCGCCCAATACGCGGATATTATGCAGGTCGGCACGCGCAATATGCAAAACTTCGATCTGCTGCGCAAGCTGGGCACTTGCGGCAAGCCGGTGCTGCTCAAGCGGGGCTTCAGCGCGACGTACGACGAATGGTTGAACGCGGCCGAGTACATCTTGGCGGGCGGCAACCCGAACGTCATGTTGTGCGAGCGCGGTATCCGGACGTTCGAGACGTACACGCGAAATACGCTCGACTTGTCAGCGATCCCGGTCATGAAGCAGCTGAGCCATCTGCCGGTCATTTCCGACCCGAGCCACGGGACAGGGCGCCGCGAGCTGGTCGCGACGATGTCCAAAGCTTCGGTCGCCGCCGGCGCCGACGGCTTGATCGTCGAGATGCATACGGACCCGGACAACTCGATGACGGGCGACGGCGTGCAGTCGTTGTTCCCGGATCAATTCGAGACGCTGCTTCGCGAGCTGCAGCAGCTGGCGCCGCTCGTGGGCAAGTCGTTCGATACGGTAAAACAGCCGGTCGCGGCACTGAAATAAATAAAGCAAGGCATAAGCCGTCCCGAAGGGGGCGGCTTCTTTGTGCGGACAAGACATGTCAATCTTTGGAAAATGTAAACCCTTACTCGTCCCTTCGGACATCCGAAAAACCGCGCCAGACAAGGAATTCGGCGATTTTCGGGGCCTGCGCGCGAGATTCGCAAAAGTGTGAGTATAGCTAACATGATCTCCAAAAATACCTTACATGACTATTGACGCTAATGAAAAGCGGGTTTATAATTACGACAAGGTTTTGAGAATTAGTGAACGTTTCGCACTAATCACACACTTAATGTTCGGAATTGGGAGGTATTCAGGCATGTCGGCTCAAGACGTACTTCAATTGATCAAGGAAAAGAATATCGAATGGGTGGATTTCCGTTTCGTAGGTCTTTCCGGTAAAGCGCAGCACATTTCCTTACCTGCCGTCGAAATCGACGAAGAGACATTCGTTAACGGCGTAGCGTTCGACGGTTCCTCGATCCCGGGCTTCCGCGGCATCGAAAACTCCGACATGGTCATGATGCCGGTAACGGAGACGGCTTATGTAGATCCGTTCACGGCGCACCCGACGTTGATCATTATGTGCGATATCTTTACGGCAGAAGGCGAGCGTTACGACCGCGATCCGCGCGGCATCGCCAACAAAGCCGAAGAATACCTGCTGTCGACGGGCATCGGCAACGCGGCATACTTCGGGCCGGAGTCCGAATTCTTCATCTTCGACGACGTGCGTTACGAGTCCGGCATGAACAAGTCGTACTTCGAAGTCGACTCCGAAGAAGCGGCTTGGAACACGGGCCGTAAAGAAGAAGGCGGCAACCTCGGATTTAAGGTTCCCGTTAAGGGCGGCTACGTGCCGGTGCAGCCGGTCGATACGCAGCAGGACATCCGCAGCGAGATGTGCCGCTTGATGATGGAAGCGGGCATCCGCATCGACCGTCATCACCACGAAGTCGCGACGGCGGGCCAAGGCGAAATCAACTTCCGCTTCGATACGCTCGTGAAGACGGCCGATAACTTGATGAAGTACAAATACATCGTGCACAACACGGCTCGCCAATACGGCAAAGTCGCAACGTTCATGCCGAAGCCGCTGTTCGGCGACAACGGCAGCGGGATGCACGTGCACACATCCATCTTTAAGGACGGCAACCCGTTGTTCTACGAGAAGGGTGCATATGCAAACATGTCCGAGCTTGCGATCTTCTTCATCGGCGGCATTTTGCACCACGCGCCGGCATTGATCGCGTTCACGAACCCGAGCACGAACTCCTTCAAGCGTCTCGTTCCTGGCTACGAAGCGCCGGTGAACCTCGTCTTCTCGAAGGGCAACCGTTCCGCGGCGGTTCGGATTCCGATCGCAGCGGTAACGCCGAAGGGCGCGCGCATCGAGTTCCGTACGCCGGACTCCACGGCGAACCCGTACCTCGCGTTCGCGGCGATGCTCATGGCTGGCCTCGACGGCATCCAGAACAAGATCGACCCGCGCAAATTGGGTTACGGTCCGGTCGACAAGAACGTATACGAATTGACGGACGAAGAGAAGAAGGACATCCGCAGCGTTCCGGGCTCCTTGGACGAAGCGCTCGACGCGCTCCAAGCGGACTACGAATTCTTGACGGCGGGCAACGTATTCACGAAGGAATTTATCGAAAATTATATCGAGTACAAGCGCGCCGAGGCGAAGGCGGTCTCCATCCGCATTCACCCGCACGAGTATGCCTTGTACTTCGATTGCTAATCGTCACGCACGAACAGCCTCGGCGGCCGCCGGGGCTGTTTTTTCGCGCATCGGCCCCTGACTTGAAAACGAGTCCCCGTCGCGGTAAAGTGAAAGGACATTATTTTCGTAAACGCGCGAAGGGGTCGAACCGAACGATGTCTCTTCATAACGAGGGCATACTTTACATCTGCTCCGACTCCGTCGGCGAGACGGCGGAGGCGGTCGCGCACGCGACGCTTCGCCAGTTCGGCGGCCGGAAGGTGCGGATCAAACGCGTCGGCCATGTCCGCGAGGTCGAGGAGATCGAGCAGCTGCTCGAAGAAGCGAGCGCGCAGGAAAGCTTCGTCGCCTATACGCTGGTACAGCCCCGGCTGCGCGAGGCGATGATGCGGGAATCGATGCGCCTCGGCGTACGCGCCGTCGATATTATGGGGCCGATGCTGCAGGCGTTCACCGACACGTTCCACACCGCGCCCAAGCGCAAACCCGGCCTGCTTCACGAGATGGACGAGCAGTACTTCAAGCGCGTCGAAGCGGTGGAGTTCGCGGTCCGGTACGACGACGGGAGAGACCCGAGCGGCTTGACGCAAGCGCAGGTCGTGCTCGTCGGCGTCTCCCGCACGTCTAAGACGCCGCTGAGCATGTTTCTTGCCCACAAGGGGTATAAGGTGGCGAACTGGCCGCTCGTGCCGGAAGTTCGTCTCCCCGAGGAGCTGCTGTCGCTCCCGCCGGAGCGCGTCTTCGGCCTGACGATGAACGTGGACGCGATCCATAAAATTCGGACGGAGCGGCTGCGCGTCGTAGGTCTTCCCGAGGGCGCCTCGTACGCTGCCATGGAGCGCATCGTCCGAGAGCTCGAATACGCCGAGTCGGTCATGCGGAGGATCGGCTGCCGCATCATCAACGTATCGGACAAGGCGATCGAGGAGACGGCCGGTTTGATTATGGGATATTTATCTTGAACCGAATCATGGCTCTTGCTATGATAGGTGAAATCGAAATTCGGAATGGGAGTGGAACGGTTGACGACGAAGACGACGAAGAGGGCGTACAACTTTAACGCGGGACCGGCGGCGCTGCCGCTGTCGGTGCTGCAGACGGCCGCCGAACAGATGACCGACTTCGAGGGCACCGGCATGTCCGTCATGGAGATGTCGCACCGGAGCGAAAACTACGAGCGGTTGAACAACGAGACGCAAACGTTGTTCCGGACGTTGTTCGGGATTCCGGAAGGCTATAAAGTCCTGTTCCTTCAAGGCGGAGCGAGCACGCAATTCGCCATGGTGCCGATGAACCTGCTGTCCGCAGGCCGGCAGGCGGCTTACGTCGTGCACGGCGCTTGGGGCGTGAAGGCGTATAAGGAAGCGAAGCTGTTCGGCGACGCCGTGACGATCGCCTCCTCGAAGGATACCGGCTTCAAGCGCGTGCCGGACCTCTCGTCGTTGTCGCTCCCGGACAACGCCGCGTATCTGCACATCACCTCGAACGAGACGATCGAGGGCGTCCAATTCGATCGGTTCCCGGACGCGGGGAGCGTGCCGCTCATCGCGGATATGTCGAGCGATATCTTGAGCCGTCCGGTGGATGTCTCGAAATTTTCGCTGATCTACGCGGGCGCGCAAAAAAATCTCGGCCCGTCCGGCGTCACCGTCGTCATCGCGAAGGATGAGCTGGTCGACAAATCGCCGGAGCACCTGGCGACGATGCTCCGCTACGACACGCATGCGGCGAACAACTCGTTGTACAATACGCCGCCGTCGTTTTCCGTATATATCATGAATCTCGTGCTCCGGTGGATCGAAGCGGAAGGCGGGCTGGCCGGCATCGAGCAGCGCAATCGGGAGAAGACGGACTTGATTTATCGGGCGATCGACGAGAGCGACGGCTTCTACGCCGGCCACGCCGAAGCGCCGTACCGTTCGCGGATGAACATTACGTTCCGCCTGCGGAGCGAGGAAGACGAGAAGGCGTTCCTCAAGGCGGCGGACGCGGCGGGCTTCGTCGGTCTGAAAGGTCACCGCAGCGTCGGCGGCTGCCGGGCTTCGACGTACAACGCCGTGCCGTACGAGGCTTGCGCCGCGCTCGCGGAGTTTATGCACGACTTCCGCCGCGCACGCGCATAGACAGGAAAGCAAGAAAGCACCTCGACTCAGACGCAAAGCCGCGTCCGGGCGGGGTGCTTTCTTTCCGTCATTCGTTCGAAGCCAAGTCCTTCGATGACGCCAGCTCGCTTAACTTGTACCCGACATTGCGGATCGTTACAATGTATTCAGGGTTGCGAGGGTTCCGTTCGATTTTATCCCTTAGGTGGCTAATATGCACATCCACGATGCGCGTATCCCCGAGAAAATGATAATCCCACACGCCATGCAGCAGCTGCTGGCGGGACAACACCTTGCCGGCATGCTTCATCATGAAGAGCAGCAGATCGAATTCCTTCGGCGTCAGGTCGATCGGCTCGCCGGCGAGCGTCGCTTGCCGTTGTTCGGGATGTACGACGATGGCGCCGTGCTCGATCGGGTCGTTCGTCTGCAGCGCCGGCGAAGCGAAGGAACGGCGGAGGATCGCCTGAATGCGCGAGAGCAGCTCTTGCGGGGAGAACGGCTTGGTCATATAGTCGTCGGCGCCGTTGTCGAGTCCGGCGATCTTGTCGGATAAGTCCTGCAGCGCGGTCAGCATGATAATCGGCACCATATTGCCTTCCGAACGAAGCCGGCGGCACACCTCGATGCCGTCCATCTTCGGCAGCATCAGGTCCAAGACGATGACGTCGGGCCGGAACGTCGGAAGGACGCTAAAGACGGCTTCGCCGTCGTAGACGCATTGCACGTCGTAACCGGCGAGCTTGACGTTGAATTCGATCAGCATCGAGATCGAAGGTTCGTCGTCGACGACCAGAACTTTTCTTTTCATGGCCAGCTTACGCTCCTAATAGGGGATGAGGCGATGTCGCCAACGCCAACGCCGCGTTTACCTTACGGGTAACTCTATCGTACCCGCCGTTCGTCAACGCCGAATGAACGGATTATTAATTCTATGTAAAACTTTCGCGATTGAATGATTACGAGGGGAGTCGAAGCGAATATGGCATTCCACGTCGTGCTTGTCGAGCCGGAGATTCCGGCGAATACGGGCAATATTTCGAGGACGTGCGCCGGTACCGGGACGCATCTGCACCTAGTGAAGCCGTTAGGGTTTTCGATCGAAGACAAAGATTTGAAGAGAGCGGGGCTGGACTATTGGCCGCATGTAAAGCTGCACGTGCACGAGTCGTTCGAGGCGGTGCTCGAGCAGTACGGCGGCGGCCGAATGTTCTTCGCGACGACGAAGGGCAGCCGCGGCTATACGGAGTTCGAGTACCAAGACGGAGATATGTTCGTCTTCGGCCGGGAGACGAAGGGGCTGCCGGACGACATTTTGTCGCGCTTTCCGGAACGGCGCATCCGCATCCCGATCAACGACCATATCCGTTCGCTGAACTTGTCCAACTCGGTAGCGATCGTCCTGTACGAGGCATTGCGGCAGGCGGGGTTCCCGGAGCTGGTCGTGCAGAAATAGGCCGCCGCGGGAGCCTTCTTCCGCGTCCCCCAAGAGCCGTCGGGTTTTTCGACCCGGCGGCTCTTGGCGTCTCGTCGCGTTCCGAAAGGCAAGGAGGCTTCCCGTCAGTTTGGCGAATAGATGGGGCGCCGGATCGTTCGAATATGCCTTCCGGCGGCGTCGGGAACGGGGCTTTCTTTCAGAAAGACAACATGTTTTCCGCGTATTGACAGTACAAATTCAGAGGTGATACGATTCACGCCATAAACCCGATCATACACATCGGAATTATAGGAATTGTCGACCGGACGACCGGAGACCCCTATATGATATTCATTTGAGAGAGGGGTAACGAAGATGGAGACGAAGATGACGATGAAGAGGAAAGCATTGCTTTGGATCGCGAGCGGTTTATTGGCGGTACTGACCGCATGCGGCGGCGGGACCGCGAGCCCGGCCGTCACCGGCTCGGGGGCCGCGCCCGCGGACGGAGCGTCGGCTTCGAAGCCGGATATCGAGCTGCTGAATGTATCCTACGATCCGACCCGCGAACTTTACGAGGAGTATAACGCCGCCTTCGCAAAGCATTGGGAAGCGGAGCACGGCCAGAAGGTGAAGATCAATCAATCGCACGGCGGGTCCGGCAAGCAAGGCCGGTCGGTCATCGACGGTCTCGAAGCGGACGTCGTGACGCTGGCGCTCGCATACGACATCGACGCGATCCAGGCGGCGGGCCTCATCGCCGAGGGCTGGCAGGAACGTCTCGGCCATAACAGCGCGCCTTACACGTCGACGATCGTCTTCTTGGTTCGCAAGGGGAATCCGAAGGGCATCAAGGATTGGAACGACCTCGTTCGAGACGAAGTCGAAGTCATCACGCCGAATCCGAAGACGTCGGGCGGCGCCCGGTGGAATTTCCTCGCAGCGTGGGGATACGCGCTGCAGCAGAACGGCGGCGACGAAGCGAAAGCGAAACAATTCGTAACGAAGCTGTTTAAGAACGTACCGGTTCTCGATTCCGGCGCCCGCGCCTCCACCACGACGTTCGTCGAACGCGGCATCGGCGACGTGCTGCTCGCTTGGGAGAACGAAGCGTTCCTGTCGATCCACGAGCTCGGACCCGACAAGTTCGAAATTATCGTCCCGTCGCTCAGCGTCTTGGCCGAACCGCCCGTCACGATCGTCGATGAGGTCGTCGACAAGCGCGGCACGAAGGAAGTCGCTACCGCCTACCTCGAGTACTTGTACTCGGAAGAAGGGCAAGAAATCGCCGCGAAGCACTACTACCGTCCTCGCCTCGCGTCGGTCGCGGACAATTACAAGGATCAATTCCCGGACGTGGAACTGATGACGATCGGCGAGTTCGGCGGCTGGAAAGAGGCGCAAGCGAAGTTTTTCTCCGACGGCGGCGTCTTCGACGAAATTTACAAGCCGTAAGCGGATTGGTACGGCTGGATGATCTGACGCGGTACGGAGGGGACGTTAGGAATGAGAGAACCGAAGGATTGCGAGCCGGTGTGGCTAAGGCGCATCGAGGAAAGCCTCGCCGGCCTTCAATACGGGAGCGTCCTGATCGTCGTCCACGACGGAAGGATCGTACAAATCGAGCGCACGGAAAAACGCAGATTCGACTCACCCACCAGACTTACTGGAGGCGAAGGAGCCATTGAAAACTAAGTTGGTTCAGAAAAGCATCTTGCCCGGCTTCGGGCTTACGATGGGATTTACAATATTGTACCTTGGCGTGATCGTGCTCATCCCGCTGGCGGCGCTCGCGTGGAAGGCGACGGGCGCCGGTTGGGGTCACCTGTGGGAGTCTATTCTCTCGGACCGCGTGCTGGCGTCGTTCCGCGTCACGCTCGGCGCCTCGTTCGCAGCGGCGTGCGTGAACGTCGTCTTCGGATTCCTGGTCGCCTGGGTGCTCACGCGATATACCTTCCCCGGGAAGCGGTTCGTCGACGGGCTGATCGATCTGCCCTTCGCGCTGCCGACGGCCGTCGCGGGCATCTCGCTTACGGCGATCTATTCGCAGCACGGCTGGATCGGCCAATACCTCGCTCCGCTCGGCGTCAAGGTCGCCTTCACGCCGCTCGGCATCACGGTGGCGCTGATCTTCATCGGGCTTCCGTTCGTCGTGCGCACGGTGCAGCCGGTCATTCAGGAGCTTGAAAAGGAGGTCGAAGAAGCGGCCGTCAGCCTCGGCGCGAAGCGATGGCTGACGTTCCGCAAGGTGTTGTTCCCGGAGCTGCTCCCGCCGCTCCTGACCGGCTTCGCCCTTGCCTTCTCCCGTTCGATCGGAGAATACGGCTCGGTCGTCTTTATCTCCGGCAATATGCCGATGAAGACCGAGATCGTGCCGCTCCTCATCATGACGAAGCTGGAGCAATACGACTACATGGGGGCGACGGCGATCGCGCTCGCGATGCTCGCGTTGTCGTTCGTCTTGCTGCTAACCATTAACGTGCTGCAGTGGTTCGGCCACCGCCGGTTCACGACGAAATAAGGGGGAGAACGCATGGCCGGATACGTTACGAATTCTGGAACCGGCGCCAGCGCCGGCACGCGTCCGAAGCATCTGACCGAGCCGCCCTTCGTCCGGTGGCTGTTGCTTGGGATCACATTCTTATTCTTAGGGCTAGTGCTCTTGCTGCCGCTCGTCGCGGTGCTCGTCGAAGCGCTGGCGAAGGGCTTTCAGGTATATGTCGCATCGATTACGGAGCCCGACGCCCGCGCGGCGATTCGGCTGACGCTCCTAGTCGCGGCGATCGCGGTGCCGCTGAACACGCTGTTCGGCGTGGCGGCCGCTTGGGCGATCGCGAAGTTTTCGTTCAAAGGGAAAAACCTGCTCATCACGCTCATCGACTTGCCGTTCGCGGTGTCGCCCGTCATCTCGGGTCTCGTCTTCGTCTTATTGTTCGGCGCGCAAGGCGTGCTCGGCCCATGGCTGCAAAGCCACGATATGAAAATCATCTTCGCGCTGCCCGGCATCGTGCTCGCGACGATGTTCGTCACCTTCCCGTTCGTCGCGCGGGAGCTGCTCCCCGTCATGCAGGCGCAGGGCAGCTCGGAGGAGGAAGCCGCGGCGAGCATGGGCGCGGGGGGATGGCGCATCTTCTGGAACATTACGCTCCCGAATATCAAATGGGGTTTATTATACGGGGTCATTCTTTGCAACGCCCGCGCGATGGGCGAATTCGGAGCCGTCTCCGTCGTCTCGGGCCATATTCGGGGGATGACGAACACGGTGCCGCTGCATATCGAAATTTTATATAACGAATATCAATTCACGGCGTCGTTCGCCGTCGCCTCGCTGCTGGTGCTGCTGGCGGTCGCGACGATGATCGCGAAGAGCTTGCTCGAATGGAAGACGCGGTCCCAATGGGAAGCCGGAGAGAAAGGGGAACATGCGAATGCGAATTAAAGCGGAAGGGCTGACGAAGCGATTCGGCGATTTCGAGGCGTCGAAGGAGGTTTCGTTCGAAATCGAGGACGGGAAGCTGATCGGGATTCTCGGCCCGAGCGGCGGCGGCAAGACGACGATTCTGCGCATGCTCGCGGGACTGGAAACGCCGGACGCGGGGGATATTTTCTTTGACGGCCGCCGCGTGAACGACTTGCTCCCTCAATCGCGGGGCATCGGCTTCGTCTTTCAAAACTACGCGTTGTTCCGCCATATGACGGTGTTCGATAACATCGCTTTCGGGTTGACGGTTCAGAAGCGGAAGAAGCAAGAGATCGCCGCGCGCGTCTCCGAGCTGCTCGAGCTGACCGGGCTGCGCGGGCTCGAGAAGCGGCTGCCGCACCAGCTATCGGGCGGCCAGCGCCAGCGCGTGGCGTTCGCCCGCGCGCTCGCGCCTCAGCCGCAGCTGCTGCTGCTCGACGAGCCGTTCGCGGCGATCGACGCGAAGGTGCGCAAGGAGCTGAGGACGTGGCTGAAGGAGATGATCCGTAGGCTCGGAATTACGACGATCTTCGTCACCCACGACCAAGAAGAGGCCGTCGAGGTAGCGGACGAAATCATGATCATTCACGGCGGGAGGCTCGAGCAACAAGGCACGCCGCTAGATATTTACCGCCATCCGCGGACGCCGTTCGTAGCGGGCTTCGTCGGCGAGACGACCGTGCTGGATCGGCCGGAGCTGCTGAAGGGGTTCGAGGAGATCGCTCGCGAGGCGCGCGCCGTCGTCCGGCCCGAGTTCGTCGAGGTGGGGACGGCCAAGGAGTTGTCCTACCCGAACGCGTCGGAACGCGGCGTCGTGAGAGACGTATACTTCCGCGGGAAAAACTGGCAGGTCGACGTCGAGCTGGATGCGGGCGTCGTCACGGCGTATCGGTCGCTCGAACAAGATGCGCTGCGTCCCGGCGACGAGGTGTGGGCGCTCGTCCACCGCATCTACGCGTTCGAAGGCGAAACCTGCGTCTCCTTGGAAAACGCGATGAAGTCCGATCCGATGCCGGTATATATCTGAACGTGAAAGGGCGAG
Organism: Paenibacillus sp.; assembly: GCF_035645235.1. Classification (GTDB taxonomy): domain Bacteria; phylum Bacillota; class Bacilli; order Paenibacillales; family YIM-B00363; genus Paenibacillus_AE. The sequence continues at coordinate 24,372 of NZ_DASQMZ010000110.1, forward strand.
GGCTTGCGAAAGGCAGCATCGAATCTTCGATGTGCGCAGACGCAAGCCCTCGATGGTCCCCGCATAAGTCAGCGCTCCGTCTCGGCGTCGTAGCGGCGCATACCGCGCAGCGGCGGCGCGTACACGTGCAGCGACACGAGCCGTTCGGCGCCGTCGTTGCGCATCCGGTGCACGACGCCGGCGGGCGAGCGCATCCATTGGCCCGCCTCGTGCGTCGCCGTCTCGATTCGCCGCGCCTTGCCGGACGCCTCGACCCGATACGTCTCGTTCGTCATTCGCCCCTCCAGAACGATGGCGCAGCCCACCGATCGCCCGTGATCGTGCACGGCCGTCGCCGCGCCGGGCGGCAGGTGCACGACGATGGCCTCAATGCGTTCGTCGGCGTACACGACGTTCCTTCCGTATGCGTGCCCCGCTTCCGGATCCGTCGCCAGCGGCGACGCCAGCTCCCGCAGCTCGGGTATGCCGCGCAGCGCCTCCTCGATCGAAGCCTCCGACCATTGGCTCGCTCCGCTGAATTGTCTCTCAATACAATCGCTTAATTCCATGTCGCTCTCCCCCGGTCCTTAACGGAATTCGGCTGCTGCTGCATGCCGTAATTTCTATATTCCTATTAGGCGGGAGGCGGCATGGTTCCGGGGGCCGTCCGCGCGCGGGGCGGCGCGTTCCTGGGCGGGAGCGGAGCGAAGCGGGCGAATGCCGGCAGGTAAGCCCCAAAGCGGACGAAAGGGAGATTGCGGTCCGGAGCGCGGAACGACTACAATATAGGAAGGATAAGGAAGCGGGTCGACTTCGATCCAAAAATATATTAACCGGGGGCGTGTCCTGTTGCGGAAGGAAACGGTCGTTGCTTGGTGCTTGGAACAGGCGGGCGCATGGGAGGACTTCCCGTTCGGGCCCGAGCCGCTCGTCATGAAGGTCGGGGCGAAGATGTTCGCGCTGATCGGCGGCGCCGATCCGGTGCATCTGTCGCTGAAGTGCGACCCGGAGACGGCGCTGATGCTGCGCCAGGAGTTCGAGGCGGTAAAACCGGGGTATCATCTGAACAAGTCGCATTGGAACACGGTGACGCTGGACGGCTACGTGCCGGAGAAAGACGTGCGCTGGATGATCGAGCACTCGTACGCCCTCGTGGTTAAATCGCTGCCCAAGCGGGAGCGGGACGCATTGGCGGGGGCGCGCGATGCGTAGCGCGGGGCGCCCCGAAGCCGTAGCGGGCGGACCGTCTCAGCTCGTTCGGCCGCTTTGCCGGAAAGCGCGAGGGGCGCTGCCGAAGCGGGCTTTGAACGCCTTTTCGAAATGGGTGACGGTGTTGAAGCCGGAGGCGTAGCATATTTCGGTCACGGGCAAGTCGGTGGCGCCGAGCAGCGACGCCGCGAAGCGAAGGCGTTGGCGCTGCAGGAACGTCTGGAACGTCTCGCCGACATGGCGCCGGAAGCTTTCCGAGAAGTGGCCGGGCGAGAGGCCGGCGTAATCGGCGACGTCGCCGAGCGAGATGGCGTCGCGGAAATGATTTTCGATATAGCGGATCGCCTTGCGGATGGACGGGTGGCCGGGCTGCGGGCGGCTCCCTTCGACGGGCGCGGCGGCGGTGCGGCATCGCCGGGCGAGGTCGATGAGCAGCCGTTCGAGCGTGCCTTGGATGACGAACTCGCTTCCGTAGGACGGCACGTTCGATTCGGTCCACAATCGTTCGCACGCTTCGACGAGCGCGGGCATCTCCGCGTCTTCGAACCGATGCTGGAACTCTGCGACGGGGACGTCGAACAACAGCGCGTACAGCTCGTCCCGGAGGTATTGCCGGGAGAAGATGATGTTGTATAGCCGCACCGTATCCCCAGGATGCGGCGTCAGCTCGTGAAAGTCCGCCGGCGTCAGCAAGAACGAGAGTCCTCTCCGGATGGGATGGGGCGTCCCGTTCAACACATGCGTCCCTTCCCCCGACACGACGAGCGCCAGCTCGTAAAACTCGTGCCAATGGACGGCGATCGGCGCGTCCACTTCATGCTTGTACATGCGGAACGGAGAGGACAACGTCAAATACTGCTCGTTGAGCAGCCGCTCCGGATGCTGCCGATTCATCTGCGTCGTCCTCCCTCCGCTTCAGTTATACGTTCACGAACGGGTTATTCCCCGCCACATCCTTGCCTCGCGCCAGCCACACTTTATGCCCCGCGTTTTTCTCGGGAATGACGCTCGCTTCCGTCGAAAAATACCGCATCGTGTAGCCGCACCGACGGTACGGGCTCTTGTTCGCTTCGGCGCCGTGCACGATGCGCGAGTCGTGCAGCGAGCATTCGCCCGGCTCGAGCTCGAAATACACCGCGTTCGATTTATCGATATTTTTAATTTCCGTCGGGAAGATATTCTCTCCGGCATCGACGTTCTCGTATTCGGAGAAGCCGTTGCGATGCGTGCCGGGAATGACGCGCATGCAGCCGTTCTCCTTGTTGCTGCGGTCGATCGCGAGCCAGACGGTTACGATTTTGTCGTAGCGGCTCAGTCGGCCTTCCCAATACGCGGAATCCTCGTGCCAAGGCGTCTGCTTGCCGATGAGCGGCTCTTTGCAAATAAAGTGGCTCGACCAAAGCCCGATGTTCGGGCCGAGAATCGGCTCGACCAAATCGAGTACCTCGTCCGCCAGCAAGAAGTCGAGCAGCCGCTCGTCGCGGAAGTGCGGCGTGTCGAGCTCGCTGTTCAGCCTGCGGCCGACGGCCTCCCACTGCTCCTCGAAAATGTCGGACAGCGCTTTCAGCTTCGCCGGGGAAAACAGTTGCTTCTTGTACAGCACGTATCCTTGCTCTTCGTAATGCTTTACGTCTTGGGCCGTTAACGTCACGGTGCGAGACCTCCCGTAGGGTTCAGATCGCGCTCCCGGGGTGCCGGTTCGGCAGGGGTGCGCTCAACACCATCATAGGGCATTAGGGTGCCGCGGCGCTTCGCGCATTTTCGGAGAAAGTACGCTTATCTTCGGCTGTTCGCGCGAAAGGCCGCTCGCATCGCGATGCGGGCGGCCTTCCGAGGCGAAATTATAATCCCTTCGTCTTGTCGTCGTTGTAGGACGAAGTGAAGATCGTGACGAGGAATAAGCTCAGTACGATCATGACGATCCAGAACACCATGGAAAAAGACACGGCTCGGACCTCCTTCTGCTATTCTCTATGCCCTCCATTATAACCGCTGCGCCCCCAAATTGAAAACGGACGAACTGTGAAACTTTTCGCTTTACAAGCCGGGCTTATTAATCTTATAATTCCTATTAATATACTTGGAATTAAACAGAGAGCAGGCAGGTGGGTTCCGGATGGATATAACGATTGCAATTATCGGGCTGTGCGTCGGTTTTCTCGTCGGGTTGACCGGGGTCGGCGGCGCGGCGCTCTTGACGCCCGTCCTGATCTGGATCGGCTTTCCCGCGACGGTGGCGGTCGGCACGGATTTATTTTATAACTCGATTACGAAATTATTCGGCGGCATTCAGCATTGGCGGCAGCATACGGTCCAGTGGAAGCTGGTCGCATACCTCGCGAGCGGCAGCGTGCCGGGCGCGATCATCGCCGTTGGGCTCTTAAAGCTGTTCGATCAATTTTTTCAAAATCAGGAACACATCATTCGAACCGCGCTCGGCATTATGCTCGTCGTCGTCGCCGCGGCGATTTTGCTTCGGGTGTTCGGCTGGAAGACCGAGAAAGAAAACAAGTGGCAGACGAAGCCCCTCGAGGAGAAGCGCACGCTCACGATCGCCATCGGCTTCGCGCTCGGCTTCGTGGTCGGGCTGACGTCCGTCGGCTCCGGCTCGCTGTTCGCGATCGCGCTCATTTATTTGTTCCGGTTAAAGTCGTCCGAGGTCGTCGGCACGGATATCGTGCACGCCTTCTTCCTCGTAACGGTCGCCGGCGCGCTTCACGCGGGGATGGGCAACGTCGAGTACGGACTCGCGTTCAATTTGCTGATCGGCTCGGTGCCGGGGGTGCTGCTCGGCAGCACGCTCAGCGCGAAGGTGCCGTCGAAGCCGCTGCGCGCGGTCGTGGCGACGCTCATTTTGCTCAGCGGGATTAAACTGATTTAAGTAGTAGCTTGGCGGCGCGAAGGACACCCTAACGAAGGGGTGTCTTTTTACTTATGTACGATTCCATCATTATCGGCGGGGGCATCGCCGGGCTGCAGGCCGCGATTCAGCTCGGCCGGTACCGCCGCAAGACGCTGGTCATCGACCGTGGCGACGGGCGGTCGACGATGTGCCGCAATTACCATAACGTCCTCGGTTACCCGGACGGCGTCAGCGGGCCGACGCTGCGGGAGCTAGGGCGGCGCCAGGCGGAAGGCTACGGCGTCGAGTTTCTGCAAGGCGAAGCGACGGAGGCGGAGCGGTACGAGAAGGGGTTCCTCATTCGCTGCGACGTGCCGGTCAGCTTGCCGACGACCTACGAAGGCAAGACGATTTTGCTCGCGACCGGCGTGCTCGATCGGTTGCCGCCGCTCGACGGGCTGCGGGCTTGCCTCGGGCTGTCCGTCTTCGTCTGCCCGGATTGCGACGGCTACGAGACGGAGGGCAAACGGACGCTCGTGCTGGGCTCCGGCAACACCGGCGCGGCGATGGCGCTTGCGCTGACGTATTTTTGCAACAGTTTGACCTACGTTAACCACGAGCTGCGTCCGATCGACGCGTCGTTCGCGGAGAAGCTGGCGGCCGCCGGCATTCCGGTGATCGACGGGCCGATCGAGCGCGTCGTCGTCGAGGGAGCCGAAGCGGAGGGGCGCTTCCGCGGGGTGCGGCTCGCGTCCGGGGCAACCGTCGAAGCGGAGCGCGGCTTCGTGGCGTTCGGCGGCAACGAGGTGCGCTCGGACTTGGCGAAGCAGCTCCATGTGGAGCGGCTCGAAAATCGGCACATCGTTACCGATGCGCGGAGCAAAATGACGAACGTGCCGGGCGTCTGGGCGGCGGGCGACGTCGCCGTTCACTCGGAGCAGCTGACGATCGCCATGGGCGAAGGGCAGCAGGCCGCAATTTGGATGCATAAGTGGCTGCTGGCGCGGGAGCGGGAGGAGGCTCGTCCCGGCGAGGGGACGGTCGAGGCGTCGGCCCGGGCGGCGGCGCATAGCATGGCGACCGCGGGCAAACCCTAACTCGGTACATGACCGCAGAGAAGAGAGGATGATACTTCTATGAAGAACGACGCGAACGTGACCCATCAGGAAAACGAAATGCATCGCATGAGCGCCACCGAGGTCGCGCTGGACGACCGCGGCCCGGGCGTCGGCAACGTCGCCTCGGTCAATAAGGAAACGGCCGGGAAGGAAGCGCTCCGCTCGATGGCCTTGAACGAGACGGACAAGCGGAAGCTGACGGACCTCGAGACGGGCGACGAGAGCGATCCGGGCGATAAGGCGCGCATTCCGCGGGAAAACCCTTGGGCGTAAGCTTGTAGAGGCCTTGGCCGGCGTGTAGTCGGAGAAATTCCGACTATCCGGGGTCCTCGGGCCGTCGGCGGGGCAGATAGTCGGAGAAACTCCGACTATTTGGGGTCTCCGGGCCGCTGGCGGCGGAATAGTCGGAGAAATTCCGACAATCCAGGGTCTCCGGGCCGTCGGAGGTGAAATAGTCGGAGAAACTCCGACTATTTGGGGTCACCGGGCCGTTGGCGGCGGAATAGTCGGAGAAACTCCGACTATCCGGGGTCCCCGGGCCATCGGCGGTGAAATAGTCGGAGAAAATCCGACTATCCGGGGTCCTCGGGCCGTCGGAGGCGATCGTTACCCGCGGCGCCTTTTCCGCTTTGGAGCCGACTTCTTTTTCGGGGGCTCCGAAGCCGGCGCCTTCGCGGCGGCGGCGCTTGCGGCGAGCACGTCGGCGAATTCGCCGACCGCCGCGGCGCCGGCCGGCGTCAGCTCGTAGACGCCGCGTTCGACCCGGCGGAACCAGCCGTACACGTTCCGCTGCAGCATCGCCGCCGCCTTGTCGCTGGCGATCAGATCCCGCACGCGGCGCGGCGGCAACGGCCCGTGCGTATGAAGCGCTTCCGCGATGCGGAGCGCTTTTTCTCTGTAGGCGGTTACCAGCTTGCGCCCGGTGACGCCGCCGGCGTTGTAGTCGCCCGACCGCTC
>NZ_DASQMZ010000111.1:0-20581 GCF_035645235.1 Paenibacillus sp.
ATGGCTTGCTTCTTCAACTCAAAGCTATACGATTCAAACTTCTGTCCCTTTTTTGCCATAACGAGAAGCACCCCCTATAGTATTCATCGGTTTTAAACACAGGGTGTTTATCCAATGTCCACTATAAGGGGTGCACTTCAGGTGTTTGGGGCATTTTCAATATAAATTCTTACATTAATTCTCTGCGGCCTTCCAGCGCCTTCGACAGCGTCACCTCGTCCGCGTATTCCAGATCGCCGCCGACGGGCAGCCCGTGCGCGATGCGCGTCACCTTAATCTGGAACGGCTTCACGAGCCGGGACAAATACATCGCCGTCGCCTCGCCTTCGATATTCGGGTTCGTGGCGAGGATGAGCTCCTGCACCTCGTCGTCGGCCAGCCGGCGAAGCAGCTCCGCGACGCGGATGTCGTCGGGCCCGATGCCCTCCATCGGCGAAATCGCGCCCTGCAGCACGTGATACATGCCATGGAACTCCTTCGTGCGCTCCATCGCTACGAGGTCCCTTGCTTCCTGCACGACGCAAATGACGGAACGGTCCCGGTTCTTGTCCGAACAGACGCGGCAAGGGTCCGTATCCGTAATGTTGCAGCAAACCGAGCAGTACAACAAGTTCCGCTTCACGTTCACGAGCGCCTTGGCGAAGTTGACGACATCCTCTTCCTTCATGCGTAACACATAGAACGCTAAACGAGCCGCCGTTTTCGGACCGACGCCCGGCAACCGGCTGAATGAATCGATAAGTTTCGCGATCGGTTCCGGATAAAACAAAGAAAACGACTCCTTAGAACAATCCCGGGATGTTCATGCCGCCCGTGAATTTGCCCATATCTTGATTTGCAAGCTCCTCCGCCTTCGCGAGCGCGTCGTTGACCGCCGTGAGCACGAGGTCCTGCAGCATCTCCACGTCGTCCGGATCGACCGCCTCCGGCTTGATCGTCACGGACAGCACGCTCTTCTGCCCGTTCACGACGACCGTCACGACGCCGCCGCCCGCCGTCCCTTCGACCGTCTTGGTCGCGAGCTCCTCTTGCGCCTTCAGCATTTGCTCCTGCATCTTCTTTACTTGCTTCATCATTTGGTTCATATTGCCGCCGCCGCCCATCCCGCCGCGCATTCCGCCTCGCATCATTGGTTCCAGCTCCTCGATTACGTATTTGAATTGAGAAAAGGCTACTCCTTCACCACGACCAGGTGTTCGCCGAACACGTCGATCGCTTCGTTAATCCAATCTTCCTTATACTTCTTCCCGTCCCCGTCCGCGCCGTCGTCCGGCGTCAGCTCGAGCACTTCGGGCGCCGCGACCGTACCGGCGGCCGTCTCCTCGGCGGCCTGCCACTCCTTGAGCATGACCGTCGCCATGCGGTACGGGCGGCCGAACGTCTCCGAGATGACCGCTTCGATAATTTCCTTGTTGCTGGGCTTCTCCGTCGTCTCCCGGTGGATCGTATTCTTGAACGCGACCAAGACGACGTCCTCGGTTGCCGAAACCGGCTCCCCGTTTTGCAGCCAAGCGGACACTTGCACGCGCCGCTCCTTCACCCGCTGCATCACGGTCGGCCACTCGCGCAGCACAAGCTGATACGGCTCCGTGCCCCGCGAAGCGAGGAACGGCTTCATCGCGCTCGAGGACATCGTCCGCGGCGCGGGCGCTGCCGCCGGCTTCGGCGCCGCCGGAGCGGACGCCGCGGCGCCGCCGCCCGGCGCGTCGGGGGCGGCCGCGGCGACGGGGCGCGACTCCAGCCGCTCGACGCGGGCCGCGAGCCGCCTCAGCTCGGCGGCAAAGCCGCTCAACTCGACGGCCGGCCCGGACGCCGACGCGCCCGCCCCGGCCGTCGAAGCTCCCGCAGCCGGGGCCGCGGACGCCGCAGCCGGTACGCACAGCTTCAGCAGCGCCACCTCGAGCATCGTCTGCGGCTGAGCGGCATACTTCATCTCGCCGAGGTAGCCGTTCACGGTGTCGATCATTTCGAACAACCGCTCGTTCGCGAACGCCGCCGCCCCGGCCGACAGCCGCTCCCGCTCCGCGGGCGCGAGCCGGTCCGTTACGGCGCTGGAGCCCGGCACAAGCTTCACCAACAGCAAGTCGCGCAGATGGGACAAGAATCCCTCCAGGCACTTATCCGCGCTCTTGCCTTCGCGCATCAGCCGGTCGACGAAATCGAGCACGAACCCGACATCCTGCCGAAGCACCGCGTCCGCCAAAGCGCCGTACTGCTCCCCGGCGACGCCGCCGGTCATCGCGAGCACGCCGTCCGCCGTTACCCGGTTGCCCGTGTACGACGTCGCCTGATCGAGCAGGCTGAGCGCGTCGCGCATGCCGCCGTCGGACAGCCGCGCGATCAACGCGAGGGCGTCCTCATCCGCCTCGATGCCCTCGGCCTCGCAGATGCGGCGCATGCGAGCTGCCTGCTCCACCGGCGTAATGCGCCGGAAGTCGAACCGCTGGCATCGCGAATGAATCGTCGCCGGCACCTTATGCGGCTCCGTCGTCGCCAGTATGAACAACACATGCTCCGGAGGCTCCTCGAGCGTCTTCAACAGCGCGTTGAACGCCTCCGTCGTCAGCATGTGTACCTCGTCGATAATATAAACCTTGTATCGAACCTCGGTCGGCGCGTATTTCACCTTATCCCGAATATCGCGGATTTCCTCGACGCCCCGGTTCGACGCGGCGTCGAACTCGCTGACGTCGATGCAGCCTCCGGACGTAATGCGGCGGCATGCGTCGCATTCGTTGCAAGGCTCCGCGGACGGCCCCCGCTCGCAGTTGACCGCCTTCGCCAATATTTTGGCCGTGCTCGTCTTCCCCGTCCCTCGCGGGCCGTTAAACAAATACGCGTGCGACAGCCGTTGCTCTCGGATCGAGTTTTGGAGCGTCTGCGTAATATGCTGTTGTCCGATGACGTCCTCGAACGTCTGCGACCGCCATGCGCGGTATAACGCCATGCGAGCCATACGCTTCCCCTTCGCTGCTCATGATCCTTCTTATTATACCAGTTCGGCCGACGTCGGAACAGCCGCGGACGGCGCCGCGGCGGTCAATCCTTCGGATACGGAATCGAGACGACGAAGATCGTCCCGTATCCCTTCGAAGACACCCGCAGCGTGCCGCCGATATCATGCACGATACGCTGGCAGACGGACAAACCGAGCCCGGTGCCTTCTTCCTTCGTCGTAAAGAACGGATCGAATATCTTATCGATCAGGAACGCCGGGATCCCCGGCCCGGTATCTTGCACGTATACGTTCAGCTGCCGCTCCTCCTCGTCCAGCTTCTCCGCGATCGTCAGCGTGCCGCCGTCGGCGCCCATCGCCTCGATGCCGTTCTTGCACAGGTTAATGAACACCTGCTTCAGCAGCTCGCGGTCCGCGATAATGTGCGGGAGGTCCAGCGCGGCCTGATATTCGACCGATACGCCGTGCAGGATCGCCTCGTTGTTAATGATCGGCAAAATTTCTCGAATCACCGTCGATACGTCGATGCGCGTCAGCGTCGTATGCTTCGGCTTGCTGAGCAGCAGAAATTCGCTGACGAGCTCGTTGATCCGATTGATTTCGCTGAGCATCAGCTCCGTATAGCCATACTCCTTCTCCATACCCTGGTCGCGCAGCGACTTCTTGAGCACCTGCAGGAACCCCTTAATCGACGTGAGCGGATTACGGATTTCATGCGCGGTGCCGGCGGCGATCTGTCCGATCATGGCCAACCGATCGCTCCGCTGCACCTGCTGTTCGAGCGAGCGCAAATTCGAGACGTCTTTGAACATCACGTACGCGCCGACCACGCGCCCCTTCCCGTCGCGCAGCAAGCTCGTATCCATGATAAGCTCGAAGCGTTCGCGGTCGTTCGTCCAAGAAATCGCGTGGTTTTTCACGACCATGCCCTCGAGCAGCGTCGGCTGCACGAACCGGTGCTGCATCGGAATTTTCGCGAACAGCTCGTCCATCGGCCTGCCGATCGCCTCTTCCCGCCGCACGCCAAGCACCCGGCAAGCCGTATCGCTGATTTCGACGAGCTCGAAGCTCGGGTTGATCAACAGCACGCCCAAATTGACGTCCTTCAGGAAGGCGCCGGCGAACCGCTGCAGCAAACTCAGCTTCGCCTCGCCGTTCAACGGGACGAAGGACAAGACGTAGTAGGCCTCGCCTTCTCCCTCTACGCGAAAAATCGCGTATTCGGAGACGAACTCGCCGCCGCCGTGGCGCCTCGCCGCCGCGACCGCGGGACGCTCCGTCCGGCCGGCTTCTTCCAGCAAGTCCGCGAGCCCGGCCGGCCGTACAAAAAAGTCGGCGACCGGCCGGCCGACCATCTCTTCGGCCCGCATGCCGAGGGCCGAAGCGATCTCGTCCTGCACGAATACGACGAAGCCGTCCCGATCCAGAATCATAAACGACCCATCAAAAATCCGCGTAAATTCATCCTTCCGATTCAATGTATGTAGCGTCCATTGTTTATAACTGGACATCCCGACACCACCGCCTTCCGACGCGTCCGTTCCTTCGCGTCCATGCAATTCGGTCGTAGTTATCTTCGCCTTCGGCGCGCCCTTTTCCTCCCCGAAGCACGAAAAAACACCTTGCCGGCGCACGCGATGTGACCGATACAAGGTGTTATGCTTTGAAAAAGAAGGAGGCCAGGTACACCCCGGCACATGAGACTTCCTACTTACGGCTGCTTCCTTCCGGACCTGACCGGGTTCATAGGCACCCATTGCGAGGGACCCGACCGACCTTTAGTATACCCCATCCGTACGGACAATAGCAAGGCTGTCCAAACATTACCGTTCCCAACGAGTTAATCGAACCGAATACGGTAATCGTACCGAGGTACGTTCCCCTTCAGCAGCAAGTAAGCGTCCGAACGAATCGCCGCCGCCTCTTGAGGCGTCAAGTCCTCCAGATGAATCGTGACCGTAGCTACGGCCCCGCTGATCAGAATCGTCGAACGCTTGTCCAAATCCATCTCGCGCAGCGCTTGCCGCATCAATTGCCGGTCCTTCGTATAATTGTGGTGCGTCGGGTTCATGCGAAAATTCGGGTTCGAATTGCTCATCCCCATATAGCCGTCGTCCGCATAACGGTTAGCTTCCATCTGCCTAGGCTCGCTGCCGCATCCGGAGAGCAGCAGCAAAGCGACGAGTCCCGCGATCGGGAACCGCGCGCTCCTTACATAACGGCCCATAGAAAAAGGCACCTCCTGCCGTTATCGTACCCGGCCGAGGCGCCCTCATATGCTTGGTAATGATTAGATACCGTATTTCTTCTTGAACTTGTCGACGCGCCCGCCGACATCCATGAACTTCTGCTTCCCGGTGAAGAACGGGTGGCAATTGGAGCAAATTTCGACGCGCAAGTTCTGTTTTACGGAACCGGTCTCGAATGTATTGCCGCAAGCGCAAGTCGCCGTCGTCACATTATATTTCGGTTGGATCGCAGTTTTCATATGGGATTCCCCTCTTTCCGCCCTGGATCTCTCGTCGAATCCAGAGTAAAATTCATAGCAAATGTGATTATATCACGCGGTAAGACCGAACGCAAGATCGAATCCCACCCCGGAAGTAACGCGCAGGATTACGACTTTACCGGCACATGCGTATACGAACCGATTCGTACGTCCGGCAGCTCCGCCTCCAAAATTTCGATCGCCTGCTTCATGCCGAGAAGCTCCCCCTGCGCCTTCGGAATGAGCGCCAGGTAGCTTTCCGGATCGATATTCAGGTTGCGCAGCTGGATGAGCTTTAGCTTCGTGCGCCGAGCGAACTCGATCATCGCTTCCAGCTCTTCCTCCCGATCGGTCACGCCGGGGAAGATCAAGTAGTTGATCGACGTATAGACGCCCTTGCTCTCCGCATAGACGAGCGACTTCTCGACGTTCGCGAGCGTGTAGCCGCGCGGCTTATAGTACGCATTGTAATGCTCGTCGAGCGCGCTGATCGTGCTGACGCGCATCAAGTCGAGCCCTGCGTCCACGATGCCGCGGATGTGATCGGTAAGCCCCGCGTTCGTGTTGATGTTGATGTAGCCGAGACTCGTCTTCGCCCGCACTCGCTTGATCGCTTCGATGATCGTCGGCGCCTGCGTCGCCGGCTCGCCTTCGCAGCCTTGGCCGAACGAGATAATGCTTTCGGGCGTCCGAAGATGCTCCAGCATAATTTCGACGACCTCGTCGACGGTCGGCTTAAACTTGAGCCGGGTTTGCGGCGCCGGGAACCCGCTGTCGTCCGGCTGCTCCGAGATGCAGCCGAAACAGCCCGCGTTGCAAGAGAACGAAACCGGAACCGCGCCTTCCCAACGCTGCAGGAACGTGTTCGAAGCCGTGAGGCATTCGTAGCCGAGCGCGCAATGGGACAGATGCTGATACAGCCGATTTTCGGGATACGCCGCCGTCAGACGTTTCACGCTCGCTTCCAACGCGTCCACGTCGCAGTTCGCCGGATTCCATTTCTCCGGATCGTCCGACTGCCGAGCGGCGACGTAGAAGCCGCCGTCCTTCCAGACGACCGCGGAATAGCCGAACAGCGGCAGCGGCTCCGCGCCGGGGCGCTTTACGTAACTAGGAAGCAGCAGCCGCGTGTAGCCCTGCGGCAGCAGCGCCCCCACCGCGAAGACGTCCCCCTCGTCGAGCCGCGCCATCTCGCCCGAAGCCGCGTGCGCCGCGACGGGGCGCGTGCCGGGCAGCGAGACGAGCGTCGCCCCCTCGGGGAGCGGAATGAGCTCGTCCTCCAAAATCTCCGTAATCACGTCCCCACCGCGTCCGAGCGCGACGTAATCGGGGTGATCGAAAACATTGCCCGACGCGTCCGCGTAGACCAATTGCATGGGAACCACTCCTTCTTTATATTCGGAAAATGCGTTACGCCCGCGGCTGCGCGCTCACGCCCGTCCGCGGCTTGCGTTCGCCTCCGCCGGTCCGCGCGCCGCCGGTTGAAGCGCCCCCGCCGGAAACCGCCGAGCCGGAGCTCGAGGCGCCCCCGCGTTTGATTTCGATCGTGCTGAGGAATTCTTCGTTCGTCTTCGTATCCGCGAGCTTCTTCAGCAGCGCCTCCGTATACTCGTGCGTGTCCTGCATCGACTTTCGGATCGCCCACACCTTGTCGAGCTCCTCCTTCGTGAGGAGAACCTCCTCGCGGCGCGTGCCCGAGCGGCGAATGTCGATCGCCGGGAAGACGCGCCGCTCGGCGAGCTTTCGATCGAGATGCAGCTCCATGTTGCCGGTGCCCTTAAATTCCTCGTAGATGACATCGTCCATCCGGGACCCCGTCTCGACGAGCGCGGTGGCGAGAATCGTGAGGCTGCCGCCCTCCTCCACGTTGCGCGCCGCGCCGAAGAAGCGTTTCGGCCGATGGAAGGCGGCCGGATCGACGCCGCCGGAGAGCGTCCGGCCCGAAGGCGGAATGACAAGGTTGTATGCCCTCGCGAGGCGCGTAATGCTGTCGAGCAGAATGACGACATCCTTCTTATGCTCCACGAGACGAAGCGCGCGCTCCAGGACGAGCTCCGCGACCTTGATATGATTTTCCGGCACCTCGTCGAACGTCGAGGAGACGACCTCCGCGTCGACCGATCGCTGCATGTCCGTCACTTCCTCCGGACGCTCGTCGATCAGCAAAATAAACAGCTTGATGTCCGGGTAGTTCTTGGAAATGCTGTTCGCGATTTTCTTCAGCAGCAGCGTCTTGCCCGCTTTCGGCGGAGCGACGATCAACCCCCGCTGGCCGAGGCCGACCGGCGTGAACAAATCCATCAGACGGGTGGAGACTTCGTTAGGAGCGGTTTCCAAGACGATCTTTTCCTGCGGATACAGAGGGGTAAGCGCGGGGAAGTGCAGCCGTTCGGACGCCGTGTCCGGATCTTCGCCGTTGACCGCGGTCACGTGCAGCAAGCCGAAGTACCGCTCGCTTTCCTTCGGGGGACGGCACTTGCCGGACACGAGGTCGCCTGAGCGCAAGTCGAACTTTCGGATTTGCGAAGCGGAGATGTAGATGTCCTCCGAGCTGGGCAAGTAATTGATCGGCCGCAAAAACCCGAAGCCCTCTGGCAAAATTTCCAATACGCCTTGCATAAACATGAGCCCGGACTTCTCGGCTTGCGCCCGCAAAATCGCGAAGATTAACTCTTTCTTCTTGAGCTGCCCGTAATAAGGAATCTGATACGTCTTGGCGAGCTTATATAAATCCGTTAACTTCATCGCCTCTAAATCGGCTAAAGTAAGATCCATCGATCAAACACCACATCTCTCTTATATAAATAAACGTTCGATTTCAATCTATCTACCAGTTATCGACGGAATCCCGAGGTTCTATTCGTCTTCCAGCCACACCTCGGCGCCGAGCCGCGTTAAGTTGTCCGTTAACATGTCGTAGCCGCGCCGGATATATTCGAAGCCGGCCACCTCGGTCACGCCGCCGCCGGGAACCATCAGGCCCGCGATAAACAAGGACGCGCCCGCGCGCAGATCGGTCGCGCGCACCTTCGCTCCGTTCAGCGTACTCTTCTGAATAATCGCCGACCGCCCTTCGACCCGAATGTTCGCGCCCATGCGCTGCAGCTCCGGAACGTGCTTAAATCGGCTGCTGTAGACATAGTCCGTTAAAATACTGACGCCGTTCGCGCGCGTCAGCAGGCTTGTCATCGGCGATTGCAAATCCGTAGCGAAGCCCGGATAGACGAGCGCCTTCACATCGATCTGGGCGTATTCCGGCTGCCCGACGACGCGGATCGCTTCGTCCATCTCGTACACGTGCGCGCCCATCTCCTGCAGCTTGGCGGTGAGCGCCTCCATATGCTTCGGGATGACGTTGTCGACGAGCACGTCGCCCGTCGTCGCCGCCGCGGCGATCATGTACGTGCCGGCTTGAATGCGGTCCGGAATAATCGAATGGCGGCAGCCATGCAGCTCCTTCATGCCTTCGATGCGGATCGTCTCGGTGCCCGCGCCTTTGATTTTCGCGCCCATGGAACTGAGCAGCGTTGCGACATCTATAATTTCAGGCTCTTTGGCCGCATTTTCGATCGTGGTAATGCCGCTCGCTCGCGAGGCGGCCAACATAATGTTAATGGTCGCGCCGACGCTGGCGACGTCCAAATAAATTTTCGCGCCGCGAAGCGACGTCGACCGGATGTGCACGGAACCGTGCTCGTTCGTGACCGTCGCGCCGAGCGCCTCGAATCCTTTCATATGCTGATCGATCGGGCGCGGCTCGAAGTTGCAGCCCCCCGGCATGCCAATCAGCGCTTCGCCGAACCGCCCTAACAAGGCGCCCATCAAATAATAAGAGGCTCGAAGCTTCTTGACGTTGCCGTTGGGCAGCGGCTTCGAGCGGAGATTCGTCGGATCGATCGTCATTTGACCGTCCCGGTAACTGACCTTCGCGCCCAGCTCTTCCAGCAGCTCGGCGTAGATGGCGACGTCGCTAATATCCGGCAAGTTGTCCAATACGACCGTCGTCTCCGCCAACAGCGCCGCCGGAATAAGGGCGACCGCGCTATTCTTGGCCCCGCTGATCGTTACCGTACCGCGCAGCGGCCGTCCGCCGGCGATCATGAGCTTTTGCGTCATTCGTCACAGTTCCCCCTGCTCGCATAAAACCGTCTCCCGGCCCGTCGGCCGAGGCGAATCCGGTTTCGGTTGGAAAAAAAGGAACAGGGAAACCACTCGGCGCCATGAATGTTCGTCGAATGAGTTTCCCCGCTCTTCGCCTGACGTATCGAATCGAATTACGCCTGGTTGCTGCTGCCGA
Source organism: Paenibacillus sp. (assembly GCF_035645235.1). Lineage (GTDB taxonomy): Bacteria > Bacillota > Bacilli > Paenibacillales > YIM-B00363 > Paenibacillus_AE. The sequence continues at coordinate 9,742 of NZ_DASQMZ010000111.1, forward strand.
ACAATTGAATCTTCGAACGTACGACCTCGACCATCGCGTTCTTCGCGGGCGTGAGGTATTTGCGCGGATCGTAGACCTTCGCGTCCTTGTTCAGCACTTCGCGAATCGCGTCGGTGCATGCGACTTGATTTTCGGTGTTGACGTTGATCTTGCCGACGCCCGCCGCGATGGACAATCGGATCGCTTCGTCCGGCACGCCCGAGCCGCCGTGCAGCACGATCGGCACCGGAATCGCCTTCGCGACTTCTTCGATAATATCGTAACGAATTTTCACTTCGCCTTTATACATGCCATGCGCCGTTCCGACCGCAATCGCGACGCAATCGACGCCGGTCTCTTCGTAGAAGCGAATCGCTTCTTCCGGCTTCGCCAGCGCGGCATCCGCTTCGTCGACGCTGATGTCGTCCTCGACGCCGCCGATCGTGCCGAGCTCGCCCTCGACGGAGACGCCCATCGCGCGCGCCGCCTTGACGACTTCCTTCGTCAGTCGGATATTTTCCTCGAACGAATGATGCGAGCCGTCGAACATGACGGAAGAGAAGCCTGCGCGGATACACTTCATTGCGACTTCGAACGTGCTGCCGTGGTCAAGGTGCAACGCGATCGGCAGACCCGATTGCTTTGCGGCGGCTTCCGCGATCGCGACCGTATATTCGATGCCCATATATTTCAACGCGCCTTCGCTAACGCCGAAGATAAACGGGGACTTCTCCGCCATGGCGGCTTCCGTAATGGCCTTCGCAAACTCCAAGTTGTTCATGTTGAATTGGCCGACGGCGAACTTGTTCGCTTTCGCCTTCGGTAAAAACTCGTTCATTGAAACTAACGGCACAAGTATAACCTCCCTATATGTAACTCCTATTCGAGGCCGTGCCCTAAAACACGAAATACTTGTCCGCCGGACGCGACCCGAAGCAAATTATAACACAATCGCGTCCTGAATGGTATTAAGGAGTATCCGGCGCGCTTTTTTACGACAGCGCGAACCGAGACGAGCCGCCGCGCAGCTCCGCGTTCACCGCCGTGCGAAGCTCGTCGATATCGAACGGCTTCGTGAAGTGCATGAGCGCGCCGTTCTCCGTAGCTTCCTTAATCATATCGAGTTCGCCGTAGGCGGTCATCATGATGACCTTAATGCTCGCGTCGATCTTCTTGATATGCTTTAAAATTTCCAGCCCGTCCATGCCGGGAATTTTCATATCGAGCAACACGAGGTCCGGCTTATCGTTACGCACGATGTCCAGCGCCAGCTTCCCGTTGGATGCTTGGAACGTCCTGTACCCTTCGCTGCTGAACACCTCCGTGAGCAGCACGCGAATTCCATTCTGATCGTCAACGATGAGTACTTTATCGTTGTTCATGATGACTCCTCCTCCCGTCCCCCAAAAGAAACCCTATACAAAGGGTGGACAACTGAACGTTTCCCTAACTATTTCGCGACCGAAACCCGTAATCCTTCTCGCAAACATAAAAAAAACGCTGGAAAATAGATATAATCATTGACAAATAAAAAAAGTCGCCACCAAGCGACAAATTCCGCTAGGAGGCAACCTTTTTCCGCAAAAAACACTATTGTTGGAGCCGCAGCGCCGCGCTGACGAATTCGCGGAACAACGGCTGCGGCCGGTTCGGCCGGGACGTAAATTCCGGGTGGAATTGAACGGCAAGGAACCACGGATGGTCCGGCAGCTCGACGATTTCGACGAGCCGCCCGTCCGGAGACGTGCCGGTAAACCGAAGGCCCGCCGCCTCCATCCGATCCCGATACGCGTTGTTGAACTCGTACCGATGGCGGTGGCGCTCGTAGACGAGCTCATCGTTATAGCAGCGCGCCGCCAGCGAAGACTCGTCCAGCTTGCAAGGGTACAAGCCGAGCCGCATCGTGCCGCCGAGGTTTTCGATATCTTTCTGTTCCGGCAGCAGGTCGATGACCGGGTACGGCGTCGCCGCATGAATTTCCGACGAGTTCGCGCCGCGAAGCCCGAGCACGTTCCTCGCGTATTCGATCACCGCGACCTGCATGCCGAGGCAGATGCCGAAGAACGGGATCCGCTTCTCGCGCGCGTAGCGGATCGCCGCGATCTTGCCTTCGATGCCGCGGTCGCCGAAGCCGCCCGGGACGAGGATGCCGTGCACGCCGGACAACAGCTCGTCCACGTTGTGGTCATACACCTCTTCGGCGTTCACCCAACGGATGTTTACCTCGGTGTTGGCGTCGATGCCCGCATGGCCGAGCGCTTCGACGATCGACAAATACGCGTCGTGCAGGGCGACGTATTTGCCGACGATGGCGATCTCGGTCTGGTGCGTCAACGACTTCACGCGGCGCACGAGATCCTGCCATTCCGTCATGTCCGCCGCCGGCACGTCGATGCCCAGATGGCGAAGCACGATGTCGTCCAGACGCTGCGCCTGCAGCATGAGCGGCACCTCGTACAGCGTCTCGGCGTCGATGCACTCGACGACCGCGTCGGAATCGACGTCGCAGAACTGCGCGATCTTGCGCTTCATATCGTCCGCGAGCGGATGCTCCGTCCGGCAGACGATGACTTGCGGCTGAATGCCGATGCTGCGCAGCTCCTTGACGCTGTGCTGCGTCGGCTTCGTCTTCACCTCGCCGGCCGCCTTCAAATAAGGAATGAGCGTAACGTGAATGTACATGACGTTCTGACGCCCGATATCGTTCTTCATCTGACGGATCGCCTCGAGGAACGGCAAGCTCTCGATATCGCCGACGGTGCCCCCGATTTCCGTGATAACGACGTCCGGCTGCGTCTCGCGGCCCGCGCGCATGATCCGCTCCTTGATTTCGTTCGTGATGTGCGGAATGACCTGCACGGTGCCGCCCAAATATTCGCCGCGGCGCTCTTTGGTAATGACGGAGGAGTAAATTTTGCCGGTGGTGACGTTGTTGTTTTTGCTCAGGTTGATGTCGATGAAGCGCTCGTAGTGGCCGAGGTCGAGGTCGGTTTCCGCGCCGTCGTCCGTAACGAACACCTCGCCGTGCTGATACGGACTCATCGTCCCCGGATCGACGTTAATGTAAGGGTCGAACTTTTGGATCGTGACCTTCAATCCCCGGTTCTTGAGCAGTCGACCGAGCGACGCCGCCGTGATGCCCTTCCCCAGGGAAGACACGACACCTCCGGTTACGAAAATATACTTCGTCATGACGCTGATTCCTCCTAAGACGCAACCTCTCCCGAGGCGATTTTTCGTGATAAAAACAAGAAAAAGTGACACCCGCCGCGACGGGGCACTTTATCGTTTCCAATATATCCGGCTGTAGCCCAAAAGATAGTGTACCGTGCCGGAGAAGGCGTGTCAATACATGCCTCGGGCCGGCGAAGCTCCGACGACGACAAGTAAGAGGGGGGTCCCCCCCTCTTACTTGTCGTCGTCGTCGAAGTCCTCGAAGTCTTCCGCTTCCTCGTCATCCTCGGCGGCGTCGTCCTCTTCGAGCACGGCGTCCTCCTCGACGTCCTCCTCGTCCTCCAGCTCCTCGTCGACTTCCTCTTCTTCCTCTTCGACGAAGTCGTCGCGGTCTTCGTCCAGCGCGTCGAAGTCCTCGCCTTCCTCGGCGTCGTAGGTTTCCTCTTCTTCCTCCGCGTACAAATCGTCGTCGTCGTCGTCCTCGTCGTTAATAATGCGCGGACGCTTGGCGCCGCCCGTGACGGCTTCGTCGCCCTTCTCGACCGGATACCAACGCTTTAGGCCCCACAGATTTTGTCCGACGCACGCGAAGCGGCCGTCGATGTTAATTTCCGTGTACACCTGGGCGATGACGTCCTTCGCCTCTTCCTCGGACAAGCCCTTGAACTTCGCGATTTCCCGCATTAAATCCCTGTAGTAAAACGGCGTATTGGCCGCCTTTAAAATTTCGAACGCCACGTCGACCATCGGAATTTCCTTCGCTTGGTCGGGCGTGAACTTCAGCTTGTACTCGCTCACGGTATGCACAACCCTTTCGGTCTCCTCGCCTCGCTCGGTCCCGGGCGGAGAGAATATGTATACTGCTACCCTTTCCATTTTCACATCTTAGTAAAACCTATTTTTTAGAAAAATGCAACTCGTCCGACGCGCAAGCCCGGCGGAGGCGAAGGTCTCCCTTCGCCGTGACTGTATCCGCTTTTTTCCGACGTTGCGGGGCGCTTCGCCGGCCCGGATGGAAACAAGAGAGTGTCTCATCTCCCTTCTATTGTATGTCGCTCGCCGCAAGACGCCACGTGTTCTCGCCCATTTCCGAAAAAAACGGCGAACGCTCATCCCTCCGGCGTTCCTCGCTCATACAATGTGGCATTCCTCGGGTCTCATCCGGAGCGCGCATCATCGTTGGGGGGGTCGTTCATGGAATCTTTCGTCTTTGTGAGCATGTTGCATCGATCGCTCTCCCGCCCGCGACGGGGGACGAAGCGGATCATCTTGCGCGTGGCGAACGCCGTTGATTACCAGCGCATCGCGAAGGCGATCCAGCAAACGAAGAAAACTTATACGCGCCTGCAAGCCGTACGACCGCTGCCGCTCATCCGCGCGTTCTCGTGCCGGGGGGACTTGGACCCGGCGTTCCTGCGCAAGTTCGCCGGCCTCGTCGTCGCGGAGGAGGATTCGGCGGTGTCCGTGCACGCCTTGCCGTCCTCGTCCGCGCCGCCGGAGCGCGCGCGCCGGCCGTTCGTGCCCGCCGGCATTCGATCGCTGCGGGTGCCCGCCGTTTGGAAGCGTTCGCTCGGCGAACGGGTGCGGATCGGCGTCATCGACACGGGCGTCGACTTCTACCATCCGGACTTGCAGACCTCCTTGTCTCGGGGCATTAACCTGGTAAATCCGCGGACGTTGCCGTTCGACGACAACGGACACGGCACGCACATCGCCGGCACGATCGCCGCGGCGGGCCGACACGCGATGACGGGCATCGCGCCCCGCGCCGAGCTGCTGCCCGTGAAGGCGTTCGATCACCAAGGCTCCGCCTACGTATCGGACATCGTGAAGGGCATCGAGTGGTGCGTGCAGCAAGGTGTGCACATCATTAACATGAGCTTCGGCATGAAGCAGCGAAGCGAGTCGATGCTGCAGGCGGTTCGCAACGCGCGGCGAGCCGGCGTCATCATCGTCGCTTCGGCCGGCAACGACGGCCGACGGGGCTTCATCGATTATCCGGCCCGGTTCCCGCAGACGATCAGCGTCGGCGCGATCGACGCCAGCGGCGGCATCGCCTCGTTCTCCAACCGCGGACGCCGCATCGACGTGTTCGCCCCGGGCGAGAACGTCTTGTCGACGTGGCCGCGGGGACGGTACCACGAGATGAACGGCACGTCGATGGCGACCGCGCACGTGACCGGCGTGCTCGCGCTCGCCATGTCGGCCCGTCCCGGCTTGACGCCGCCGCAGGCGAAGCGGACGATTCTTGCCGGGCAGCTGCCGCTTAAGCTCAAACGAAAGACGGCCCGGGTCCCGGGCCGCCTCGATGCGGTGCGCGCCTTCCGGCACTTGCAGCTGTAGGGCGCGCGCCTGCCGCGCTTACATCCGCTCCGGCGCGTGTACGCCGATCAAGCGCAAAGCGTTGACGAACGTCGCCTGGAGCGCCCGGAAGAGCGCCAGCTTCGCGCGCGTCTCGGTCTCGTCCTCGGTGAGCACCCGCTCCGCCTTATAGAAGCTGTGGAACTGGGACGCCAATTCGAAGACGTACCGGACGATGCGGTGCGGCGCCATCGACTCGGCCGCCTCGGCGACCTCCGCCGGAAACTCGCCGATCTTGCGAAGCAGGTCGTATGCCGCCTCGGAGGCAAGCGGCGCCAGATCGAGCCCGTCGGCCGAAGCCGGCACGGCGACGCCCTTCTCCTCCGCCTGGCGGAAGACGCTGCAGATGCGCGCGTGCGCGTACTGCACGTAGTACACCGGGTTTTCGTTCGATTGCGACACGGCAAGATCCATATCGAAGTCGAGGTGCGAGTCGGTGCTGCGCATCGCGAAGAAATACCGCGTCGCGTCCACGCCGACTTCGTCCATCAGGTCCTCCATCGTGACCGCCTTGCCGGTTCGCTTCGACATCTTGACCTTCTCGCCGCCTTGGTACAAGCTCACCATCTGCGCGATGAGCACCGTCAGCTTGGCGGGGTCTTCCCCGAGCGCCTCCATCGCCGCCTTCATTCGCGGAACGTAGCCATGGTGATCGGCGCCCCAGATGTTGATCATCCGGTCGTAGCCCCGCGCGTATTTATTTAAATGGTACGCGATATCGGGAAGAAGGTACGTGAACGAACCGTCGTTCTTGACGAGCACGCGGTCCTTATCGTCGCCGAACGGCGTCGTCCGCAGCCACGTCGCGCCCTCGTGCTCGAAAATATGCCCGTTCTCCCGCAGCTTCGCGAGCGTCGGCTCGATCAGGCCGTTCGCGTAGATCGACGTCTCGCTGAACCAGTGATCGAACCGGACGCGGAACCGTTCGAGATCCCGCTTAATTTTGTCGAGCTCCCGCTCGAGCCCGTATTGGCGGAAGAACGCGAACCGCTCGGCGTCCGGCAGCGACAGCAGCGCGTCGCCCCGCGCCTCGGCGAGCTCCCGGCCGAACGCGACGATGTCTTCGCCGTGATAGCCGTCTTCGGGCATCGCCGCGTCCAGCCCAAGCGCCTGCTTGTAGCGCGCCTCGATCGAATAGGCGAGATTCGCGATCTGATTGCCCGCATCGTTGATATAGTATTCTCGTTCGACCCGGTAACCGGCGAAGTCGAGCACGTTGCACAGCGCGTCCCCGACGGCCGCGCCGCGGGCGTGGCCGAGGTGAAGGCTGCCCGTAGGGTTCGCGCTGACGAACTCGACCTGCACCCTCGCTCCTCCGCCGGTGTTCGTGCGGCCGTAATCGTCGCCCTGACGGATCGCCTCGAGGACGACGCCGCGCAAGTACGACTTATCCATAAACAAATTAATGAAGCCGGGTCCCGCGATCTCGGCGCGCTCGATGCCGGCCGCGCCGCCGTCGAGCGCCGCGAGCAGCGCTTCGGCGATCGCCCGCGGCGGCTTCTTCGCCTGCTTCGTCATCTGCATCGCGAAGTTCGTCGCCAGATCGCCGTGCGCCTTCTCCTTCGGCACCTCGAGCGTAATCGCCGGCAGCTCGCTCTCCGGCACGAGTCCCGCTCTCACGGCCGCCTGTTGCAGCGCCTCGGTCACCTTTTGTTTTTGCAGCTCTAATGCATTCATCTTGTACCCTCCGCCTCCTGCACGTCCAAGTTCGCCTCGAATCGTCCCGCTTCCGCGCCGCCGACCCACAGCTCGTAGTCCCAAGCCGCGCGCCCGACGAAGCCCTCGAAGCGAACGTCGACGGCTCCCGTGCGCGTCTCGAGCGGGAACGCGCCTTGCGCCGTCTCGTAATAGCCTACGGCGACGCCCCCCGGCACGAACCGCTGCTCCGCGCGCACCGCGCCTTGCCGCAAGACGGCGATGCCGCCGGCGCCGAGCTTCACCGTCGTCGTGACGCCCGCGAGATCGGCGGACGGCTCCCGATATCGAATATACGTGTGACCTCCGCGCAAATACGCTTCGCCGTCCGTATCGACGACCGTCTGTTGCCCGTCGTTCACGGTGGTCAGCCGGACGCGGACGTTCCGTTTGTGTTCATTCATGGTTTCCAGTGTACTCCAACGATTCTCCTATTTGCAACCGAGCCCGCCGAAGGAGAGGCGGAGCGGAAGCGGCAGGCAACGGGAAAAAGGCCGTCCCAAGTCTAACGACTTTAGGATAGCCCCCGCGTCGGCTCTATAGTTACTCCCACTTCAAAATCGCGACGCCGTTCGGATCGAGCGCGATTTCGTCGCCCGTGCCGTACGCGGCGCCGGTCAACGCGTCCTTGAAGCGCCCTTCGGGGAGACGGACGCTCGCGCTTGTCCCGGCGTGATTCAGCAAGAACGCGTACCGTCCGCCGGCGCCCGCGCGCACCGACGTCTCCACGCCTTCCGGCGCCTCGATCGCCGGCCGCAGGCCGATCTCCCCGGCGATGCCCGCGACGAGCGCGTCGAGGAACGGCTGCTCGGCGAACGTGCCGACGTAATACGCGCGGCCTTGCCCGAAGGCGTGCGCCGTCGCCGCCGCGCCGCCGGCGTAGAAGTCGTCCGCGAACGTCGCCAGCGCCTCCGCGCCCTCGAGGCGGATAACGTCCGCCCACAGCTCGGCGGACCACTCGCCCCGCAGCCAGTCCTTCGCGCCGGTCGACCGGATCCGGTTCGTTGCGCCCGCCGCCATAGCGTCGAACTCTTCGACCGTTAGACCCAGCAGTTTGCGGAGCGGCGCCGGGTACCCGCCGAGATGCACGCGGTCGTTCTCGTCGACTAGACCGCTGAAGAACGTCATGAGCAGCGTGCCCCCCCGCTCGACATACCCCGTCAGGTTCGCCGCCGCTTCGAGCGTCGTCATGTAGAGCGTCGGCGCGACGACCAATCGATAGGCGCTTAAGTCATCGGTCGGGCGCACGAAGTCGACGCCGAAATTTTTGGCGTGCAGCGCCCGATAGACGCGTTGGACCTGCTCCAAATAGACCACGTCCGCGTTCGGCTTGGACGGCAGCCGGATCGCCCACCAGTTTTCCCAATCGAAGACGATGGCCGCCTGCGCCTCCACCCGGGAGCCCACGACGCCGCCGAGCGCCTTCAGCTCGTTCCCGAGCGCCTCCACCTCGCGGTAGATGCGGCTGTGCTCGTCGCCGGTGTGCGTCACCATGGCGCTATGCCACTTCTCCGCGCCGGCGCGAGACTGCCGCCATTGGAAAAACAAGATGCCGTCGCCGCCGCGCGCTATCGTCTGGTAGCTCCACAGGCGCATGACGCCGGGCTTCTTCAGCGCGTTCCGCGGGCGCCAGTTCACCTGCCCCGTCACCTGCTCCATCAAGAGAAACGGCTGTCCGCCGCGCAGGCTGCGCATTAAATCATGCTGCATCGCCGCATCGATCGGGCGCCCCTCGTGCGGGTCCGGATAGCTGTCCCAGGTGACGACGTCGAGATGCGGCGCCCACTTCCAATAATCGAGCGGCCGGAAAGCGCCCATGAAATTGGTCATCACCGGAACGTTCGGCGTCGCGGCGTTGAGGATTTCCTTTTCCATTAAGTACAGCTCTAGGATGCAATCATTCATAAACCGATTGTAGTCTAGCGACTGGCCCGGATTCGGGAACGTCGGCGTCCGCCGCGGCAGCGGCACCTCGTCCCACTCCGCGTACCGCTGACTCCAAAAGGCCGTCCCCCACCGGTCGTTCAGCTCCTCGATCGTACCGTAGCGCGCCTTCAGCCACTCGCGGAATTTCCGCTCGGTGATTTCGCTGTAATCCGCTTGCACATGGCAGGCGTATTCATTGTTCACGTGCCACATCTCGAGCGCAGGATGATTCTTGTAGCGCTCCGCGAGCCGCCGGACGAGCTCCGACGCAAACTTACGGTATACCGGGCTGTTCGGATTATAGTGCTGTCGGGACCCGAAGCCGTAACGGACGCCGTTCTCGTCTACCGCGAGCGACTCCGGGTAGTGCTTCGCCATCCAGGCGGGCGGGCTCGCCGTCGCCGTCGCGAGGTCCGCCCGAATGCCGTGCTCGTGCAGCAAGTCCATCAGCCGATCGAGCCAGCCGAATTCGTACGTCGTCTCCGTCGGCTGCAGCTTCGCCCAGCTGAAAATCGCGATGCTGACTAGATTGACCCCTGCCTTCTTCATCAGGCGCATATCTTCCGCCCATACGTCCTCCGGCCATTGTTCCGGGTTATAGTCGCCGCCGAACCACATGCTGCTTTGTCGATACATGGTCTTCATCCGCACATCCTTCGCTCGGAGTATGATTATATGCGTATCATAATCCTCGCCGATGGCGGTATCAATCTCACAATTTTCTTGATAGTATAAGGATATTAAACGGATGTTCGGGATGGGGAAAAGGATGATGCTGGACCAGAACGTTTTTCCGGTCTTGACGGATTTAGAGCTGCAGTTGCCGATGTATTTGACGAGCGCCGGCGGCTGGACGAATCAAGAGCGGATCGACCGGCCGGACGGCTATTTTTCGTACCAGTGGATTCAATGCGTCCGCGGCCAAGGGCGGCTCGAACTGGGAGGGTCGGCGCCCGGAGCGGCGGACGTCTCCGAAGGCCAGGGTATGCTGCTTTACGCCGGCGTGCCGCACCGGTATTATGCCGTGCAAGAGCCTTGGAGCGTCTGTTGGGTGACGTTCCAGGGCGGCGTCGTGCCGGACGTGCTCGAGCAGCTGCAGCTGCTCGAGTCCGGCGTTTATACGGTGTCCGACCCGGAGGCGCTGCGGCTTCGGCTGGAGCGGGCGGCGGACGTCCTGCGCGGCGGCGACCCGTTCCGCGGCTACGAGGGCTCGGCGGTGCTTTACCCGCTGCTGCTCGAGCTCGCCAAGCAGGCGTCGTTCAAAGCCGGCGGCTCCCGGCAGCAGCGTCTCCAAAGCATCGCGCCGATGCTGCGTCTTATCGAGGACCGGTACGCGGAGGCTTTGACGCTGGAAGACCTCGCGGGGGCGCTCGACGTCACGCCGCAGTACGCGTGCGCGTTGTTTCGGCGCTCCCTCGGCATGCGGCCGTTCGAATACGTTACGAAGCACCGGCTGCGCCGGGCGAAGGAGCTGCTGCTCGCGGACGGCGCGCTGCCGGTCGCAGAGGTCGGACGGCGCGTCGGGTACGAGCACACGAGTTATTTCATCAAGCTGTTTAAGCAGCAAGAGGGGCTGACGCCGACGGAGTTCCGCCGGCAGTTCTTGGGTTGAAGCGGCGCCCGCAATGCTCGCGCGCGCAAAGAAGCCCCGGCTCCCACATCGGGAATCGGGGCTTCGCGCAAGCCTTATTTCAAAAACCCGAGC